>JBMOQT010000013.1:0-23338 GCA_049320945.1 Pseudomonadota bacterium
GAATGGTCGGAAGGCTTCACTGCGCGTCTCATTGCCGTGCGCTCCAGCCTGCCGCCTGTTCCAGCTCGACGCGTGTCAGGGCGAGCTCGGTCGTGGCTTCCAGCACCTCGCGGCGGGTATCCAGGACCTGGCGGGCGGCGAGCAGCAACTGGGTGAGGCTGATCTCGCCGGCGCGGTAGGCGGCGGCGGACAGGCGCTGGTTTTCCTGCAGGCGTTGCAGGACGAGTTGCTCCAGCCGCTTCACCCGTCCCCGCAGGCTCTCCAGCCGCTGCCACAGGGCGCCCACGCTCGCCCGCGTGTCGCGGAAGGCAGCCTGCCGCTCGATCTGGGTCTGCGTGAGCTCGGTCGTGGCCTTTCCAATGCCGAAAGCATTACGGCGAAACAGCGGCAGCGGCACCGACACGGAGAGCCCCGTGATACGCTCGCGCACGTCGCCCGGTCCCTCGCGGCCGGCGAAGAGGCCGACGGTCACGTCCGGATACGCCGCGGCGCGTTCGAGGCCGAGGCGATTGCGGGCAGCCTCCTCCTGGTGCTCCAGGGCACGCAGCCGGGGCCGGCTGGCGGCCGAGGCGAGCAGTTGTTCCAGGGTGTAGGGAACTGCCGTCTCCGCAGAGAGCACGCCTTGCGCTTCCGGCAGCGCCTCGGCCGGCAGTTGCAGCGTGGCGGCGAGCTCGGCGCGGGCTGCGATGAGCTGTTCGCGCGCTGCCGCCAGTTGGCTCTCCGCACGCCCCAGTTCCACTTCGGCGAGATTGGCATCCAGCTTCGTGTCCTCGCCCGCCTCGAAGCGTTTTCTTGCCGCGCCCGCGGCATCCCGGATCAGGCCGACGAGCTCGGCTTCGGTGGTGGCGCGGGTTTGGAGCGCCAGCACACGCACGAACTTCTGCTCGACCTCGGCGCGCACTTGTCGGCGCGTCTCCTCGACCTGCTCCTTGAGCGCCGACAGATCCTGCTCGGCCGCCCCCCAGCGATAGCCGTGCTGGCCGGCGATCTCCAGCGTCTGCGAGATCTCGGCGCGCCATTCGCGCTGGATGTCGTTGCCCTGCGCCGGCAAGGGAACGCTACGGCGGGAGCGCTCGGCTGCGAGTTGGGGGTTGTTCCAGAGCAGGCCACGGGCGTCGGCAAGCTGCCCCTCGGCGGTGGACACGCCGGCTTGAGCCGCCTTGAGGGTGGGATTGGCTTCTTCCGCGAGTTGCCAGGCCCGTTCCAGGGTCAAGGGCGGGGCATCCGCCCGGGCGGCCAGCGCAGCCGTCGCGAGGGCCAGGGCTGCGGCCAGGCGGGCCAGCCGCGCGCAAAGGTAATGGTTGTTCGAAAGCATGTCGCGTCGTATCTCCGATTGAAGGAACGGGGAGAAATCCGACGGGACGCGCGAGCCTGCACACGCAGGCAGAACCGCAATGGGAAGCTAGAAGCCTAGAGCGACCCGCCGGATCAGACGGCGGCGGCCCACTTGGGGCGCTCGGGGCCTTCGAGGCAGATGGAAGGGAAGAAGGCGTTTTCCGCCAGAACGGCCGGGAAGGCCGGCGGAGACGCCGGGACGTCGAGCGACGAGGGGACTGCCCCGACGACGCCGAGATGGCAGAACGCGCAGTCGGCGTGGAAGGACGAGGCGGGGCCGCCGCCCGGGTCGCTCTTGTCGGAGGCTTGATGCTGATGCGCGTGGTGCCCGAAGTGCTGCACGGCCGCGCCCTGCTCGTGCTGGCAATAGGCGCTCGCCGCCGCCCAGGCGGCCTGGAGCGGCAGCATCAGCATCAAGAGGACGAGGAAAAATCGTTTGACCACGGGTAACAGTGTAGTCGCTCCAGGGTTTGCGCGCAATCGCGGCATGGATGCCGTGTGAACAAATATCACCGCATCCACATGTACTGCTGGTGCTGCATCATGTGGTCCATCATCATCTGCTGCATGCCCATGTATTGATCTATCATGTACTGGCGCTGCTTCATCTGCTCCGGGGTGAGCTTGGAGTAGTAGCCGCCCACGTGGCCCCACCCCATCATCGGCCCGCCCATCATCATGCCGGGTCCCATTCCCGGGCCGCCCATGCAGCAGCCCATTCCGCCACCCGGCCCCCACATGCCGTGCATCATCTGCATGTTGTTCTGCATGGTCGCCCAGTGATCCTGAAGCAGTTTCTGCCGCGCCTGCGGATCCTGGGTCTGGCGGATCTTTTCCATCTGCTCATGCATCTTCTTCATGTTCTCCTGCACCTGCGCCATCTGCTTGTCGAACTCCTGGACGTTGGGCGGCTGGGGCTTCGCCTGGGCGCCCTTGTCGGGGGCGGCCGCAGGCTGAGCCAGAACAGGCATGGCGGTAAACGCGACGGCGGACAACGCAGCGGTCAAGATCATCTTCTTCATGTCGCTTCTCCTCATGGTTACCAACACACACTCGATGACCCGCAGAGAGCCATCACTTGCGCTTCAGATCCTCGCACTTCTGCAGAAACTCGTCACGGGAGATCTCGCCCTTAGCGTACGACTCGTCCAGATAGTCCAGCGCCGCCTTGCCGGTTTCCTTTTGCGCACTGCCGGACCGCGCGGAGCTGAAGAACAGGTACTTGGCCGCAGCCAGCACGACCAGAAGGAGGACCAGCCAGAACAGGGCCATCCCGACCCAGCCCCCACCAATGCCATCCCATCCCGTAGTCCAACATCATCGTGCGGGTCCTTTCAACTCGGATTTCCCGACTTGGATGCCGGCCGCGAATCGGATCGTCGTGGCGCTTGTCGTGTGAAGCCCGTTCATTCTGTTGACGTGAAGCCACCCATACTTGCAGTCAGAACTGAGGAAAGGGCATTCGGTGGCGGCGTAGCTGTTGCCGACCTTGGTATCGAACGCTGTGGCGATCCGATCGTACTCGCCGATCGGCAAGCCTTCGGCGGCCAGCGGCATCAGCATGGGGCGGATATCGAGCCTGCCCGCTTCCTGCTCGTCGGCCAGGAGCTTGGCGATGCTGGGGTACGGCGCGAACAGGGCTGGACGGAATGCATTGAGCTGACGAACCAGTTTCGACAGCGGTGCATGCACAGGCAGCGCCAAGGTTCTCTTGCGGCCCGACGCGGACTGGCGCAAGCGGGCTGCGGCCACGGCTGTAGCGGAATGGCCGGGCGCAATCGTCATGGCCATGCGCCGACCCCCGACCAGGAGCCTAATGAGGCCACCGAACCCCAGCCAGTCGCGCAAAGTGTGTAGGGCGATGGCATCGGTCACCTTCATCGCGTGATCATCCAGGACAAAGATTCCGGGCGTTCCGGTAGTCCCCGAGGTCGTAGCGATGGTGTACTTCCCGAGGAAGCGCCCTCCGACCAGATTCGGGTTGCTGACAAACGCGCGTACTTTCTCGATCGTCACCTCACGGTCCGTGACCATGCGCTGGAATATGCCGTCCTTGTCCAACCACAGGCGCCGCGTCCTTCCATCCCCAATGCGGCAGTGGAATGCCGAAGAGTTTCTGGCCGTACTTGCTGAAGGAGGAAGTGAGGTAGCCAGCGACCGTCACCAGCACCATGAAGACGTAGAACAGGCGGTGGTTGAGGACGGCCGCCACCCTTTCCCACTGGGCGGCCGTGCGCGGATAGCGGGCCGGCGGATGCACGCCAATTGGGTCCATGGTCATCGCTGTCACTCCGGCGCTCATGGGATGACAACACCCAGGGCGACTCACCGACGGCAATGCCCCAGCTTCTGGTTGGTCTCCGTGTCTTATGCGTCGTGCTGAATGAAAGTAGGGGCTTCGCTTTACCTTTTCGCCTGACGCGGCGGCTGTCTCTCGTACTCGGTATTCGAAGCTGGAGACCTGATCCAAGTCCTTGCCGGAGAGAGTCAGCGAAACGATCGCAAGCCCTTCGGCATCCAGTACACCACGCGCATAGCCTGGCGGCATACCTCCTGCCCGAAATAGTCCACATACCAGGGGAATTCGGTGCGAGGGCGACCGACGCTCAGGTAACTGCTTACAGAAACAGAGAGCCGAGTCCCGCCGCGCTATGCGGCCAACACCCACTTGGGCCGTTCGGGACCTTCGGGAAACACGGACGGTAAGGTATGTGGCGGATCGACGGCGACGAAGGCGCCGGGAAGAACGAGGAAGACGGATAAGGCCGATGGAGCGCGGGGCAATTCAGATGGCAGACACCGCAGTCGGCGTGAGGCAGCAGAGCCCGATTTCCCCGCGCCGTCCTTGCTGTCGGCCGATCACGCCTGATGCCGATGATCGTGGTGGCCGAAGTGCTGTGCAGAGACACCCTGCTCGTGCTGGCAATACGCGCTCGCTGCTGCCCGGACAGCCCTGGAGCGGCAGGATGAACATCAAGAAGACAAAGAGGCTCCGTCTGATCATGGACACCCTTGCAAATGACGACCCACTTGTTGCTCAATCCGCCTTTCTACTCTCCATGATAGGTGAGCAATCGCAGCGCATTGAGGACGACGACGATCGTCGACCCTTCATGGATGAGCACCGCGACACCGATCCCGGCCCATCCGGACAGCGTGGCCGGGATCAGCAAGGCGACCACACCCAGCGAGATGAACAGGTTCTGGCGGATGACTGCGCGGGCGGCGCGGCTCAGGGCGACGGCGAAGGGCAGCTTGGCGAGTTCGTCACTCATCAGGGCGACATCCGCGGTCTCCAGCGCCACGTCGCTGCCGGCACCGCCCATGGCGATGCCTACCGTGGCGCGGGCGAGCGCCGGGGCGTCGTTGACCCCGTCGCCCACCATGGCCGCCAGCCCGTGCTCCTCGACCAGGCGGGCCATGGCGGCCACCTTGTCCTCGGGCAGCAGGCTCGCCCGCACTTCGCTCAGGCCCACCGCCTGCGCCACGGCGCGCGCCACGCGCTCGTTGTCGCCGGTCAGCATGACGGTCTTGACGATACCCAGCGCGCGCAATCGCGCCAGCATCTCGCCGACGCCGGGGCGCGGCGTATCCATGAGGCCGAGGAGGCCGGCGTAGCGGCCATCTACTCGCACCAGCATGGTGGTGCGCCCAAGCGTTTCCAGCCGCTCCACCTGCGCCGCGATGTCCGCGTCTACCGCCTCGCCCGCGAACAGCTTGAGGTTGCCGATCTCGATGCGCCGCCCGCCCAGGCGCGCGCGCATGCCCTTGCCGGTGACCGCCTCTGCGTCCGACGCGTCCTGCCAGCGCAGACCCCGCTCTCGGGCCGCGGTGACGATGGCCTGGGCCAGGGGATGGCCGCTGCGGCTCTCTACCGCCGCCGCCAGCGCCAGCAGTTCGCTCTCGGGCAGGTCGAAGGCCACGATGTCCGTCAGGCGCGGCCGCCCCGCCGTGATGGTGCCGGTCTTGTCGAAGGCGATGGCGGTGAGCCGGCCAAGATTCTCCAGGTGGGCGCCGCCTTTGATGAGCACGCCATCCCGGGCAGCCCGGGCCACTGCCGACAGGACCGCGGCGGGCGTGCCGATAGCGAGCGCGCAGGGCGAGGCCGCCACCAGCACCGCCATGGCGCGGTAGAAGGAATCGGCGAAGGGGAAGCCGAGCAGCGGCGGCAGCGCGATCAGCAGGCCGGCGCCGATCAGCACCGCCGGCACGAAGACGCGCTCGAAGCGGTCGGTGAACAGTTGGGTCGGTGACTTCTGTGTCTGAGCCTCGGAGACCAGCCGCACCATGCGCGCCAGCGTGCTTTCCGTGGCAAGCCGGGTCACTTCCACCTCCAGCACGCCCTCGCCATTGACCGTGCCGGCGAAGACGGCGTCGCCGGCGCTCTTGTCCACCGGCACCGATTCGCCGGTCACGGGCGATTGGTCTACGGCCGAGTTGCCCTCGGCGACCTTGCCGTCGGCCGGCAGGCGCTGGCCTGGCTTGACGATGACCCGGTCGCCGCGCAGCAGCTCCTGCACCGGCACTTCGACCTCGGCGCCGTCGCGCCGGACGAGCGCCGTCTTGGGTGCCAAGTCGGCCAGGGCCTCGATGGCCCGGCGCGCCCGGTCCATGGCCCGATGCTCGAGCGCGTGCCCGAGGCTGAACAGGAACAGCAGCAGGGCGCCCTCGGCCCACTCGCCCAGGACGGCGGCGCCGGCGGCGGCGACCAGCATCAAGGTGTCGATGTCGAAGCGCCCCACACGCAGGCTTTGCACGGCATCGCGCAACGTGAACAAGCCGCCGAACGCATACGCCGCCCAGTAGAGCCCGAGCGACACGGCAGGCGGCGCACCGGCCAGCGAGCCGAGCCAGCCGGCCAGCAGCAGCGCGCCCGCGGCAAGGCTGAGCACCATCTCCCGATGCTCGGCCCACCTGCTGACGCGGGCTTCATCCGCCACGATGCGGTAGCCCAGCGCCGCGAGGCGGCGCTCGACCGCCCGGCGCGAGGTCTTCTCGCTGTCGTATTCCAGGCGCAGGCGCTCGGCGGCGTAGCTCACCTTGGCCTCCAGCACGCCGTCGAGGCGGGTAAGCGCGTGCTCGATGACCTCCGCGCACGTGGCGCAGTCCATGCCGTCGACGCGCAGGCTCTCGTGCGCGTAACGCTTGCCGAGCGCCGCGCCGGCCACTGCCGCCAGCCGGCGCACTTCGGCCAGGCTGAAGCGCTCGGGATCGTAGTGCAGGCACAGGCGCCCCTTGCCGTCTTCGCGCACGACGTGCGCCCGGGCCATGCCCTTGTCCTGAAGAAGGGAGACCAGGCGCTCGACGCAGGTGTCCTGCTCGTCCGGGATGTGGGGCAGGACGACGGCGAGATCGAGTACGAGCTTTTCGGTATTCATAGCGGCACCAGGCTGGAATCAATGGCGGCCCGAAGTTGGAGACTCCGGCGAAGAACAGGCCGCCAGCAGCTTCACGATCTCTCTATGGCCTCTTGCCCGTGCGACCCACAAGGCGTTGCGACCTTCCGGCCCGACCGCGTCGCAATGCGCGCCGCCAGCCAGCAGCAGCAACCGGACGATTTCCGAGTATCCCTTGTAGGCAGCCAGGAACAGGGGTGAGTCCCCGTCATGGGTGGGAACGTTCGCGTCGGCGCCGTGGGCGACGAGAAAGGCGACGATATCGGCGCGGCCATTGAAGGCTGCCCAGAACAACGGTGTCCAGCCATGGCGGCCGGGAAGATCGACGTCTGCACCGCGCTCCAGCAGTTTCGCGGCGACGTCGAAGTGCCTTCCGTGGATCGCGTAGAAAAACGGGCTGCACCCGTTTTCGTCGAGCCAGTTCAACTCGACGTCCGTCAGGAGCAGCGCCTGTGCGCCCTGACTGTCGCCCCGCCGGATGGACCGCAGGAGTTCGCCCATCATCGGCGTCATGGCCGCGTTTCCCTCTTCATCCTTCATTTCGCCCCCCGGGCACGCCAGCCGCCGCCTCGCGGGCATCCCCGAGGCGGGGTTGATTTCTTCCCTCGCTCGTCAGCCTGGCTGCCCGCCGGCCTCGCAGTGAGCGGCAGGCAAGATCGCCAATCAGCGCGACACACCAGCAAATCCAGGCCGTGAGCAGCACGTGGGACGCGAAGTGAGCCCCTCGCACCACTTGTGCAAAGCCAGCCAGCAGGCCGAGCAGGAGCGACGCAAGAAGGCTCACGCGGGCGAGCGCGGGCCGGCGGACACGCAATGCGAAATAGGCAGCGATCCACATGAATCCGACAGACGCATGCCCGCTTGGCAGGCACCGCCCAGGGCCCGGGCTGGGTGGCGCCGGGTCGAACAGGCGGAAGTAGGTACCCGTACCGCCGAATTCCGCCAGGCTCCACGGGCAACTGTGCATGGATTGGCCCTTTATCAAGGTCACGGCAAGTGCACTGGCAAGGGATACTGCGGCAACAAAGCTCAACTCGTGCCGCCAGCTCGCAAGCCGGCCAGAATGGCGTGATCGCCATGCTGCGACTGCAAGCGAGAAAACGACGAGCCATGCCGCTGTCACGAGCAGCTTGAGGCCGTCGTGCAGCACAAGGGACCACAGCGGGTCATGGCGCCACGAAAACACCCGATTCGCATCGTCGAAGAACACGCGGCTCAGGGCGAGATCCGCGGACGTGTAGCGATTCATCGCGACGATGAGCATGCCGCTGACGGCCATGGCGAGCGCATGGAGGGTCACGGCCTGTTCCCGAAGGCGCGACCGGTCCTCCGTTGCTTGTTGTCGCAGTTCCATCGGCGTTATGTCTCCGGGGGGTTCCGATTTTGCGACAACACCGACGGTTCGGCGTGATGGGGTGATTTGAATCCGCCTTGCCGGAACTTGCGGGATGCGGTCTGATAATACGCAACGGCCTCCTCCACCAAGGCCGGGTCGATCTTGGCAGGCGTAGCGGCAAGGGTGCGGGGATCAATGGCAAAAGCCTCGACCCTCCGTTTGGGCGACAGCACCGTCAGCACGCCGTTCTTCAGATATCCCAGTTCCTGATAGTTGCTGACGAATGCCCGTTCGTCGGCCGGCATTCCCCGCACGAACGACTGGCCGAAGAAGCCGGTCGCTCCGTCCACGCCCAGGATGTCCAGCAGACTCGGGGGCAAGTCGATCTGGCTGATAGTCCGGTCGAACACCCCAGGGGCGACCCATCTGGGCCCGTAAAATATGAGGGGGATGCGGTAGTCCCGGACGGGCAGCCGGGTCTTGCCCGCCACCGAAGCACCGTGGTCGGCGACGAATACGAACAAGGTCTCGTCGAACCACGGTTTGCGCTTCGCCTCTTCGATGAACTTGCCGATGGCGTAGTCGGTGTACTTGACCGCCCCCTTGCGCCCACCGGGCGAGGGGATGTCGATGCGCCCCGCCGGATAGGTGTAGGGCCGATGGTTGGAGGTGGTCATGATATGGGCGAAAACGCGCCTGCCGGTGCCAGCCTGCGTGTCGATCGCGCTGAGCGCATTGGCGAACAATGCCTCGTCGGCCACGCCCCAGATGTTCTCGAAGGGGATGGTCTCGGCCGGAAAATCGGTCCGGTCGATCACTTCGTAGTCGTTGGCGGCGAAATAGGCATTCATGTTGTCGAAGTAGCCGTATCCTCCATAGAGGAACAGTGTGGCGAAGCCCTGGTGCCGCAGCACCTCGCCCACCGTTGTCAAATGGTCATTGTTCGGCCGCCGCACGATGGCCTGCCCGGGCACCGGCGGTGTACCGAGCGACAACGCCTCCAGGCCGCGCACGGTGCGAGTGCCCGTGGCATACGCATGTTCGAATTTGAGCCCGTCCCGGGCGAGCCGGTCGAGGTTGGGCGTCAGGCCAGTCGTGGACCCATAGGCGCCCAGGAAGCTCGCAGACAGGCTCTCTACCGAGACCAGCACCACGTGCCTGGGCGTGCCGGCAATCCAGGCGGGCGGGAGCACCGTGCCTTCCGACGCGGGAGCGGGGGCGCCTGCCTGCCCGAATGAGGCGGCTCGACCGCCCCGCGCACGTCGCAGCGCCGCCTCTGCCCTCTCTTGAGGCAGCGTCAGGTAATTCCTGTCGTAGTCGAGCTCGTTGCGTCGCATGGCCGCTGCGAGGGTGAACAGCCCGTTGCCCCCCAGTTCGTCGGCGTAGGCGTTACCGGAACCCTGCATCTGGTCCAGGTCGGCCGCGGCGAGGCTCAGTGCGGGCATGAGGAGCGCCGCGCCGAGATACCTCCAGCGCGTGCCGCCTGATGGCGCGGCGAGGTCACAGCGGGAGAGCACGGCGCGCAAGGCGTAGGTCGCCGCCAGCGCACTCACCGCTATGAAGGCGAGAATCCCGGTCACGGGGTAGGACTCGCGAATGTTGCCGAGTACTTCGTGGGTATAGAGCAGGTAGTCAACCGCGATGAAGTTGAAGCGCGTCGAAAACTCACCCCAGAAGACGATTTCCGCGGCGGCTTCCAACAGGAAGACCGCCAGCGAGAACCAGAGCCACACAAAGCGCAGGATGCGATGGGGCCGGGAGATCCGCCATTGCGTGGGAAGCAGCGCTTCGTAGAGCCAAACAGGGGCCAACATCACCGCCAGCACCGCCAGGTCGAACCAGAGGCCTTTCAGCAGGGCGGGCGGCCAGTCGCGCCATGGCATCGCGTCTGCGCCGGCCAGCACGCCCAGTGTGACGCGCGTAAGCGTGAAGACCGTCAGGCCGAGAGCCAGCGTCAGTACCGGTATCGACGGCCACGGCACCCGCCGCCAACGCGGGGAGTCGTCAGCACCTTCCAACCAGGATGCATCCGGACCCCCAATCATGCTTTCGTGCCCTCGCTGCCGGCCCGGGGCCGGCCGCAGCTGCCGCAGAATTTCGCCCCGGGCGGCATTGACGCGCCGCACGTCGGGCATGCGGCGGCGACGAGGGCTGTGCCGCATTGCTGGCAGAAGCGCGCAGCGGCCGCGGTCAGCGCGCCGCAGCTTGGGCACTGCGCCCCAGCCGCGGTTGGTGTACCCGAGGGCGGGTAGGAGGGGTAGCCGTGGTGACCGTGTCCCCCACCATGATGTCCCGACGAATAGTTGCCGTGGTGTCCGGCCTTGCCGCCGAGCAGGTTTCCGAGCAGGTGTTTCAGTATGCCCATGTCTGTTTCTCCATTTCAGTTCATCTGTCTTCGGCGCTGATCAACGCCCGGCCGCAAGCCCGAGCAGGGCCGTGCGCAGCCGCGCCAGTCGGCCGCGCCGGTTGTCGGCCACCACCGCGGACTCGTCCTGCGGCTCCTCATCCCGCCTGTGCGCCACGCGGTAGAGCGCGGGCAGCACCAGCAGCGTGAGCGCCGTCGAGGAGAGAATGCCGCCGATGACCACGGTGGCGAGCGGCCGCTGCACCTCGGCCCCGGTGCCGGTGGCGATCGCCATGGGCACGAAGCCCAGCGAGGCCACCAGCGCCGTCATCAGCACCGGCCGCAGCCGGGTCAGCGCCCCTTCGCGCACCGCCTGGTCGAGCGAGCGCCCTTCCTCCAGCAGGTTGCGGATGAAGGAGATCATCACCAGGCCATTGAGCACCGCCACGCCGGAGAGGGCGATGAAGCCCACCGCCGCCGAGATGGACAGGGGAATGCCGCGCAGCCACAGGGCAACGATGCCGCCGGTGAGCGCGAAGGGAATGCCGGTGAACACCAGCAACCCGTCCTTGACGTTGTTGAACATGGCGAACAGCAGCAGGAACACCAGCAGCAGCGAGACCGGCACGACGATCTGCAGGCGCTTCGCCGCCGATTGCAGGTTCTCGAACTGGCCGCCCCAGCTGGTCCAGTAGCCCGCCGGGATCTTTACCTGCGCGGCGATGGCCGCTTCCGCCTCGGCCACGAAGGAGCCCAGGTCGCGTCCGCGCACGTTGGCGCTGACCACGATGCGGCGCTTGCCGTTCTCCCGGCTCACCTGGTTCGGCCCCGGCGCGATTTCCAGTGCGGCGACTTCACCGAGGGGGATGAAGTTGGCCTGGCCGTTGCCGTTGGCCGGCCGCGGCAGGGGCAGCGGCAGACGCGCCATCGCTTGCGGGTCGGCGCGCAAGGACTCCGGCAGGCGCACGATCAGATCGAAACGGCGGTCGCCCTGGAACACGGTGCCCGCCTCGCGCCCGCCGATGGCCGTGGCCACCGCCTCCTGCACGTCGCCGATGTTCAGGCCGTAGCGGGCCGTCTTGTCCCGGTCGATGTTCACCGTGAGCATGGGTAGCCCCGTGGTCTGCTCGATCTTCACCTCGGATGCGCCGGGGATCTTCTCCAGGACCGCCGAGATCTTCGCCGCCGTGTCGTTGAGCACGTCCATGTCATCGCCGAACACCTTCACCGCCACGTCGCTGCGCACCCCCGAGATGAGCTCGTTGAAGCGCAGCTGGATCGGCTGCGAGAACTCGTAGTTGTTGCCGGGCAGCCTGGCCACCGCCTGCTGGATGGCTGCCAGCAGCTCGTCGCGGGTCTTGCGCGGCTGCGGCCACTGGTCCTGGGGCTTGAGCATGATGTAGCCGTCGGAGATGTTCGGCGGCATCGGGTCCGATGCGATCTCCGCGGTGCCGCTGCGGGCGAATACCCGTTCGATCTCGGGGAACCGCTTCTTGAGCGTGCGCTCGATCTCCTGCTGCATCGCCAGGCTCTGGGTGAGGCTGGTGCCGGGAATGCGCAGGGCCTGGATGGCGAAGTCGCCCTCGTTCAAGCTGGGCACGAACTCGCTGCCCATGCGCGCGGCCATCAGGCCGGTCAGCGCCACCGTCGCCAACGCGAAGGCGAACACCACCGGCTTGTTCTCCATCACCCAGTCGAGCACCGGCGCATAGACGCGCTTGGCGCCCTGCATCAGGGCGTTCTCCTTTTCGGCCACCTTGCCGCCGATGAACAGCGCCACGGCGGCCGGCACGAAGGTCACCGACAGGATCATGGCGCCGAGCAGCGCCGTCACCACGGTGAACGCCATGGGGTGGAACATCTTGCCCTCCACGCCGGTGAGGGCGAAGATGGGCAGGTACACGATCATGATGATGAGCTGACCGAAGAGCAGCGCCCGGCGCGCCTCCTGGGAGGCGGCGAACACCTCGTGGAAACGCTCGGTGCGCGTGAGCGGGCGTCCGTGGTGGGCCTGGGCATGGGCCAGACGGCGGATGCAGTTCTCCACGATCACCACCGCCCCGTCGATGATGATGCCGAAGTCGAGCGCCCCCAGACTCATCAGGTTGGCGCTCACCTTGTTGCTGACCATGCCGGTGAAGGTGAACAGCATCGACAGCGGGATTACCAGGGCGGTGATGAGCGCCGCGCGGATGTTGCCGAGGAACAGGAACAGGATGGCGATCACCAGCAGCGCGCCCTCGGTGAGGTTCTTCTTCACGGTGTCGATGGCCTTGTCCACCAGCACAGTTCGGTCATAGACCGGCACCGCCACCACGCCCTCGGGCAGGGTACGGTTGATCTCCTCCAGCTTCTTCGCCGCCGCCTGGGCCACGGTGCGGCTGTTCTCGCCGATCAGCATGAACACCGTGCCGAGCACGACCTCGCGGCCGTTCTCGGTGGCCGCGCCGGTGCGCAGCTCACGCCCGATGCCCACCTCGGCCACGTCGCGGATGCGGATCGGCACCCCGTCCACATTGCTCAGGATGACGTTGCGGATGTCCTCGATGGAGCGCACCTGGCCGGGGGCGCGGATCAGGTACTGCTCGCCGCGCCGCTCGATGTAGCCGGCGCCGACGTTGGCGTTGTTGCGCTCCAGCGCGGCCACCACGTCCTGCAGGGTGAGGCCGTAGGAGGACAGCCGGGCGGGAATGGGGGCCACCTGGTACTCCTTGGCGAAGCCGCCGATGGAGTTGATCTCGGTGACGCCGGGCACGGTGCGCAGCTGCGGCTTGATGATCCAGTCCTGGATCTCGCGCAGGTCGGTGGGCGTATAGGGCGTGCCGTCCGGCTTCTTCGCGCCTTCCCTGGCCTCGACCGTCCACAGGTAGATCTCGCCCAGGCCGGTCGAGATCGGGCCCATCACCGGCGTCACGCCGGGGGGCAGACGGTCCTTCGCCCCCTGGAGGCGTTCATTGACGAGCTGGCGGGCGAAATAGATGTCGGTGCCGTCCTCGAAGATCACCGTGACCTGCGAAAGGCCGTAGCGCGACAGGGAACGGACCTGCTGCAGCCGCGGCAGGCCGGCCATCACCGTCTCGATGGGGAAGGTGACGCGCTGCTCGGTCTCCAGCGGCGAGTAGCCGGGCGCGGACGTGTTGATCTGGACCTGGACGTTGGTGATGTCGGGCACGGCGTCGATGGGCAGCTTCTGGTAGTTGAAGACGCCCAGGGCGGCCATGCCCAGCACGGCCACGAGGACGAACCAGCGGTGCTCGATGGCGATGCGCAGGATGCGTTCGAACATGGTGTTTTCCTTTCCGCCGGCTTCAGTGCTCGTGCTCGGCGCTGCCCTTGCCGAGCTCCGACTTGACGACGAAGCTGCCGGCCGCCGCGTATTCGGCACCGGCCTTGAGGCCCTTGACGACCTCGACCCGCTTGCCGTCCGTGCGCCCGGTCTGCACCGGCTGGACGACGAAGCCGCCCGGCACGCGCACGAACACGGCCGGCTTGCCGCCGACGGTCTGGAGCGCCTCGGCGGATACGGCCACCGGGGCCCGCGCCTCGCCCGAAACGAGCTCGACGGTGACGAACAGGCCGGGTCGCCAGGCGCCGCCCGGATTGGGCAGGGTGACGCGCGCCGTCGCCGTACGCGTCTGCTCGCCGAGCAGCGATCCCACGTAGGACACCCGGCCGCTTGTCTGCGACTCGAAGGAAGCGGCCTTGATGGTGGCTTCCGCACCGACCCGCACCGTATCGAGGTCCTTGGCCGGCACCACCATCTCGGCCCATACCGAAGACAGGTCGGAAACCGTGAAAATGCTGGCGTCCTCCTTCACGGCCTCGCCCAGGGCCAGGTGTTTTTCCACCACCATGCCGTCGAAGGGGGCGCGGATCTCGTAGCGGTTGAGGGCGCCTTTGCCGGCGCTGCCTGCCGCCCCGAGCGCGACGAGTTTCTGGCGCGCGTTCTGCACCGCGATTTCGGCTTCCTGCAGCGTCTGGCGCGCCTGCAGGAAGTCCTGCGCGGCGGAGATCTTCTGTTCCCACAACTGCTTTTCGCGCTCGTAAGTGGTCTGGGCCAGCGCCAGGCGCTTCTCGGCGGCGAGCAATTCGCTGCGCTGTTCGGACAGGCTGGTGCTGGCGATCACCGCCAGCACCTGGCCTTTCTTCACCCGCTGGCCGAGGTCGGCGGAGACGGACTCGACCACGCCGGCCACTCGGGGCACGACGTGGGCGGTGCGGTCCTGGTTGAAGCGGATCTCCCCCGGAAGCTGCAAAGTCGTTTGAATGTGGGCCGGCGCGGCGGTCTCGAGCGTGATGCCCGCCGAGCGGATCTGCTCGTCGTCGAGCTCGACCTTGCCCTCCTCTTTGGCGAAGCCGAAGCGGTGGACGTTGGCGCCAGCCTGGGCGGTGACGGTGGCCTCGAAGACGTGCGGCTCGGCGATGGCGACCGCGCTCTTCAGGAAATCCTTCTCCGCCGCAAAAGCGATCTCCTCCTTTTCACCCGTGGGCCGGGACAGCGCGACCGACACCTTGGCGGCGGTGGGGGGCAGCGCCTTGTCTTGATCGAACAGCCAGACGCGCAAACGCGCCTCGCCCGCTTCCTCGGCGAGCAGGATCTCCAGCCGGAAATCGCCCTCGGCGAACAGTTGGCCGCCGTGCGGCCCGGTTGCCGTTTTGCCCTCGTCATGATGCTCCGGGTCGCCGTGACCCTCCGCGTCGCTGTGCTCGTCGTCGGACTTGCCGCCGTGGTGCTCGGCGTCGGCGTGCCCCTCGGCATGTTCGTGCCCGGCTTCCGGCGCACCACCCGTCGATGGGCTGCCGCCGGAGTTGAGGATGAGTGCGGCGAGGATGACGGTCACGGCGGCGATGCCCGCGATCGCCAGCTTGTGGCTCTTCTTCATGGTCGGTCCTTACTGCGAATTCGTTGGGGAGACAGTGGGTTGCGCCAGCGGGCCGAGAATGGCTTCGATGTCGGCCACGGCGCGCTGAACGTCGGCGAGCGCCCGCACATACTGGCCGCGCGCCTGGAACAGGGTGCGCTGGGCGTCGAGCACATCGAGGAACGTGAATTTGCCCAGCTCGAAGCCCTTGGTGGCGGCATCCAGCGCGCTTTGCGCGCCGGGCAGGATGTCCTTGCGGATATAGTCCACCTCTTGGCGGGCGGCATTGAACCGTTCCTGGGCCTGGGCCAGTTCCGAGCGCAGGCGCACGCCCACGGCCGTCTGCTCGTCGCGGGCCTTGTCGGCGCGCCGCAGGGCCTCCAGCACATTGCCTTGGTTGCGGTCGAACACGGGGATGGGAATCGACACGCCGACCACGGCCACGTTGTCGCGCAATTCCTCTTTTCTTTGGACGCCGGCGATGATGGTCACGTCGGGGATGCGGCGGGTCCGCTCCAGGCGCGCAATCGCCTCGCGCCGTTCGACCTCCTGGCGGGCTCGTACCCATTCGGGTGCCGCCTCCACCTGTCTCAAGAGGTCGTCGAAGGCGGGAAGCAGCGGTACCGCATCGAGTTGGCCGAGCGCTTGGGTGAAGCGCGGGGAAGGATTCCCCCAGGCCGCAGAGAGGCGCTTGCGGGCGTTGGCGAGCTCGGCCGAGGCTTGCGTGAGTTCCACCCGCGCTCCCGATTCGGCGACCCGTGCCCGGGTTTCCTCGACGGGAGACACCTTGCCCGCCGTCACCCGCCGCGCGGCGGCATCCAGCGCCCGGCGTGCCAGTTCCAGCGAACCCTGGGCAAGGCGCTCCCGCTCCTGCGCGGCGAGCACCTCGTAGAAGCCCCGGATCACGGTTGCGCGCACGGCGGCCAGCCGCGAAGCGAGTTCGGCCTCGGCGACGTCGCGGGAGCGCTCCGCCGCCTCGATGCGGGCGCCCCGCTTGCCGCCGAGTTCTAGAGGCTGTCCGATCTGGACGGTGGTCTGGCGGGTGCCCTGTCGGACGTCCTCCATGCCGAGCGAAAACTCGGGATTGCGAAAAACCTGGGCCTGCAGCCGGGTCGCAGCCGCGGCGTCCACCTCGCGGCGTGCGACGGCAAGGTCCGGGTTCGCCTGCAGCGCGAACGCGAGCGCCGCTTCGAGCGTCAGCGGGCCCGCCGGCTCGACGGCCGGCGGCTGCGACCGGGTATCTTCGTAGGGTGCCGGGCGTTCGGCGCTTTGGGCCAACAGCGGGCCGGAAATCAATACCGATGCCGCCAGCCCGAGCGGCAAGACGAGTCCTCTTCGGCTCATCGAATTCTCCAAGGGTTGCGGGAGGAATTCGGCGAGACGAGGGCGCTAAATCAGGAAAGTCCTAGAGGCGCCGACAAAGCCCGTCCCACCGCATCAAGCGGCGGCAGACCAGTTGGGGCGCTCGGGTTCGTCGGGCGCGAGGTCGGAGAGGCGCGGGAGACGGAAGCATGAAAATTGCGTCGATGTATCCGGCACGGCGGCATCGGCCGAGGGCAGAACCGTCTTGGAGTCGGACGCGTGGTGGTAGCCGCAGTCGGTGTCGGCCGTTCCGCCCGGATTTCCTTGCTCGCCGTCACCGGGCGACGCCTTGTGCCGGTGATCGTGATGGCCGAAGTGCCATGCCGCCTGCCCCTGCTCGTGCTGGCAATAAGCGCCGGCCGCTGCCCAGACAGCCTGGAGCGGCAGGATCAGCATCAGGAGAACGAAGAGAAGGCGTTTGACCACGGGCAGCAGTGTAATCGCTCCGGGGTTTGCGCGCAAGCTAACCGCCGCTTCCTGACCCTGCGCGCGTCGCGGGGAGCAGCCACAGCAGGCTCTCGCTCATGACGGCTCCTTGCCGTTGGCAGGGCAGCCCCTGCCGACCGGCTTACCCGATCGAGCGCAGTCCGGCCGGATATTGCAGGCGCCAATTGCACGGCACGCGCAAGCAGTTCACGGCAGTGCCGCCATCACCCGCTCCAGCTTCGCGCGCACTTCGCCCGCGATCCCCGCGATTTCGGGGTTGTCCACGAGTTCCAGGACAGCGCGGGGATCCATGAACTCGACGCGCACCTTGCCGGCCTCGTCCTGGCGCACCACCACGTTGCACGGCAACAGCAGCCCGATCGGCGGCTCGGCGGTGAGCGCCCGGTGCGCCAGCGGCGGGTTGCATGCCCCGAGGATGCGGTAGGGCGGCATGTCCGCGTTGAGCTTCTTCTTCAGGGTCGCCTGGACATCGATCTCGGTCAGCACGCCGAAGCCTTCCTTCTGCAGTTCCTGGGTCACCCTTTCGAGCGCGGCGTCAAACGCCAGATTCACCGTCTTGCCGAAACCATACTTGGTCATTGCGTAGCCTCCTTGGGAGCACATTGATGAAAACGATCATGTCTTGAGCATGCGTAGCCCGCTGGCGATGACAACGAACTCGCTGATCTCGTGGGCGAGCACGGCGAGCGGCAGGGTAAAGTAGCCGCCTATCGCGCCCACCACCAGCGCCCCGATCACCAGCGCGGACAGGGCCAGGTTCTGCAGGATCACGCGCCAGGTACGCCGGCTGAGCCCGACCAGGTAGGGTAATCGCGACAAATCATCGCCCATGAGGGCGACGTCCGCGGTTTCCAGGGCGACATCCGTCCCAGCCGCGCCCATGGCGATGCCCACATGGGCGGCGGCAAGGGCCGGCGCGTCATTCACGCCGTCGCCCACCATGGCCACGTTGCCGTAGCGGGCATGAAGCTCGACCACCCTTTCGGTCTTCTGCTCCGGCGAAAGTTCCGCATGCACCTCGTCGACGCCCGCCTGTCGGGCGATCGCGGCAGCGGTGCGCGGGTTGTCCCCGGTGAGCATGACCACCTTGTCGATGCCGGCACGCTTCAGTTCCGCTACGGCCTGGGCGGCGCCGGGGCGCAGCGGATCGGCGATGGCGATCAAACCCCGCAATTCCCGAGCCGTGCCCACCGCCACGACCGTCTTGCCTTCGCCCTGCAGGCGCTCGATCTGCGGCATGACGTCGTCGAGCGCGAGACCGAGGTCCATGAAGAGCCTGGGGCTGCCGATGTAGAGTTGTTCGCCATCGACCCGGCCGCGCGCACCGGCGCCGGTCAGCGACTGAAAGTCTTGCGCCGGGGCGGGGTGGATACTTTCCGCCTCGGCGCGCGCCAGGATCGCTTGGGCCAGCGGGTGCTGGGAGCGGGCCTCCAGCGCCGCGGCCTGCCTCAGGACTTGCGCCAGCGGGTGCCGGCCGAGCGGCAGCAGGTCGGTCACCGTCGGCCTGCCCATGGTCAGGGTGCCGGTCTTGTCGAGCGCCACCACCTTCACCCTGGCCAGGTTTTCCAGGTGAATGCCGCCCTTGATGAGCACGCCGTTGCGGCCTGCCGTGCCGATGGCGGCGACCATGGTGATCGGGATGGAGATCACCAGGGCGCAGGGCGCGGCGGCGACGATGAAGACCGTCGCGCGCGTCAGCCATTCCTGCACCGGCAAGCCCAGAAGCGGAGGGAGCAGCGCGAGCAGCACGCCGACCATCAGTACGACGGGACTGTAGCGTTTGCCGAAGCGCTCGATCAGGCGCTGGCTGCGTCCCTTGCTCGCCTGGGCCGCTTCGACCAGGTGGATGATGCGCGACAGGGTGTTGTCGGCGAAGGTCTTGGTGGCGCGCACGACGAGCGCACCCTCGCCATTGATAGTCGCGGCGAACACCTTCTGTCCCGGCGATTTCTCCACCGGCACCGACTCGCCGGTGACCGGTGCCTGGTTGACGCTGGAGTGGCCGTCGATCACCTCGCCGTCGGTGGCGATGGCTTCGCCGGGAACCACGATGAAGACGTCGCCGACCCTGAGTTGCTCGACAGGAATACGTAACTCCTCGTTGCCGCGCCGGACCAGCGCCGTCTTGGGCGCCAGGTCCATGAGCGCCCGGATGGCCCGGCGGGCGCGTTCGCTGGTGTAACTTTCCGCCGCCTCCGAGATGGAGTAGAGGAAGACCAGGGTGGCGGACTCCGCCCATTGGCCCATCAGGCCGGCCACGACGGCGGCGGTGGACATGAGCAGCTCGATGCCGACCTCGCGCTCGCGCAGGAGCTCTTCCAGCGCCTCGCGCATGAAGAACCAGCCGCCGATGACGACGGCGCTGATATAGAGCGTCGCGGACAGGGCAGGGGGCAGGCCGGCGTAGCCGCCGAGGAACCCAATCGCCAGCAGCACCCCGGAGGCGGCCGAAGTGACCACCTTGGGGTTGCGCCAGAGTTTGGGCGGCTCGACGCTATCCGCAACACAGGCGGTGGATGCCATCATTGTTCTCCCACATCCTCGTCTCCTTCCGGAAGTCGTGTTACTTGGGAAACTTCATCTCGACGGTCTTCTCGATGGGCGGATAGCACACCCCAATCTTTTCGTTGCACCCCTGATAAGACGCGAACAGCGTGAACCCTTGCGCCTTGGGCGCGCGATCGAGGGCGATCTCCGCCCGTACCGGGGTCTTGTAGATTTCGATCAGGCCGAAGAACGGGTCGTTCTTCATTTCTCCGGCGGGAAGGCTTACCTGCCTGATCAGGACGCCGCTGGAATTCTTGAGCGCGAAACGGGTCTTGCTCTTGTAGAGATAGTGGTTGCTCGCCGGGACGATCTCCGCCACCACGGTGTCCGCGCTCCTGAACGCAACCTTGAGCTTGAAGGCCTCATCGGGCGGAAGGGGCTGCTCGGCGGCGAAAGCGGCAGACAGCACGCCGAACAGAAGGACGGCGGCCAGCGCCACGGGCGTGAGCGGCTTGGAGAATGGTTGCATCGGTACGTACTCCTGGGTCAGTGGGTCGATCCTTGGGTTCTGGGCTCTATTCGTCAGGTTCTCGTTGCCTGCCACAGGCGTATGGTGCCGACCGGCGCGCCGAACCAGGCCTTCTCCGCGGCATCGGTAAAGCCGGCGTTGTGCAGGCGTGCCGGGAAGATGCCCCGGGCGTGGTCGCGCGTCACGGCGAAGCCGTCGAGCAGGCGCACCGCCAGGAAGCGCACGGCGGCGAACGTTGAGTGGGGCCGGCCCCAGTCGGCGACGACGAGCTGCCCGCCGGGGCGCAGCACGCGGCGGATTTCCGCCAGCACCTGCCGTTTTCCCTGGGGCAGCAGGTGATGGAAGAACAGGCTGGTCACCACCACGTCCGCGGAGCCGTCGGCGAAGGGCAGGTTGCGCGCATCCGCTTCCCTGAAGGCCGGCGCCGGCACGCCGTCGAGAGATTTCGCCCGCGCCAGGTCCAGCGCTTCCTGGTCCAGATCCACGCCTGCAATCCTTGCGGCGGGGAAGCGCTGGGCCAGCATCCAGGTGAGGGTGCCGGTGCCGCAACCCACTTCGACAATGAGCGCGCCGGGAGACGACGCCACCAGCTCGAGCAGGGCCGGGCGGAAGCGTGCCTCGGCGGAAGTCCAGGCGACGATCCGGTCGTAGAACCGGGTGAGGGCATGGAAACGCAACGGCGGAACATAGGTGTTCATGCACTCTCCTTTCTCGGCGACGCCGCGCTCCCCAACAGGAAAAGCACGACGCCCAGGACGATCGCCGAGTCGGCCAGGTTGAAGGCCGGCCAGTGCCAGCCGCCCAGATGAAAGTCCAGGTAGTCGAGCACTGCGCCGCGCGCCGCCCGGTCCACCGCATTGCCCAGCGCGCCGCCGAGGATCAGGCTGTAGGCGGCAGCCTCGCGCCACCTGTCCACGCCGCGCAGGAGCAGGACGACCAGGCCGGCGGCAACGGCCAGTGCCACAAGTAGGAAGAAGGGGCGCTGCCAGCCGCCGGCGCCGGCGAGCAGGCTGAACGCGGCACCCTCGTTCAGGACATGCACGAGATTGAAGAACGGCGTGACCGCTTCGCTGGCCCCGTAGGGCAACCACCCGGCGATCCACAACTTGGCGCCCTGATCCCCAAGGACGATGCCGGTCGCCGGCACCAGCCAGAGCCATCGCCTGCCGCCGGAGGAACCGATCATCGTCGCCCTCCGGTTTCCGTTTCGACATCGCGCCATGCGCCCACGAAGACAGCCAGCACAGCGCTCGCCAGGCCGACCAGGTATCCCGCCGCCACATCGGCGGGGAAGTGCGCGCCGAGCCAGACCCGTGACAGCCCGACGGCAAGCACGAGCAGCACGGCGGCGCCTCGGCCCCAGGGGCCGAGCAGCGGCCACAGGCTTGCCGCCAGCAGCGCCGAGAACGAGGCATGGCCGCTGGGCAGGCTGTATCCCCGCTCCCCTGTCCCCACGACATGAACGGTACCTGGGGTCAATACCGCCGCTGGCCGCGGGAAATCCAGCGCCAGCTTGAGCCCCGCCGTCACGGCGAAGGCGATGGCGGCGCCGACCAGCAGCCGCTTGAGCTGCCGTGCCGCGGGGGGCGCCAGGGCGCTGTCCTCGTGCCGCAGCAGGATCGCGACGACCAGCCAGCTGCCCGCGACCAACGGCAGGTTCCAGTAGCTGCCCATGCGCGAGACCCATTCCATGACTTCGTCAAGCGGTCCGGGCCGTTGGAGCTGGATGGCCTGAAACAGCCACAGGTTGGCGCCGCCCCAGTCGTAGAGAATCGCCTTGAGCGTCACTTGCGCAGCAGCCGCAGTCCGTTGAACACTACCAGCAGGCTCGCCCCCATGTCGGCGAACACCGCCATCCACATGGTCGCCTGGCCGGTGAAGGTCAGCACCAGGAACACCGCCTTGATGCCGAGCGCCAGCGCGATGTTCTGGGCGAGCACGGCGGCGGTGTGCCGGCTCAGGCGGATGAAGGCGGGCAGCTTGCGCAGGTCGTCGTCCATGAGCGCCACGTCGGCGGTCTCCAGCGCCGTGTCGGAGCCGGCGGCGCCCATGGCGAAGCCGATACCGGCCTTGGCCAGCGCCGGCGCGTCGTTGATGCCGTCGCCGACCATGCCCACCTGGCCGTAGCGGTCGGCCAGATCTTCGACCGCCTCCAGCTTGTGCTGCGGCAGCAGCTCGGCGCGCACGTCGTCGATGCCCGCCTGCCGGGCGATCGCCTGGGCGGTGTGGGTGTTGTCGCCCGTCAGCATCACGGTGCGCAGGCCCAGCCCGTGCAAGTCCTTGAGCACGGCCTTGCTGGTGTCGCGCAGCGTGTCGGCCACGGCGAAGGCGCCCAGCACCCGCCCCGGTTCCATCACCAGCACGGCCGTCTTGCCCTGGCGTTCCAGCGCATCCAGGCGCGCTTCCAGTTCGGGCGAGTGGGCATCGAGCTCGCGGGCGAGGCGCTGGTTGCCGAGATGGAGCGTGCGCCCCGCGATGCGTCCCTTCACGCCGCGCCCGGGCAGCGCGCCGAAATCGGCCGGGTCAAACGGTGGCCCGTCGCCGGCGCCGAAGGCCGCGATCGCCCGCGACACCGGATGGTCCGAGCGCGCCGCCAAGCTGACGCCGAGGCGGCGCACCTCGTCGGCCCCTGTGCCGTTGAGGGTGATGAAGTCGGTGACGGCCGGCTTGCCGTGGGTCAGCGTGCCCGTCTTGTCGAAGGCGATGGCGCGCAGCCGGCGGCCTTGTTCCAGATACACGCCACCCTTGATCAGAATGCCGTGGCGGGCGGCGGCGGCCAGGCCGCTGACGATGGTCACCGGCGTCGAGATGACCAGCGCGCAGGGGCAGGCAATGACCAGCAGCACCAGCGCCTTGTAGATCCAGTCGTACCAGGGCAGGCCGAGCACCAACGGCGGCAACAGCGCGACCGCCACGGCGACGGCGAAGACGACGGGCGTATAGACCTGGGCGAACTGATCGACGAAGCGCTGGGTCGGAGCGCGGCGGCCCTGGGCTGACTCCACGGCATGGATGATGCGCGCCAGCGTCGAATCGGTCGCCGCCGTCGTGACCTGGAACTCGAATTCGCCGGCCTCGTTGATGGTGCCGGCGAAAACGGGATCGCCCACCGTCTTCTCGACGGGAATGCTCTCGCCGGTGATGGGCGCCTGGTTGACGGAGGGCTGGCCCGAGATCACGCGCCCGTCCAGCACGATGCGCTCGCCGGGCCGCACGCGCACGAGGCTGCCGAGGGTGATC
>JBMOQT010000014.1:0-15929 GCA_049320945.1 Pseudomonadota bacterium
CTCGGGCTTGGCAGCCGGCTTGTGCAGCGTGCCGGCACCGGCGGCGGGCGCTTCCGCCGCGGCGGCCTGCTTCTCCTCGGCCAATGGCTGCTTCACGGCCTCGGCGCGGGCAGCCGCCTCTTGTGCTGCGCGCGCTTCCGCTTCAGCGCGCAGCCGCGCTTCGCGCTCCTGCTTTTCCTTCAGCTCGGCGGCCTGGCGCGCGGCCAGCTCCGCCTGGCGACGCGCTTCCTCTTCCCGCAGCCGCGCCTGCTCGGCGTCGATGACGGGTTGTACGACTTCCGCTGCGGGCGCAGCCTGCTCCGCCGCCGCTTCGGCGGCCAGCTCGGCCGCATCGCGCTTGACGAACACGCGCTTCTTGCGCACCTCGACTTGAATGGTGCGCGCCTTGCCCGAAGCATCCGCTTTCTTGATCTCGGTGGTCTGCTTACGCGTAAGCGTGATCTTGGACTTGGTTTCCGTCGCGCCGTGGGACTTGCGCAGGTACTCGAGCAGGCGCGTCTTGTCCTGATCGCTCAGAACATCGTTCTCGCCCTTCTTCTCGACCCCTGCCTTCTGCAGTTGCTCGAGCAGTGCCGCCGCGGGCATTTTCAACTCGCTGGCGAACTGCTGAACGCTCATTTGTGCCATATATGCTCAACCCCCTTAGGGTTTTGGGGAGGCAAGCCCCCCTTCATGAAAACTATTGAAACCAGTGCGCGCGCGCCGTGGTGATTAGGCTCTTGGCCCGCTCCGCATCTATGCCCGCGATCTCCACCAGTTCATCCACCGCCAGATCCGCCAGGTCGTCGCGCGAGCGCACGTTGGCCCGCGCCAGCGTCGCCGCCAGGGGCTTGTCCATGCCTTCCAGAGCGAGCAGGTCGTCGGCCACGTTTTCCAGCTGCTCCTCGTTCACGATGGCTTCCGTCAGCAGCACGTTACGCGCGCGGTTGCGCAGCTCGTTCACCGTATCCTCGTCGAAGGCCTCGATCTCCAGCATCTCGGACAAGGGCACGTAGGCGATCTCCTCGATGGTGGAGAAGCCCTCCTGGATCAGGATGTCGGCCACTTCCTCGTCCACGTCCAGACGCTCCATGAACAGCTTGCGGATCGCCGTCGATTCCTCCTCGGCCTTCTTGCGCGACTCCTCGACCGTCATCAGGTTGATGGTCCAGCCGGTCAGCTCGGAAGCCAGCCGCACGTTCTGGCCGTTGCGGCCGATGGCGATGGCCAGGTTGTCCTCGTCCACCACCACGTCCATGCTGTGCTTTTCTTCGTCCACCACGATGCTGGTGACTTCGGCCGGCGCCAGCGCGCCGATGACAAACTGGGCCGGATCGGGCGACCACAGTACGATGTCCACGCGCTCCCCCGCCAGCTCGTTGGTCACTGCCTGCACCCGCGAGCCGCGCATGCCGACGCAGGTGCCGATGGGGTCGATGCGCTGGTCGTTGGACTTGACCGCGATCTTGGCGCGCACGCCCGGGTCGCGGGCCGCCGACTTGATCTCCAGCAGGCCGTCCTCGATCTCGGGCACTTCCAGCTCGAACAGCTTGATGATGAACTCGGGAGCGGTGCGCGACAGGATCAGCTGCGGGCCGCGCGCCGAGCGGTCCACCCGCATCAGGCAGGCGCGCACGCGGTCGCCCACACGCAGATTCTCCTTGGGGATCATCTGGTCGCGCGGCAGCACCGCCTCCAGGCGGCCCACTTCGATGATGGCATTGCCGCGTTCCATGCGCTTGACCGTGCCGCTGACCAGATGTTCCTTGCGTTCCAGGAAATCGTTCAGCACCTGCTCGCGCTCGGCATCCCGGATCTTCTGCAGGATCACCTGCTTGGCGGCCTGGGCGCCGATGCGGCCGAACTCGATAGGCTCCAGCGGTTCCTCGATGTAGTCCTCCAACTGGACGTCGGGCACCTGCTTCTGGGCGTCGCTCAGGCCGATCTGGACGTTCGGGTCCTCGACTGCATCGTCGGGCACCACCAGCCAGCGGCGGAACGACTCGAAATCGCCCGTATTGCGGTCGATCGCCACGCGCACGTCCGCTTCCTCGTTGATGCGTTTCTTGGTGGCGGAGGCAAGCGCGGACTCCAGCGCGGCGAACACGATGTCCTTGGCTACGTTCTTTTCCCTGGCCAGTGCGTCGACCAGCAGCAACAGTTCGCGGCTCACGTTATTTCCTCCTAATCCCGGAATTCGTCAAAACTTGGGCACCAGACGGGCCTTCTCCACCTGCGCCAGGTCAAAGACATGGGCGGTGCCCGCCACCTCGAGGCGCAGCTTGCCGCCGGTCACGCCGGCGAGCACGCCCTTGAAATTGCGCTGGCCATTGACGGCAATGCGCAGGCGGATCTGCGCTTCCTGTCCAGTAAAGCGCTCAAAGTCGGCCGGTTTCTTCAACGGCCGGTCCAGCCCCGGGGAGGAGACTTCCAGGCGGTCGTAATCGATGTTTTCGACGGCGAACAATCGGGTAAGATGGTTGCTGACGGTGGCGCAGTCATCCACCGACACGCCCCGCGGGCGGTCGATGAAGACGCGCAGCAACCGGCCGCGCGGACTTGTTTCGAAGTCCACCAGCTCGTACCCCAAGCCCACCACGGCCTGCTCGATCAGGCGCTCTAGTTCCATGCGCTACAAATAAAAAATGGGCGCAACGCCCATCCCTGTTAAGTCTCAGACCCGAGAACGGTAAATCGCTGAGATTATAACAGAAGCAACTAGAGGGAAACAATCACTCAGGGGCTTTAGCCCGTGGTTTTTCCAGGGGTTTGGCCGGTTTGAGGGCTTTCAGCAGGGCCGCCACTTCGTCCTCGGACAGTTCCATCCACATGCCCCGCTTCAGGCGTGGTGGCAGCTGGATCGGGCCATAGCGCACGCGCATCAGCCGACTGACCGGGGCGGCGACGGCCTCCAGCATGCGCCGCACTTCGCGGTTGCGGCCTTCGCCTATGGTGACCCGGTACCAGCGGTTGGTGCCGGTGCCGCCGGCGTCCTGCAGGCTGTTGAAGGCGGCGATGCCGTCCTCCAGCTGCACCCCTTTGAGCAGGGTTGCGCGCTGCTCGGGGCCCAGCTCGCCAATGACCCGCACGGCGTACTCGCGCTCCAGGCCGTAGCGGGGATGCATCAGGCGGTTGGCCAGCTCGCCGCTGTCGGTGAAGATCAGCAGGCCGCTGGTATTGAAGTCCAGCCGCCCCACCGCCACCCAGCGCCCGCCCCGAATGCGCGGCAGCTTGTCGAACACCGTGGCGCGCCCCTGGGGGTCGTCGCGGGACACGATCTCGCCCTCGGGCTTGTGGTACAGCAGGATGCGCGGCAGCTGCCGCTCGAAGCGCAGCTTGATGGGCTTGCCGTTGACCCGCACCTGGTCGTCGGGGCCGATGCGCTGGCCCACGTGGGCGGGCAGGCCGTTCACGCTGACGCGTCCGGCAATGATCCATTCCTCGAGCTCGCGCCGGGAGCCCAGGCCGGCCTGGGCCAGGATCTTGTGCAGCTTCTCGGGTCCCTTAAGGACTTGTTCCCGGGGCGCGCCGCCGGCGCCCCGGCCCGGGCGCCCTTGTCCCTGGGGGCGGCCGCGGCGCGGTCCCGGACGGCCGGAAGGCGGCCCCTCCCGGGAGGGGGAACGGTCAGATCTCGGTCTGCTGGGTCGAGTCGGCAAGATCCATCACCCTTTCGATTTCTGTGAGCGGCGGCAGCTCGGACAGGCTGCGCAGGCGCAGGTCGTCGAGGAATTTCTTGGTGGTCGCATACAGGACCGGGCGGCCGGGGGCGTCACGATGGCCCACGGTGTCGATCCAGCCCCGCGCCTCCAGGGTCTTGATCACATTGGGCGACACGGCCACGCCGCGGATATCCTCGATGTCGCCCCGGGTGACCGGCTGGCGGTAGGCGATGATCGCCAGGGTCTCCAGCACGGCGCGGGAATACTTGGGCGGCTTTTCGTTCTTCAGGCGGTCCAGGTAGGGCTGGTACTCCGGCCGGGTCTGGAAGCGCCAGCCGCTGGCCAGTTGCACCAGCTCGACGCCCCGGTCGGACCAGTCGGCGCGCAGCTCGTCCAGCAGCTTGCGCAGGGTGTCCGTGCCCGGGTCTTCCTCGAACAGCTTGCGCAGGTCGACGAACTGCAGGGGCTCATGGGCGGCCAGCAGCGCGGTCTCCAGGATCAGCTTGATTTGTTCAGGCGAGCTCGGCAGCGACATCGGCGGACGTATCGGTTTCGGCTAGTTTGACGTAAATCGGCGCGAACACATCGCGCTGGATCACCTCGACCAGGTGCTCGCGCACCAGCTCCAGCATGGCGAGGAAGCTCACCACCAGGCCGGGTGGACCCAGCTCCAGGTCGAACAGGTCCGTGAACTCCACATAGCCATTGCCCTGCAGACGCCGCAGGATCAGGCTCATGTGCTCGCGCACCGACAGTTCCTCGCGCCGCACCTTGTGGTGTTGCATGACTTTGGCATGTCTCATCAGCGCCAGCCAGGCGGTCTGGAGATCGTTCAGGCTCACCTCCGGCAGGCGCTGGGCCACCTGGTCCGAGATCCACACGGTGACCAGCTCGTAGTCGCGGTTGACCTGCGGCATGGCGTCCAGCTTGGCGGCGGCCAGCTTCATCTGCTCGTATTCGAGCAGGCGCCGCACCAGCTCGGCGCGCGGATCGCTTTCCTCCTCCTCCACCTTCTGGGGCCGCGGCAGCAGCATGCGCGACTTGATCTCCAGGAGCATGGCGGCCATCAGCAGGTACTCGGCCGCCAGCTCCAGGTTGCTGGCGCGCATCGCCTCCACGTACTCCAGGTACTGGCGCGTCAGGGTGGCCATGGGAATGTCGAGGATGTTGATGTTGGCCTTGCGGATCAGGTACAGCAGCAGATCGAGCGGGCCCTCGAAGGTGTCCAGGAACACCTCCAGGGCGTGGGGCGGGATGTACAAATCCTTGGGCAGCTCCTTGAGGGGCTCCCCGTACACCTTGGGCATGTTGGGCAGCTCGAGCTGGGCGGGCTGCTGCGGCGGCGCGTCGGCGACTTGCATGTCCATGGTCATGCGACGGTATAGGCTCCGGTGCCGACGGCGATCAGGTCGCCGGAATCGTTGAACATTTCCATGCGCGTCACCGCCACCTTGTTGCCGGTGCGCAATATCGAGCCCTTGGACTCGAACCACTGGCCCAGGCCCGGGCGCAGGTAGTCCACGCGCATGTCGATGGTGCCGATGCGGGCGAAGCGCTCGATGCGTGCCTCCAGCGGCTCGTCCTTGATCTTCTGCTGCAGGCCCAGGAAGGCGGTGAGCCCCCCGGTGACGTCCAGCACCGCCGAAATGACGCCGCCGTGCAGGTTGCCGCGGATGAAGTTGCCCACCAGCTCCGGGCGCATGTCGAAGCGCAGCGTCGGGTTGTCGTGGTGCAGCGAGGTCACGTCCAGGCCGAGCACCCGGTTGAAGGGGATCTTCTCGGCGAAGATGGTGTGGATCGCCGCCAGCAGCTCGGCTTCAGTCTTGGGCAGGGACATGGAGCGCTCTCAGGTGTAGTTGAGGCCCATGGCTTCGCGCACGTCGCGCATGGTTTCCTGGGCCAGCTTGCGCGCCCGCTCGCAGCCGTCGGCGACGATGTTGCGCACCAGGGTGGGATCGTCCAGGTAGCGCTGGGCGCGCTCGTGCATGGGCTCCTGTTCCTTGAGCACGGCATCGATCACCGGGTGCTTGCATTCGATGCAGCCGATGCCGGCGCTGCGGCAGCCCTGCTGCACCCACTGCTTGGTCCCTTCGTCGGAGTACACCAGGTGGAACTGCCACACCGGGCAGCGCTCCGGCTCGCCCGGGTCGGTGCGGCGCACCCGCGCCGGGTCGGTCTGCATGGTGCGGATCTTCTTGGTAACCGACTCGGCATTCTCGCGCAGGGTGATGGTGTTGTTGTAGGACTTGGACATCTTCTGGCCGTCCAGGCCGGGCATGCGGGAGGCCTCGGTCAGCAGCGCCTCCGGCTCCACCAGGATCATTTTCGCCTGGCCCTCCAGGTAGCCAAACAGGCGCTCCCGGTCGCCCAGGGACAGGTTCTGGGCTTCCTCCAGCAGTGCATGGCCGCGTTCCAGGGCCTGATGATCGCCTTCCTGCTGGTAGCGTACGCGCAGTTCCTCGTACAGCCTGGCGCGCTTGGCGCCCAGCTTCTTCACCGCCTCCTTGGCCTTTTCCTCGAAGTTGGGCTCGCGGCCATAGAGGTGGTTGAAGCGGCGCGCGATCTCCCGGGAAAACTCGATGTGGGGCACCTGATCCTCGCCCACCGGCACGCGGTTGGCACGATAGATCAGGATGTCGGCCGACTGCAGCAGCGGATAGCCCAGGAAGCCGTAGGTGGACAGCTCCTTGTGCTCCAGTCTCTCCTGCTGGTCCTTGTAGGTGGGCACCCGTTCCAGCCAGCCGATGGGCGTCATCATGGACAGCAGCAGGTGCAGCTCCGCATGCTCTGGCACTCGCGACTGGATGAACAGGGTGGCCTGGCTCGGATCGATGCCCGCGGCCAGCCAGTCGATGATCATCTCCCAGGTGTTCTTCTCGATGGTTTCCGTCTCGTCATAGGCCGTGGTGAGGGCGTGCCAGTCGGCAACGAAGAACAGGCAGGGGTACTCGCTCTGCAGCTTCACCCAGTTTTTCAGCACCCCGTGATAGTGGCCCAGATGCAGCCGGCCCGTGGGGCGCATGCCGGAAAGAACGCGTTCTTGGTACATGGTTTCACTCAGAACTGGAAGAGGGTGGCCAGGAGATAACGGAAGCCGAGCATCAGCGGCCACAGGATATAGCCCAGCACGCCGGTGAACAGCAGCGCCAGCAGGATGAACAGGCCATAGGGCTCCAGCTGGGCGAAGCGCCAGGCCAGGCGGTGCGGCAGCAGGCTGACGGCGATGCGGCCGCCGTCCAGGGGCGGAATGGGCAGCAGGTTGAGCAGCATCAGCACAGAGTTGATTTCGATTCCCGCCAGGGCCATTTGTGCCATCGCCTCGGCGTACATGCTGTCGGGCGTGGCCAGGGCGAACTTCAGCAACAGGGCCCAGGCCATGGCCATGACCAGATTGGCGCCCGGCCCAGCCGCGGCGACCCACAGCATGTCCCGCTTGGGGTGGCGCAGGCGCGAGAAATCCACCGGCACCGGCTTGGCCCAGCCAAACAGGATGCCGCCCCCGCCGACCAGCTTGCTGACCAGGAGCAGGACTCCCGGCACGAGCACCGTCCCCACCGGGTCGATGTGCCGCAGCGGATTGAGGCTGATGCGCCCCGCCAGGTAGGCCGTGGGGTCGCCAAAATGGCGCGCCACATAACCGTGGGCGGCTTCGTGCAGGGTGATGGCAAAGATGACGGGCAGCGCATAAACCGCCAGCGTCGCGATGAAATTGTCCATGTCGGGTGTGTTGGTGCGACCGGCAATTCTACCAGACCGGGGCAGGGCGACGGGCTAAGCCAGCCCAAGGAGCGCCAGCTCGCCTTTGCCCTGCCGTACCACGACGGGGACCGGCCCGCTGAGATCGAGCACAGTGGTCAGGTCCACGCCACAGCCGCCGGCATCGATGACCAGGTCCAGCTCGTGCTCCAGCCGCTCCCGGATCTCATGGGGATCAGTCAGGGGATAATCCTCGCCGGGAAGAATCAGGGTGGAGGTCAGCATGGGCTCACCCAGTTCCTCCAGCAGGGCGCAAGGCACCGGATGAGCCGGGATGCGCAGGCCTATGGTCTTGCGCCTGGGATGCAGGATGCGCCGCGGCAGCTCCCGCGTCGCTTCCAGGATGAAGGTGTAGCTGCCGGGCGTGGCGGCCTTCAGCAGCCGGAACTGCACATTGTCCACCCGGGCGTAGGTGGCGATCTGGGACAGGTCGCGGCACATGAGCGTGAAATGGTGGCGTTCGTCCACCTGGCGTATGCGCCGGATGCGTTCGATCAGCCGGGCATCGCCGATGTGGCCGCCCAGGGCATAGGCCGAGTCCGTGGGAAAGGCGATCAGGCCGCCCTCGCGGATGATCTGCACCGCCTGGCGCACCAGGCGCGGCTGGGGATTGTCGGGATGGACGGAGAAGAATTGAGCCATGAGGATTGTTGTCACCGATCAAGCCGATCGGTTCGGCCCGCGGTTCGTTCTGGTCAGGCGAGATTATGCCAAACCGGGCTGAGGTCCTCGGGCAGGGGCGGCAGCGCGCCCACGTCCTGCAGGCTTTCGCCGGGACCATGGAAGTCGGAGGCGGCGGAGGCGAGAAAGCCGAACCGCCACGCCACATTGGCGAACTCCCGCACCTGGTCCGGGTTATGGCAGCCGGCCAGCACCTCGATGGCCGTACCGCCCAGATCCCTGAAGTCGCCGAACAAACGTTGCAGCTGTGCCCGGCTCAGGCGGTAGCGGCCGGGATGGGCCACCACGGCAATGCCGCCCGCGCCCGTGATCCAGTCCAGGGCTTCGCTCAGGCTGGCCCAGCGGTGCGTCACGTAGCCCGGCTTGCCCTTGACCAGGTAGTGCTCGAACACCTGGCGCACGTCGCGCGCCATCCCACACTCCACCAGGTAGCGGGCGAAGTGGCTACGGCCGATGAGGCGGGCGTTGTGGGCATGGCGCGCGGCACCCTCCAGGGCCCCGGGAATGCCCGCCTGTTCCAGCGCCTGGGCGATGGCGCCGGCACGGGCCTGCCGTCCCCGCCGGATGCCTTCCAGGCCCCTGTTGAGGGCCGCATCGTCGGCATCGATGCCCAGGCCCACCACGTGGATGGTGGTGTCGTCCCAGGTCACCGAGATCTCCACGCCATTCACCAGCCGGATGCCCCGGTCAGCGGCGGCGGCGCGCGCTTCCGGCAGGCCGGACAGATCGTCGTGGTCGGTCAGAGCCAGCAATTGGGCGCCGTTGGCGGCGGCGCGCCGTACCACCTCGGCGGGCGCCAGCAGGCCGTCGGAAACCAGGGAATGACAATGCAGATCGGCTATCACTTGGATGTAGAGCGGAGGCGCGGCCGGACGTTCCGTTCAAACCTCACCCAGAAAATCTTCCAGGAGGGCAGCCAGCTCTTCCGGCTTGTCGTGGTGCATCATGTGGGAGCAGTCTTCCAGCACCACTTCCCGCACTCTCCGGAAGCAGGCCAGGCGCGCCCGATAGTCGTCCTCGCGGCCGCGGAAGCCCTTCATCACGTAGGAGTCGCGCGCCGCCACCCACAGCACCGGCGCCGTCACCGCGCGCCAGCAGGCCTTGGCCTCCTCCAGGCGGTACAGCACCGGATTCACCAGCTTGTGGTAGGGGTCGCCGGCGATCTCAATGTGCCCGTCGTCGCCCTCGATGCCGAAGTGCTGGGCCAGGAAGGCCGCCTTCTGCCCGTCCAGGCGCGGGTTGTCCCGCTGCAGGCGCCGCGCCAGTTCCTCGCGCGTGCCATAATTCTTGAACCAGGCGGCGCCCCGCAACTGCTCCAGCCATTTGCGGTAACGGGCGGGAGCCTCGGCAGGCTCGGTGGGACTCAGCCCGAAGCCCTCCAGGGTGGCAATCTTGGCCACTCGCTCGGGCCGCACCCCGCCGTAGAGGCAGGCAATGTTGCCGCCCATGCTGTGGCCGACCAGGCGCGCCGGCTCATGCAGCGAATAGTGGTCGAGCAAGGCGTCCAGGTCCGCCAGGTAGTCGGGAAACCAATAGGGAGCCCGCTGCCAGGCGGACAGGCCGAAACCACGCCAGTCGGGAGCAATGACGCGCCAGCGGCGGCACAGGACGTCGGCGACGAACTGGAACGAGGCGGAGATATCCATCCAGCCGTGCAGCAGGAACAGGGCGGGCGCACCCGGGTCGCCCCACAGGCGCACGTGGTAGCGCAGGCCGCGCACATAGACGAAATCGGAAGAACTGGGGGTCATGGGGAAAACCGGACAACAAAGGGCCGCCCTCGCGGGCGGCCGGGACAAAGGGAGAGCGTGCCCTACATCTGCGACTGCAGATAGTTCTCCAGGCCCACCTTGTCGATCAGGTCAAGCTGGGTCTCCAGCCAGTCGATGTGCTCCTCTTCGTCCTCGAGGATGTCTTCCAGCAGCTCCCGCGAGACATAGTCGCCAACCGATTCGCAGTAGGCAACGGCCTCCTTCACCAATTCCCGGCTCTTCGTTTCCAGTTCCAGGTCGCACTTGAGCATCTCCGGCACCGACTCGCCGATCAGCAGCTTGTTCAACTGCTGCAAATTGGGCAGCCCTTCCAGGAACAGGATGCGCTCGATCAGCTTGTCGGCGTGCTTCATCTCGTCGATCGACTCGTGGTAGGCGCGCTCGTCGAGCTTCTTCAGCCCCCAGTTCTTGCACATGCGGGCGTGGAGGAAATATTGGTTGATGGCCGTCAGCTCGTTGGTGAGGACGGAGTTGAGGTATTGGATGACCTTCTTGTCGCCTTTCATGGTTGTTCTCCTTGTTGGGGTGCTAAGCCCAGCTTAGCACAAGGCGACGGCGACTAGACCTCAGGCGGGCTGGAGAGCGGGCTCCAGGGAATAGCGCGGCTGATGCTCATCCAGGATGCGGCAGGCCGTCGCGGCGCACTTGCCGCAGCAGGTGGCGACCCCCAACTCCCGTTTCAGGTCATGCAGGCTGGACGCCCCCTGGTCTATGGCCTTGCGGATCTGGCGGTCAGTCACCGCATTGCAGATGCATACGTACATGGCGGCTCGGAACAAAGGCAGGTTATTGAGAATTATTATCGTTATATTTCGAAATTAACGCAAGCCCCTGGCCGCAGGGCTGTGGCGCTGTCCGGGTTGCAGGGGCCGGACAGCTTCGGTATAGTCCCTGCGCTCGCACGGGAGAGAGCGGCCATGGCCGCCGCCGAAGGCGTAACACCCGGAACCGCTCAGGCAAAAGGACCGCGCGAGGGAACACGAATCTGGAGAGTGACGGGGGCGCCAGGCCCGCCCGTCCACCGAAGGGGCACTCCGCCGGCGGCTCGGTGGAAATCTCTCAGGTACAAGGGACAGAGGGGTGAGCGATTGTGGCGCTCGCCCTTTTTTGTTTTCGCCAATCGACGCAGACAAACCTTTCCAACTACCTGAATCATGGCCAAACAGACTCCCCTTTACGCCACCCATGCCGCCGCCGGCGCCAAGCTGGTGGATTTCGCCGGCTGGGACATGCCCCTGCACTACGGTTCCCAGATCGAGGAGCACCACCAGGTGCGGCGCGACGCCGGCATGTTCGACGTATCCCACATGCTGATCATCGACCTGGAGGGCGCCGACGCGCGCCCCTTCCTGCGCCACCTGCTGGCCAATAACGTGGACAAGCTGCAGACCCCGGGCAGGGCCCTGTACTCGTGCATGCTCAACGAGACGGGGGGCGTCATCGACGACCTCATTGCCTATTTCTTCCGGGAGGACTGGTTCCGGCTGGTGGTCAATGCCGGTACCGCCGACAAGGACCTGGCCTGGATCGAGCGCCAGGCGGCGGGGCGCAACGTGGCGATCAGACCGCGACGCGATCTGGCCATGATCGCGGTGCAAGGTCCCCAGGCGCGCACCAGGACCTGGCAGGCCCTGCCCGGCGCCGAAGCCGCCAGCGCCGCCCTGAAACCCTTCACTGCCGCCTGGCATGGCGAGGTGCTGATCGCCCGCACCGGCTATACCGGCGAGGACGGCTTCGAGCTGATGCTGCCCGCATCCCGGGTGGTGGCCGCCTGGAATGCCTTGACCACCGCCGGTGTCAAACCCGCGGGCCTGGGCGCCCGGGACACTTTGCGCCTGGAGGCGGGCATGAATCTTTACGGCCAGGACATGGACGAGACCACCTCGCCCCTGGAATCGGGACTGGCCTGGACCGTGGACCTGGCCGCGCCCCGCGACTTCGTGGGCAAGGGCGCCCTCTTCGCCCACCCGGCGCAGCGCCACCTGGTGGGTCTGGTGCTGGTCGACAAGGGGGTGTTGCGGGCCCATCAGAAAGTGTTTGCCGCCGGCGGCGAGGGTGAGATCACCAGCGGCAGCTACTCGCCGACCATGAATCGATCCATCGCCCTGGCGCGGCTGCCCGCCGCCGCAACGGCGGGAGACACGGTGGAGGTGGAGATCCGCGACAAGCGGCTCAAGGCCAAGATCGTCAAGCCGCCCTTCGTGCGCAATGGCCAGGTGCTGGTGTGACAGGAATCCCCTTTTTCGTTCAGGAGAAAACAATGAATATTCCGGCCGATCTGAAATACACCAAGTCCCACGAATGGGCGCGCCTGGCCGACGATGGCCTGGTCACCGTGGGCATCACCGACCACGCCCAGGAAGCCCTGGGCGACATCGTGTTCCTGGACTTGCCCCAAATGGGCCGCCGGGTGGCGGCGGGCGAAGAGTGCGCCGTGGTGGAATCAGTCAAGGCGGCCGCCGACATCTACGCCCCGATCGCCGGCGAGATCGTTGCCGTCAACCAGGACGCGGCCGACAAGCCGGAATCGGTGAACCAGGACGCCTACAGTGCCTGGCTATTCAAGATCCGGCCGGACAACGCCGGCGACTACAACGGCCTGCTGGATGCCGATGCCTACGGCAAGATCGCGGCGGAAGAACACTGATGCCTTTCATTCCCCATACCGAGCGGGACGTGGCCGAGATGCTGGCGGCCATCGGCGCGTCCTCTATCGATGCCCTGTTCGACGAGATCCCGGCCGCGCTGCTGAGCGGGGAACTGGGCCAGGTGCCGCCGGCCCTGACCGAGATGGAAGTCACGCGCCTGATGCAGGATCGGGCCGAACAGGATGGGCGCTACCTGAATTTCCTCGGTGCCGGCGCCTACGAGCACCACATCCCCGCCGCCGTGTGGCAGATCGTCGGCCGCGGCGAGTTCTACACCGCCTACACGCCCTACCAGGCGGAGGCAAGCCAGGGCACCCTGCAACTGCTCTACGAGTGGCAGACCATGATGGCCTCCCTCACCGGCATGGACGTGTCCAACGCCAGCCTCTACGACGGCGGTTCCGGCCTGGGGGAGGCGCTGCTCATGGCGGTGCGCGCCAGCAAAGGCAACTGTCGCCGCGTGCTGGTGCCGCGCAACCTGCATCCCTATTACCGCGCCGCCGCCGCGGTGGTGCTCAGGCAGCAGCGGATCGACCTGGTGGAGGTGCCCTTTGACGCCGCCACCGGCCGCATCGAGGGCGAAGCCCTGGAGCGGCTGGGCGCCGAGCCCTTCGCCGCCCTGGTGATCGGCCAGCCCAATTTTTTCGGCGTGCTGGAAGAGCCCGATGCCCTCACCGACTGGGCCCACGGCAAGGGGGCGCTGGTCATCGGCGTGTGCAACCCCACCGCCCTGGCTCTGCTCAACCCGCCCGGCGCCTGGGGCAGCGCGGGCGCCGACATCGCCGTCGGTGAGGCCCAGCCCCTGGGCATTCCGCTCTCGGGGGGCGGGCCCTATCTTGGCTACATGGCCTGCAAGCAGTCCCTGGTGCGCCAGATGCCGGGGCGCATCATCGGCCGCACCGTGGACCTGGACGGCAAGGCCGGATTCACCCTCACCCTGCAGGCGCGCGAGCAGCACATCCGCCGCTCCAAGGCCACGTCCAACATCTGCACCAACCAGGGGTTGATGGTCACGGCCGCCACGCTCTACCTCGCCCTCACCGGCCCCCAGGGTCTGGAGCGCATCGCCGCCCAGTGCCACGCCAATACCCGGCGCCTGGCGCAGCTGGCGGGCGCTGTTCCCGGTGTCACGCCCTTGTTCGCCGCGCCCGGCTTCCACGAGGTGGCCCTGCGCCTGCCCCAGCCGGTAGAGCCGGTCCTGGCCAGGCTGCGCCAGCAGCGCGTGCTGGGCGGCTTCGACTTGGGCGCCGCCTACCCGGAGCTGGGCCATGCCCTGCTGGTATGCGCCACCGAAACCAAGACAGAGGACGACCTGCAGCGCTTCGCGCAATTGCTGGACGCCGCATTGAAAGGTTGATGCCATGCTGATTTTCGAGCGTTCCCGCCCGGGCCGGGCCAACCCCTCCCAGGCACCCCAGGCGCCGGCGCCCTGGGACGACATCCCCGCTGCCCTGCGGCGCCGCACGCGCCCCCTGCTGCCGGAAGTATCGGAGCTGGACGCGGTGCGTCATTACACGCGCCTGTCCCAGAAGAATTTCTCCATCGACACCCACTTCTACCCGCTGGGCTCGTGCACCATGAAGTACAACCCGCGGGCCTCCCACGCCCTGGCCATGCTGCCCCAGTTCCTGGCGCACCACCCGCTGGCGCCGGCCGAGACCGGCCAGGGCTTCCTCGCCTGTCTGCACGACCTGCAGGAGATCCTCAAGGATGTCACCGGCATGGCAGGCGTATCCCTCACGCCTGCCGCCGGGGCCCAGGGCGAGTTCGCCGGCGTCGCCATGATCCGCGCCTATCACGAGGCGCGCGGCGATACGGCGCGCCGCGAGATCATCGTGCCCGACGCCGCCCACGGCACCAATCCGGCCACCGCCACCATGTGCGGCTATGCCGTGCGCGAGATCCCCACCGACCGGGACGGCAACGTGGACCTGGATGCCCTGCGCACCGCCGTCGGTCCCCACACCGCCGGGCTGATGCTGACCAACCCCTCCACCCTGGGCGTGTTCGAGAAGACCATCGTCGAGATCCAGAGTATCGTGCACGGTGCCGGCGGCCTCACCTACTACGACGGCGCCAACCTCAACGCCATCCTGGGCAAGGTGCGGCCGGGGGACATGGGCTTCGACGTGATTCACATGAACCTGCACAAGACCTTCTCCACACCCCACGGCGGCGGCGGACCGGGCGCCGGCGCCGTGGGCGTGGCGCCGCGCCTGTTGCCCTTCCTGCCCGTGCCCTACGTGGTGAAGCGCGGCAACACCTACCACTGGGCGGACGAGCGCGACTGCCCCCAGAGCGTTGGCCGCCTGTCCGCCTTCATGGGCAACGCCGGCGTGTGCCTGCGGGCCTACGTGTACGCGCGCCTGCTGGGCCGCGCCGGCATGCGGCGGGTGGCCGAGTACGCGACACTGAACGCCAACTACCTGCTGGCCGAACTGGTCAAGGCCGGCTTCGAGCCCGCCTACCCCCAGCGGCGCGCCAGCCACGAATTCATCATCACCCTCAAGTCCCTCAAGGACGACACCGGCGTGAGCGCCATGGACGTGGCCAAGCGCCTGCTGGACAAGGGTTTCCACGCCCCCACCACCTACTTCCCCCTGCTGGTGCCCGAATGCCTGCTGATCGAGCCCACGGAGACGGAGTCGAAGGAGACTCTGGACGCTTTCGTGGCGGCCATGAAGGAGATCCGCGACGAAGCCTACCAGCAGCCGGAAGTGGTCAAGGGCGCGCCCCATACCATGCCGGTGCGCCGCCTGGACGATGTCAAGGCAGCGCGGGAGTTGGACCTGGCCTGGAAGCGCCCGGCCTGAGGCGGGAGTCTCGCCTCCTCAGCTGGCGCGCGGCTGGCCCGGCGGTGCTGCAACGAGGATAATGGAGTCCTTTCCGATTCGTGAGGCAGGCCATGGCAGTTTTTTCTCTCGGTGACCGGCGTCCGGACGTGCAGCGGGCGGCCTTCGTCGCCCACAACGCCACGGTGGTCGGCTCCGTGGTGCTGGAAGCGGACAGCAGCGTCTGGTTCGGGGCCGTTTTGCGCGCCGACAACGACCTGATACAGGTAGGCGAGAGCTCCAACATCCAGGACGGGGCGGTCCTTCATACCGACCCGGGCATCCAGCTCGTGGTCGGCCGCGAGGTCATCGTTGGGCACCAGGTCACGCTGCACGGCTGCAAGATCGGTGACGGTTGTCTCATCGGCATGCAGGCGATCATCCTCAACCACGCGGTGATCGGGCACGAGTGCGTCATCGGTGCCGGCACGCTGATCCCTGAAGGCAAGGTGATTCCGGACCGTTCCCTGGTGGTGGGAGCTCCGGGCAAGATCGTCAGGCAGGTGACCGACGAAGAGGTGGCGCGCCTGCGGGAAAGCTGCCTCCGGTACGTGGAACGGGCGCGCCGCTATCGCCGCCTGTTGGCGCCCACACCCGATTGAG
>JBMOQT010000014.1:16029-23314 GCA_049320945.1 Pseudomonadota bacterium
TCGTCCTGCTTGATGAGGCCCAGCTCGAAGCGCGCGCGCTCCTCGATGGCCTCGTAGCCGCTCTTCAGGTCGCGGATCTCGGCATCGAGGGCGGCATTGCGGGTCTCGAGCTTGTGATTGACCTCGCGCTGGGCCGCCAGCTGACGGCTCACGTCCCACACCCGCAGCCACCCGCCCTTACCGAACCAGAGCGGGTATTGCAGCAGGGCGATGAGGACGACCAGCGCGAGGGTCGGCCACCTCATCGACGCAGGTTGTAGAAGGCGTTGCGGCCGGGATAGCTCACCGTCTCGCCCAGATCCTCCTCGATGCGCAGGAGCTGGTTGTACTTGGCGATACGGTCGGAGCGGGACAGCGACCCGGTCTTGATCTGCAGCGCGTTGAGGCCCACGGAGATGTCTGCGATGGTGCTGTCCTCGGTCTCACCCGAGCGGTGCGAGATCACCGCCGTGTAGCCCGAGCGCTTGGCCAATTCGACCGCAGCGAAGGTCTCGGTGAGCGTGCCGATCTGGTTGATCTTGATAAGAATCGAGTTGGCCACCCCCTGGGCGATGCCCTCGCGCAGGATCTTGGTGTTGGTGACGAAGAGATCGTCGCCCACCAGCTGCACCCGCTTGCCGAGGCGGTCGGTGAGGATCTTCCACCCCTCCCAGTCGTTCTCCGCCATGCCGTCCTCGATGCTGACGATGGGGAACTTGTCGGTCAGGGTGGCCAGGTAGTCGGCGAACTGGGCGGAGGACAGGGTCAGGCCTTCGCCGGCCAGGTGGTACTTGCCGTCCTTGAAGAACTCGGAGCTGGCGCAGTCCAGGGCCAGCAGCACGTCCTGCCCGGGCTCGTAGCCCGCGTTGGCCACCGCCTCCAGGATCAGGTTGAGGGCCTCTTCGGTGCCCGACACGTTGGGAGCGAAGCCGCCCTCGTCGCCCACGGAGGTGGGGAAGCCGCGCTTGTCCACCAGCTTCTTCAGGGCATGGAAGATCTCCGCGCCGCAGCGCAAGGCCTCGCGGAAGCTCTGGGCGCCGACGGGCATGATCATGCATTCCTGGATGTCCAGGCTGTTGTTGGCGTGGGCCCCGCCGTTGATGACGTTCATCATGGGCACCGGCATCTGCATGGGGCTGGAACCGCCGAAATAGCGGTACAAGGGCAGGCCCGACTCCTCGGCGGCCGCCTTGGCCACCGCCATGGACACCGCCAGGATGGCGTTGGCGCCCAGGCGCGACTTGTTGTCGGTGCCGTCCAGCTCGATCAGGGTCTTGTCGATGAAGGACTGCTCTTCTGCGTCCAGGCCGATGATGGCCTCGGAGATTTCAGTGTTCACGTTCTCCACGGCCTTCAGCACGCCCTTGCCCAGATAACGCTGGGCATCGCCGTCCCGCAACTCGATGGCCTCGCGCGAGCCGGTGGAAGCGCCCGACGGCACCGCCGCGCGGCCCATCACGCCCGACTCGAGCAGGACATCCGCCTCGACGGTCGGATTGCCGCGCGAGTCGAGAATCTCCCGCGCGACCACATCAACGATTGCGCTCATTTGTTTCTACTCCCGTTGGTTTATTATGCTCCGCAGCGACCGGAGCGCGATTCTAGATCCCCTCCACGACCAGCATGTTCATGCTGGCCGCACCCCGCCTCGCGTTCCGCGCCGCCTGGTATTCCGGCGAATCGTAGAAGCGCTTGGCCTGCTCCGCCGAGTCGAAGGCCAGGACCACGAGCCGTAGCGGCGCCCAGTCTCCTTCGAGAACATGGGTGGCGCCGCCGCGGACGAGGTAGCGTCCGCCGTACTTGGCCACTGCTTCGCTCGCCAGTTTCTTGTATTCCTCGTATTGCCCCGGATCGGTCACCGTCGCCTGGGCAATGATGTAAGCGGTCATGGTCAGATCCCCTCGAGAAAACCGCGCTGCTTCACCAGGGCGTCGATTTCCCTGAGCGTCTCCAGCAGCGGCCGCATCTTGCCCAGGGGCCAGGCGTTGGGGCCGTCGGACAAGGCGCGCTCGGGGTCGGGATGAGTTTCCATGAACAGGCCGGCGATGCCTACCGCCACCGCGGCACGCGCCAGCACGGGCACGAATTCGCGCTGGCCGCCGCTGGCCGTGCCCTGCCCTCCTGGCAGCTGCACCGAGTGGGTGGCGTCGAACACCACCGGGCAGCCCGTTTCGCGCATGACGGCCAGGCTGCGCATGTCTGACACCAGGTTGTTGTAGCCGAACGACACGCCGCGTTCGCATACCATGATGTTGTCCTGGCCGCTGGCGGCGCGGGCCTTGTCCACCACGTTCTTCATGTCGTGGGGCGCGAGGAACTGGCCCTTCTTGATGTTCACCGGCTTGCCCGCAGCCGCCACCGCCTGGATGAAATCCGTCTGGCGGCATAGGAAGGCCGGCGTCTGCAGCACGTCCACCACCGCGGCCACCGGGGCGATCTCGTCCTCGGCATGGACGTCGGTCAGCACCGGTACGCCGATACTCCGGCGCACCTCCGCCAGGATCTCCAATCCCTTCTCCAGCCCCAGGCCGCGGAAGGACTTGCCGGAGCTGCGGTTGGCCTTGTCGTAGGACGACTTGTAGATGAAGGGAATGCCGAGAGAGCCGGTGATTTCCTTGAGCTGTCCCGCGGTCTCCAGGGCCAGCTCACGCGACTCGATTACGCACGGCCCGGCAATCAGGAACAAGGGCCGATCCAGGCCGACTTCAAAGCCGCACAGCTTCATGACGCAGCCTGGCGCACGTGCATGGGCGCCGTCTGGGAAGCGGTCTTGGCCGCCTGCTGATGGGCAAGAGCGGCGCGCACAAAGGCGTTGAACAGCGGATGGCCGGCCCGCGGCGTGGAGGTGAACTCCGGATGGAACTGGCAGCCGACGAACCAGGGATGGTCAGGCAGCTCGATCATCTCGCACAACTGGGCGTCTTCCGACCTGCCCGACACCTTGAGCCCCGCCTGCTCCAGGCGCGGCAGGTAGTAGCTATTCACCTCGTAGCGGTGGCGATGGCGCTCGTTGATCTTGTCCGAGCCGTAGATCTGGCGCGCCAGGCTGCCGGGCACCAGGACCGCGCTCTGGGCACCCAGGCGCATGGTGCCGCCCAGGTTGGAGCTGGCATCGCGCTTCTCGATCTTGCCTTCCCGGTCCAGCCACTCGGTGATGAGGGCGATGACCGGATACGGGGTTTCGCTGTCGAACTCGGTGCTGTGGGCGCCGCTCATGCCGGCAACATTGCGCGCGAACTCGATCACCGCCAGCTGCATGCCGAGACAGATGCCCAGATAGGGCACCTTGTTCTCGCGCGCATAGCGGATGGCGGCAATCTTGCCTTCGGTGCCCCGACGGCCGAAACCGCCCGGAACCAGGATGGCATCCATGCCCCCCAGCGCGCCGCAGCCGTTCTTCTCCAGTTCTTCCGAGTCGAGGTAGTGGATCACCACCTTGCTGCGCGTGTGGATGCCCGCATGCACCAGCGCCTCTGTGAGGGATTTGTAGGACTCGGTGAGATCCACGTACTTGCCGACGAAGGCGATGTTGACCGTGTGCTCCGGGTGCTCCAGGGCCTCGATCAGCTTGTTCCAAGACGACAGGTCCGCCGCCTTGGCCAGGATGTTGAGCTTGTGGCACACGATCTCGTCCAGCATCTGGTCGTGCAGCATGGCCGGGATCTTGTAGATGCTGTCCGAATCCACCAGGGAGATCACCGCCTCGGGCGCCACGTTGGTGAACAGGGCGATCTTGCGCCGCTCGTCGTCCGGCACCGGGCGGTCGGAGCGGCACAGCAGCACGTCGGGCTGGATGCCGATCTCGCGCAGCTCCTTCACCGAGTGCTGGGTGGGCTTGGTCTTCAACTCGCCGGCGGTGGCGATGTAGGGTAGCAGCGTGAGGTGGATGAAGCAGGTGTTGCTCCGCCCCTCCTCGATGCCCATCTGGCGAATGGCCTCCAGGAACGGCAGGGATTCGATGTCGCCCACCGTGCCGCCGATCTCGACGATGGCCACGTCGGCTCCCTGGGCCCCGTGCTTGATGTGCAGCTTGATCTCGTCGGTGATGTGGGGAATCACCTGGACGGTGCGGCCGAGATATTCGCCGCGCCGCTCCTTCTTTATCACCGATTCATAAATCTGGCCGGTGGTGAAGTTGTTGCGCCGGCCCATCTTGCAGCGCGTGAAGCGCTCGTAGTGGCCCAGGTCCAGGTCAGTCTCGGCGCCGTCCTCGGTGACGAACACCTCGCCGTGCTGGAACGGGCTCATGGTGCCGGGATCGACGTTGATGTACGGATCCAGCTTGAGATGGGTGACTTTGATGCCGCGGGATTCGAGAATGGCGCCTAGCGAGGCGGCGGCGATGCCCTTCCCCAGCGAGGAAACGACACCGCCCGTGACGAATACATACTTGGTCATGAAGGCTGCTGGTGCAGGAAAGCCAAATGATAGCCCAAAACACAGCGGGCCGAAACCGCTTGCCAGCGGGGCAAAGATGTGCCGTGGCGCGTCACAGGCGCAGTCGCTTCCAGTAGCCGGTCAATTCCAGATAGCCGCGCCCGGTCTCCACGCCGTCGCGCCAGGCGCGCACAGCGCCCTCCCAGTAGATGGTTCCGGTGCTGCGCCGCGCATCCAGTTCCTGGTCATCCATGAGGGGTTCCAGGTCCACCACCAGGTCGCCGGCGCGCAGGCGCAGCGCCACCGGATAAGTGGCGCCGCTGCGCGGCGAGCGCCAGCGGCGGCGCGCCTCGAAGTGCACCTCATTCGGCGCCAGGATGCGCGTCGCGCCGTCGCGGCCGCGCAGCGCGCCGCCCGCCCACAGGGTGCCGCCCTGCTCGTCGCGGATGCGGAATGCCATCAGCGCCGCGCCGTCGTTCAGATTGATGCCCACCCAGTCCCAGCCGCTCGCCTCCCGCGCCAGGAGTTCCGAAGACCATTCGTGATCCATCCAGGCCGTGCCCGACACCTGCCGCGCCTCGCCGTCGATCGAGATGCTGCCGCTCACCGCCAGATGGGGCAGGCTGTAGTAATAGCTCGCCTGCTGCACCTGCTTTCCCTTGCGGCTGTATCCCCGATCGCCCTGCAGCAGCACCGGCTGCGTGGGGCGGAAGCGCAACTCCAGGCGGAACTCGCGCGCCGCGACGCGGGCGACGAAATCGCCCTCCGTGCGCTGCAGGGACCAGTCGCCGATGTGTACATCCGTATCGCCTTCCGCAGCCTGGGCCAGGCCGAAGCCCGCGCGCGCCGCCCGCTGGTCGTGGCGCAGTCGGTCGTGGGCGGGCTCTGCCAGGGCGGCATGGGCGAACAGCAGCTGCCTGGGGGCAAAAGCACTGGGGTTGTCCTCGGCCACTCGTGGGCGGTTGCGGAAGAAGGTGACCTGGAAGCCGTATTCCCGCCCCTGCCCGTCCCGCAGCCAGCCGGTGAAATACCACCACTCGATGCGATAGGCAGGATGGCTGCCGTGATCCTCGGGAAAGCGCAGCTCCCGTCCCGGCTGCACCGGCGGATAGCCGTCCGCCGCCGCGGCGCCCCAAGCGCACAGCCATGCCAGGCAGACGATGAGCGGCTTCACCAGTCCTCCTTGACCGCCAGCACCGCCTCCCGGCGCATGGCCTGGCGCCCGCTGACCCAGGCGGTGGCGGCGGCAAGCACCACGGTCGCCAGAGCGAAGGCCGCCAGTCCCGCCGCGGGCACGGCGGGGTCCATGCTCCAGTGGAAGGATTGGGGGTTGATGACGTAGATGAGGATCATGCTGATCACACCCCCCAGGACCAGGCCCACGATCAGCGCCGCCACGGCCAGCAGGGCGCCCTGGCAGGCCAGCATGAGACCGATCTGGCGCCGCGTCACCCCCAGGTGGCGCAGCACGCCGAACTCGCGCCGGCGTGCCGCCACCTGGGCGGCGAAGCTGGCGGACAGCCCGGCCAGGCCGACGGCGATGGCCGCCCCTTCGAGGCCATAGGTCGCGGCGAAAGTGCGGTCGAATACCGCCAGGGAGATGCGCCGCAGTTCTTCGGGGAGCGTCGCGTCCACGACGCCGACGGGCAGGGCTGCCGCCAGCGCCCGCACCACCTGCGCCGTTTCGGTCCCCGGCCGCAACCACAAGGCCGCCTCGTTGGCCCGCTCATCGCCGCTGAGCCTGCGGTAGTCCTCCCGCTCCATGACAATGGCTCCCTGGCTGCGGGCATAGTCGCGCCAGATGCCGGCCACCACGCCCTCGACCATGCGGCCGCCGATGGGCAGCCGCACTGTCCCGCCCACGCGCCAGCCGTAGAGATCGGCCGCCACTTCGCTTACCCACAAGGGCAATTGGCCCGCACCAGGGCGCAGCGATTCTCCCATCAAGGGCAGCCGCGCCCCCGGCGCCGCCGGATCGAGCTGGCGCGCCAGCAGCATCACCGGCGGCCGGCCGGGCGACAGGGATACGGCCACGCTGCGGGCGAACTCCACCCGCTCGACGCCGGCCAGACCCTGCAGCAGGCGTTGGGCCTCGGTCGTGAAATAGGCGGTGTCGCCGGCGGCGCCGGCGCGGACATAGAGATCCGCCGGCAGCACCCGCTCCAGCCACGCCTCCAGCGAATGGCGAAAAGAGCTCACCATCACCGCCATCGCCGCCGCCACGGCGACACTGGCCACCAGGGGTGCCAGGCTCAGGGAGGCCTGGCTGGGTGCGGCGCGCAGCTGGGCCAGGCTCAGGCTGCCCAGGGGGCCGGGGGGCATGGGCAGCAGGGTCAACACCGCCTGGGACAGCCAGGGCAGCAGGACGATGGCGCCCACCAGCAGCAGGGCCACGGCCAGGTAGCCGAACAGCGGCAGACCGGCCACGGGGGGCAGGCCGGCGGCGGCGACGCCCAGCACGATCAGTGTAATGCCCGCCCGCCACGAGCCGAAGCGGGCGAAGGCGCTGTCGTCATCTCCCGCGCGCAGCGCCCGCGCTGGCGCGGTGCGCGCCGCTTCCAGCGCCGGATTCGCGCTGCCCAGGGCCGCCGCGGCGCCGCCCAGGAGCACGAAGAAGAGCGCGGCGGCAGGCGCCACCGCCAGCCGCGGTGCGATACCGCGGAAGTAGGTGGCGCCCAGGTCCGGCCCGACCAGGTCCAGCGCCGCCTGGGCCAGCCAGTACCCCAGCACCACCCCCAGGACGCCGCCCAGCAGGCCCACGGCCGCCGCCTGCAGCACCAGCAGCCACGCCAGCTCGCCCCGCCGCACGCCCAGCGCCCGCAGCAATGCCCACTGGCTGCGCCGGCGCACGACCGCCAGGGCCTGGCTGGAGAACACCAGCAGCCCCCCCGCGAACAAGGCCACCAGGGCCAGCACATTGAGATTGACG
>JBMOQT010000015.1:0-16872 GCA_049320945.1 Pseudomonadota bacterium
AACCAGGCCATCGCCGCCTGCGTGCGCGCCGGCCTGGCCGCCGCCGGCCTGCCGGAGGCGGCGGTGCAGGTGGTGGAGACCACCGACCGCGCCGCCGTGGGCGAGCTGATCACCATGCCCGAGTATGTGGACATCATCGTGCCGCGCGGCGGCAAGGGCCTGATCGAGCGCATCGCGCGCGAGGCGCGGGTGCCGGTGATCAAGCACCTGGACGGCATCTGCCACGTGTACATCGACGACGAGGCGGACCTGGACAAGGCCGTGCGCATCGCCGACAACGCCAAGACCCAGCGCTACGGCACCTGCAACACCATGGAGACCCTGCTGGTGGCCAGCAGCATCGCGCCGCGCGTGCTGCCGCCGCTCGCCAGGATCTATCTCGACAAGGGCGTCGAGCTGCGCGGCTGCGCCGCTTCGCGCGCCCTGGTGCCGCAGATGAAGGAGGCCACCGAGGAGGACTGGCGCACCGAGTATCTCGCGCCCATCCTGTCGGTGCGCATCGTCGCCGGCCTCGACGCCGCCATCGAGCACATCAACACCTACAGCTCCCAGCACACCGACGCCATCGTCACGGAGAACTACACCAAGGCCCTGCGCTTCCTGCGGGAAGTGGATTCCAGCTCGGTGATGGTGAATGCCTCCACGCGCTTCGCCGACGGCTTCGAGTACGGTCTGGGGGCGGAGATCGGCATCTCCACCGACAAGCTGCACGCGCGCGGCCCGGTCGGGCTGGAGGGGCTGACCAGCCTGAAATGGATCGTGCTGGGCACGGGCGAGGTACGCAGCTGAGCTATCATGGCGGCGTCATCGATAACAACCGGGAGAACAACATGACGAAACCGCTGCACCTGCTTGTGGTCGCCCTGTCCGTTGTGCTGCTGACCGCGCCGGCCCGGGCGGACGTGGACGTGGCCGGCGTGAAGTTCGCCGACAAGGCCAGGGTCGGCAATGCCGAGCTGAGCCTGAACGGCGCGGGGCTACGCAGCCGCGCTTTCTTCAAGGTGTACGCCCTGGGCCTCTATCTGCCGGAGAAGAAGGGCGCCGCCGATGCAGTGCTCAATGTGAAGGGCCCCAAGCGCATCCAGATCGTGACCCTGCGCGAGCTCACCGCCGAGCAGTTCGCCGACGCCCTCATCTCCGCCCTGGAGAAAAACCATACGGAGGCGGAACTGGCGCCCCTCAAGGCGCGCGTCGAGGAATTCCGCGCCATCATGCTGAGCCTGGGCACTGCCCCCAAGGGCTCCACCGTCACCCTGGACTTCCTGCCCGAGTCCGGCACCCGCCTGCAGTTCAACGGCAGCGCCAAGGGCAAGGACATCCCCGGTGAGGATTTCTACCGGGCCTTGCTGAAGATCTGGCTGGGCCAGGAGCCCGCCCAGGCGGACCTCAAGGAAGCGCTGCTGGGCAAGCAGTCATAATCCCGCGCCGGCGGCCGTTTCTCCGCCCGCGCGCCGCCGGCCGATTTCCGGTTTTCCGCACGACCACGCTTCCTCCGGTACTGCCGAATTCCCGGGACTACAATAGAAATCAATGAATTGCGGCAGCGGCACGGAGCCGGCGGGGCTGGCACGTCGATTGCAAGCTGCGGCGCATGGATCGTGGCAGCTGCGGCCGTCGCCGGCGCGGGAAGGCCCCTTCCCCAGGGATATAATCCGCCGGCCAATTGTTTATTCTTCATCAAAAGAGAGAGGAGATACGATGAAAGCATTACGCGCGTTCGGGGTAGGTCTTTGCCTGGCGGCGCTTTCCCTGTCCAGCCACGCCCAGCAGTTCATCAACGTGCTCACCGGCGGCACCAGCGGGGTGTACTACCCGTTGGGAGTGGCCCTCACCCAGATCTACGGCAAGGCGATCCCCGAAGCCAAGTCGTCGGTGCAGGCCACCAAGGCCTCGGCGGAGAACCTCAACCTGCTGCAGGCCGGCCGCGGGGAAATCGCCTTCACCCTGGGAGACGCCCTGTCGGACGCCTGGAAGGGCGAGGAAGAGGCCGGCTTCAAGGCACCCCTCAAGAAGCTGCGCGGCGTGGCCGGCATTTATCCCAACTACATCCAGATCGTCGCCTCGGCCGATTCCGGCATCAAGACCCTGGCCGACCTGAAGGGCAAGCGCATCTCCGTCGGCGCGCCCAAGTCGGGCACCGAGCTCAACGCCCGCGCCATCCTCAAGGCCGCCGGGCTGAGCTACAAGGACTTCGCCAAGGTGGAATACCTGCCCTTCGGCGAGTCGGTGGAACTCATGAAGAATCGCCAGCTGGACGTGACGCTGCAGTCCGCCGGCCTGGGCGTCGCCTCCCTGCGCGACCTGGCCACGTCGGTGAAGATCGTGGTCGTGCCTATTCCTGCCGACGTGGTGGCCAAGGTGGGGGACCCGGCCTACCAGCCCGCCACCATTCCCGCCAAGACCTACGAGGGCCAGAATGCCGACGTGCCCACGGTGGCCATCGCCAACTTCCTGGTCACCCACGAGGGCGTGCCCGCCGACCTGGTGTACAAGATGACCAAGGCCATGTACGACAACCTGGACCAGCTGGTCGCCGCCCATGCGGCCGCCAAGGCGATCAAGCGGGAAAACGCCCTCAAGGGCATGCCGGTGCCGCTGCATCCGGGGGCGGAGAAGTATTACCGCGAAGTCGGCCTGCTGAAATAGCGCCGGCGATCGGGCGCATGTCCCGATCCCAGTTCCCCGCCCGGCGCCTCCTTGGCGACAGGCTGCCCTTGCGGCCTGTCGCAAGCCCTCTTACACCGGCTCGATGTTCGTAACATGAATCCGGACGACTCCGGGAGAACCGCAATGTCTCATACCGCCCCTGAAACGACCATGCACAATCCCTCGACCGCCCCGGTGGGCGCCCAGGAATTCCAGGAGCATGGTGTGCAACGCCACTTGCAGGGTCCCGCCCTGCAGGTCATCGTCGCCGTGGGCCTGGCTTTTTCCGCCTACCAGATCGTGGTCGCCGCCTTCCATCCCCTGTCCAGCCTGGTCACCCGGTCGCTGCACGTGGGCTTCCTGCTGCTCATGACCTTCCTCCTCTATCCGGCCTGGAAGAGCAGGAAGAACCTGCACCGGATCGCCTGGTACGACTGGCTGCTGGCCGCCGGCGGCTTCTCCCTGAGTTTCTACCACCTGGTGTTCGAGGCCGATCTCATCCAGCGCTCGGGCGACCCCAGCACCGCCGACCTGATCGTGGGCGCTCTGCTGGTGCTCCTGGCCTTCGAAGCGGCCCGGCGCATCCTGGGGCTCGCCCTGCCCATCGTGTGCGGCCTGTTCCTGCTCTACGGTCTGTTCGGCCAGTACCTGCCCGGGGCCCTGGCCCATCGGGGCTATGGCCTGGACCAGATCATCAGCCAGCTGGCCCTGGGCACCGAGGGCATTTTCGGCATCCCGACCCTGGTGTCCGCCACCTACATCTTCCTGTTCATCCTGTTCGGCTCCTTCCTGGAGCACGCCGGGATGATCAATTTGTTCAATTCCCTGGCCCTGGGCTTCGTCGGCCATACCAGGGGCGGGCCGGCCAAGGTGGCCGTGGCCTCCTCGGCCATGATGGGTACCATCTCCGGCTCGGGCGTGGCCAACGTGCTCACCACCGGCCAGTTCACCATTCCGCTGATGAAGAAGTTCGGCTACTCGGGGGTGTTCGCCGGCGCGGTGGAAGCCACTTCCTCCATGGGCGGGCAGATCATGCCGCCGGTGATGGGCGCCGTGGCCTTCATCATGGCTGAAAACCTGAACGTGCCCTATGCCGAAATCGTCAAGGCCGCGGCCATTCCCGCCATCCTCTACTACGTGACCGCCTTCTGGATGGTGCATCTGGAGGCGGGGCGCGCCAAGCTGCTGGGGCTGCCCAAGGAGCAGTGCCCCAACCCGTGGCGCGCCATGCGTGAGAACTGGTATCTGGTGCTGCCCCTGGCGGTGCTGGTGTGGATGCTGTTCAACGGCTTCACCCCCATGTTCGCCGGCATGGTGGGCCTGGCGCTCACCGCCATCCTGATCCTGGGGGCCGCCCTGGCGGCCCGCGTGTCCGGGCAGGCCTTCCGTTACGTATTCTGGATCGCCCTGGCGCTGGGCGCTTCGTCCTTCGCCAAATGGGGCATCATCCCAGTGCTGGGCCTGATCGGCCTGCTGGCACTGGCCTGCTTCGGCATCAAGGGGGGGCGCAAGACGCTGCACACCATGCGCAACAGCCTGGTGGACGGTGCCAAGCAGGCGCTGCCGGTGGGCGTGGCCTGCGCCATCGTCGGCGTCATCATCGGCGTGCTGACCCTGACCGGCGCCGCCTCCAGCTTCGCCGGCTTCATCCTGACCATAGGCGAGAAGAGCCTGTTCCTGTCCCTGCTGCTGACCATGCTGGTGTGCCTGGTGCTGGGCATGGGCATCCCCACCATCCCCAACTACATCATTACCAGCTCCATCGCCGCGCCCGCCCTGCTCAAGCTGGGCGTGCCGCTGATCGTCAGCCACATGTTCGTGTTCTACTTCGGCATCATGGCCGACCTGACGCCGCCGGTGGCGCTGGCGGCCTTCGCCGCCTCGTCCATCGCCAAGGAAGCGCCCATGAAGATCGGCTTCAAGGCGACCCAGATCGCCGTCGCCGGCTTCGTCGTGCCCTACATGGCGGTCTATGACAACGCCCTGATGCTGCAGGGCGACTGGACGCTGCTCACGACGGCCTACGTGGCGTTCAAGGCGCTGCTCGCCATCTGCCTGTGGGGCGGCGCCGTCATCGGCCATCTGTGGGCGCCCCTGAACAGGCTCGAGCGTGTCTGGGCGGTGATCGCCGCCGGACTGCTGGTAGCCGCCCTGCCGGTCACCGACGAACTGGGCTTCGCGGCATCGGCGCTGTTCCTCGCGTGGCACGCGGTTTCCGCGCGTCGCCGCAACCGGCAAGCGCTGGCCTGAGGGCGCGCAGGAGTCATGACGGGCGTATGCCTGGCGGCCGGGGCGGCGACGGTTTTCCTCGCCGCCAACGGCTTCACCCTGGCCTGGCAGCACTCCATCGAGAAGATCCGCTGGGAGGAGGATTACCGGGTCGCCCGGGGGCAGCTGGAACTGGTCGAGGCGCGCGTGGCCGGCAGCGGCGCCGGCATGGAGCCGCCCGCGGGCGCGCGCCTGGAGCAGGGCGTGTGGCGCTATCGCCCGCCCCTGGCACCGCTTGCGCGCCTGCGTCTCACCCACTCGCCCTATGCCCAGGGCTACCAGCTGTGCCTGGAGGGGCGCTGCGCCCCTCTTGCACAGCGCCTGCCCGATCCAGACAATACGCAGGTCATCGAACTCTATCCCTGCGCCCCATGAGCCCCCAGGCATTCCAGGCCATCGTCACCGCTCCCGGCTTCCGTGTCGGCGTGCGCGTCGCGGGGGAGCGCTTGTGTGAGCTGGTGTTCCTGCCGCCCGGCGAGGAAGCGGCCGCCAGCCACCCCCTGGCGGCGGAGGCCGAGCGGCAGGTGCGCGCCTACCTGGCCGATCCGGGCTTCGTCTTCGACCTGCCCCTGGCGCCCCGCGGCACGCCGTTCCAGCGTGCCGTGTGGCGCAAGATCGCCGAGATTCCCCTGGGCCGCACCCGCAGCTACGGTGAGCTGGCCGCCGAATTGGGCAGCGCGGCGCGCGCCGTGGGCCAGGCCTGCGGCAGGAACCCCTATCCCCTGGTGGTACCCTGCCACCGGGTGATTGCCGCCGGCGGCGACCTGGGCGGCTTCGCCAACGCCCGCGACGGCTATCTGCTGCACACCAAGCGCTGGCTGCTGCAGCACGAGGCGGCCCTTTGAGCGCAGCCGCGCCCACTGCCCCGGGCGAAGCTGCCCTGCTCGATGCCTTCACCGACGCCCTGTGGCTGGAGCACGGCCTGGCCAAGAACACCCTGGCCAGCTACCGCAGCGACCTGGCCCTGTTCGCCGCCTGGCTTGCCACCCGGGGCAAGACCCTGGCCCGGGCGGACCGGGCCGACATCGCCGCCTATCTGCGCGACTTCAGCCTGCGCGCCAAGCCCAGCAGCCAGCGCCGGCTGATTGCCGCCCTGCGCCGCTTTTACCGGCACCTGTTGGCCCAGAACCGCATCGAGGCCGATCCCACGCTGCACATCGATCCGCCCCTGAAGCCGGAACGCTTCCCCAAGACCCTGTCCGAGGCCCAGGTAGAGGCCCTCCTGGGCGCGCCCGACATCGGCACGCCACGGGGGCTGCGCGACCGCGCCATGCTGGAAGTGCTCTATGCCACGGGGCTACGCGTATCGGAGCTGGTGGACCTGAAGCTGTTCGAGGTGAGCCGCGACATGGGTATCGTGCGCATCTTCGGCAAGGGTTCCAAGGAACGCCTGGTGCCCCTGGGGGAAGTAGCCCAGGACTGGCTGGAACGTTATCTCGTCGAGGCGCGCGGCGCGCTGCTCCAGGGCAGGAGCTGCGACCAGGTATTCGTCACCGCCCGTGCCGCGCCCATGTCGCGCCAGATGTTCTGGAACCTGGTCAAGCGCTACGGTGCGCGCGCCGGCATCGATGCGTGCCGCCTGTCGCCCCACACCCTGCGCCACGCCTTCGCCACCCACCTCATCAACCACGGCGCCGATCTACGCGCGGTGCAGCTGCTGCTGGGCCATGCCGACATCTCCACGACCCAGGTCTATACCCACGTGGCACGCGAGCGCCTCAAGGAGCTGCACCGGCAGCACCATCCGCGCGGCTGATCGGAGATAATCCGGCGCAATCATGGCCAAGCCCGAGCACGTTTCCGAAACCCCGGCGACCCGCTTCCTGCGCAGCCACGGGGTGGCCTTCACCGGCCATCCGTATCCATACGAGGAACATGGCGGCACGCGCGTGTCGGCGCGCGAGCTGGGAGTGGGCGAGCACCAGGTGGTGAAGACCCTGGTGATGGAGGACGAGGATGCCCGGCCGCTGCTGGTGCTCATGCACGGCGACCGCAAGGTGTCCACCAAGAACCTGGCACGGCAGATCGGGGTGAAGAGCGTCGCCCCGTGCAAGCCCGAGGCGGCCCAGCGCCACACGGGCTACCTGGTGGGCGGCACCTCGCCTTTCGGCACCCGTAAGCGGCTGCCGGTGTATGTGGAACGCAGCGTCCTGGCGCTGGAGCGCATCTACATCAACGGCGGCCGCCGCGGCTATCTGGTATCCCTCACTCCCGGGGAACTGGTGCGGGTCCTTCAGCCCACGCCGGTAGACGTGGCGCTGGAGCAGTAAGCTATGCCCTGCTGCGCTCGATCGACACGCCGACGCGCCTGACGCCTTTCATCACGCCCACCTTGGCCACCTTGACGGTCGCCCAGGGCGCGCCGAACTCGTGGATCAGCATCTCGGCCACGTGCTCGGCCAGCTTCTCCAGCAGGTTGAAATGCTTGGCCTGCAGATCGGCGCGGATGCGGGAAATCACCTGGGCGTAGTCGATGGTGTCGGCGATGCGGTCGGTATGCACCGCCCCGCGCGGCACACCGATCTCCAGGTGCAGCTCGACGGTCTGGGGCGCGGCGCGCTCCCGCGGATAGATGCCCACCCACGCCTCGGTGCGCAGCTCTTCGATGAAAATGCGGTCCACGTTGCGATCTCGGCTACAATCCGCGCAATTCTACGCCGCCCAGGCGATTCCCATGAATACACTCATCGTCGCTCTCCTGTCCTATTTCATCGGCTCGATCCCCTTCGCGGTGGTCGTCAGCCGCCTGTTCGGCCTGGCCGATCCGCGCACCTATGGCTCGGGCAACCCGGGCGCCACCAACGTGCTGCGCACCGGCAACAAGCTGGCCGCCCTGCTCACCCTGCTGGGGGATGCCGGCAAGGGCCTGGTGACCGTGCTGGCGGTCAAAGCCCTGGCCCCCCAGTTCGGCCTGGCGGCGGCGGATATCGCCCTGGCCGGCTTCGCCGTCTTCTTTGGCCATGTGCACTCGGCCTTCCTCGGTTTCCGCGGCGGCAAGGGGGTGGCCACGGCGGCCGGGGTGCTGTTCGGCTTCAACCTGTGGCTGGGGCTGGCGGTGCTGGCCGTGTGGCTGGCGGTGGCCGCCGCTTTCCGCTATTCCTCGCTCGCCGCCCTGGCAGCCGCCATCGCCGCGCCGCTGCTGGCCGTCATGCTGCTGCCCGCGACCGACTACACGACGGCGGTGTTGTGCATGTCGATACTGCTGTTCTGGCGCCACAGCGAGAACATCCAGAACCTGCGCGCGGGCCGCGAGAGCAAGATCGGCGAGAAGAAGAAGGATCAGGCGGCCGACAAGCCTTGAAGAGGCCAGCGCGGCCTGATCGAGAAGGCGCGCAGCGCGGCATCGGCCGGCGCCCCGCCCAGCAGGCGCAACGCCCCGGCAAGGGCGATCATGGCGCCGTTGTCGGTGCAGAACTCCAGCTCCGGGTAGAACACGCGCCCGCCCACCCGGGCGATGCCGGCATCGAGCTGCTGGCGCAGGCGCCGGTTGGCGCCCACCCCGCCCGCCACCACCAGCCGCTCCAGGCCGCAGCGCTCCAGGGCGGCCAGGGCCTTGGCGGCAAGCACGTCCACGATGGCCGCCTGCACCTCCCAGGCCAGGTCCGCCACCTCATCCACCGCCACCCGTCCCTGGGCGTACTGGGTCAGCACCGCCGTCTTGAGGCCGCTGAAACTGAAGTTGAGATCGCCCGAGTTGAGCATGGGCCGCGGCAGGCTGTAGCGCCCCGGCCTGCCCTGCTCAGCCAGGCGTGCCAGCCGCGGGCCGCCGGGATAGCCCAGCCCCATCAGCTTGGCCGTCTTGTCGAAGGCTTCACCCGCCGCGTCGTCCAGGGTCTCGCCCAGCAGCTCGTAGCTGCCGATGCCCGATACGCGCATCAACTGGGTGTGGCCGCCGGAAACCAGCAGGGCGACAAACGGGAAGCGCGGCGGGTCGGCCGACAGCAGCGGCGACAGCAAATGCCCTTCCAGGTGATGCACCGGCAGCGCCGGAATGTCCAGGGCAAAGGCCAGGGACTCGGCGAAGCTCGCCCCCACCAGCAGGGCGCCCGCCAGTCCCGGCCCGGCGGTGTAGGCCACGGCGTCGATGTCCCGAGTAGTGCGCCCGGCCTTCTGCAGCACCTGGTGCAGGATGGGCGTGAGGCGCCGGATATGATCGCGGGAAGCCAGCTCCGGCACCACGCCACCGTAGGCCTGGTGCAGATCCACCTGGGAATGCACAGCATGGGCCAGCAGGCCGGCAGTGCTATCGTAGAGGGCGACCCCCGTCTCGTCGCAGGAGGTTTCGAGGCCGAGAACCAGCATGGCAGACAAAAAGTCGGATTCTACCCTTGAGGACAGCCTATCCGGTGTTTGATTCCGGCGCAAAAGCCGTTATAATGCGACCCTTTTCCCCAGTTCAACCAGGAAGGCTCCATGCCGGGTATTCGCGTCAAGGAAAACGAACCTTTTGAAGTGGCCATTCGCCGCTTCAAGCGCACCATCGAGAAAACGGGAATTTTGACGGAACTGCGTTCGCGCGAGTTCTACGAGAAGCCGACCGCGGAGCGCAAGCGCAAGCTGTCCGCTGCCATCAAGCGCCATCACAAGCGCATCCGCAGCCAGCAGCTGCCGCCCCGGATGTACTGATCCGCGGCGCACGCGGTCGACGTCGATCCAGCCGGGTCGCTCACTGCGACGCCGGCTGTTTGCTTTTGTGCCCTGCCCATAGCCTTTCTAGCCGAGGTAAGCCATGTCGCTGAAAGCCAGGATCAACGAGGATATGAAGGCGGCCATGCGCGCCAAGGAAAGCGCCCGCCTGTCGGCCATCCGCCTGCTACTGGCCGCGATCAAGCAACGGGAGGTGGACGAGCGCGTGCAGCTCGATGACGCCGGGGTCATTGCCGTCATCGACAAGATGCTCAAGCAGCGCCGCGATTCCATCGCCCAGTACGAAGCCGCCGGCCGCACCGATCTGGCGGATGCCGAGAAATTCGAGGTGCAGGTGCTGTCCGCCTACATGCCCCAGGCCCTGTCCCAGGCCGAGATCGAGGCGGCGGTGCGCGACGCCATCGCCGCCAGCGGCGCCAAGGGGCCCCAGGACATGGGCAAGGTGATGGGCGTGCTCAAGCCCAGGCTCGCCGGCCGGGCCGACATGGGCCAGGTGTCCGCCCTGGTGAAGGCGGCACTTTCCGGCCAGGGCTAAAGCCGGGCGCCGGGGCGCCGATAAACCGGCAATTCGGCCGCCATTTCCTATAATGGCCTAAACGTTGTTTTTGGCGTGAGGGGCCCCATATACCGCGCGTGATTCCAGAATCATTCATACAAGAGCTTCTGGCGCGTGTCGACATCGTCGACGTGGTCGAGCGTTACGTACCCCTGAAGAAGGGTGGCGCCAACTACCTGGCATGCTGCCCCTTCCACAGCGAGAAGACCCCCTCCTTCACCGTCAGCCCGTCCAAGCAGTTCTATCACTGTTTCGGCTGCGGCGCCCATGGCACGGCCATCGGCTTCGTCATGAACTACGCCGGCCTGGGCTTCGTCGAGGCCGTATCCGAGCTTGCCGCCTCGGTGGGCATGCAGGTACCCCACAGCCCGCGGGACGAAGTCAAGCCCAGGATCGACACCACGTCGCTCACCGAGGTGATGGCGCGCGCCGCCAAGTTCTACCGCGAGCAGCTCAAGACCAGCGACAAGGCCAAGGACTACCTCAAGGCCCGCGGCCTCACCGGCGAGGTGGCGGCGCGCTTCGGCATCGGCTACGCCCCCGACGACTGGCGCCCCCTGGCGTCGGCCTTTCCCGACTACCAGGCCAAGGCCCTGGTGGAGTGCGGCCTGGTGATCGAGGGCGACTCGGGCAAGCGCTACGACCGTTTCCGTGACCGCATCATGTTCCCCATCCTGGATGCGCGCGGCAATGTCATCGGTTTCGGCGGCCGGGTGCTCGGCGCTGGCGAACCCAAGTATCTCAACTCTCCGGAAACCCCCCTGTTCGAGAAGGGGCGTGAGCTCTACGGCCTGCCCCAGGCACGCAGCGCCATCCGCGAGGCCGATACGGTGATCGTGGTGGAGGGCTACATGGACGTGGTGGCCCTGGCCCAGCACGGCGTGGCCAACGCCGTGGCTACTCTCGGCACCGCCACCACGCCCCACCACGTGCACAAGCTGCTGCGCCAGGCCGACCGCATCGTCTTCTGCTTCGACGGTGACAATGCCGGGCGCAAGGCCGCCTGGCGCGCCCTGGAGGCGAGCCTGGAATCCCTGGCGGACAAGAAATCGGTCGCTTTCCTGTTTCTTCCCGCCGAGCACGATCCCGACAGCTATGTGCGCGCCCACGGCGCGCAGGCCTTCCAGCGGCTGGCCGCCCAGGCCGCCTCCCTGAGCTCCTTCGTCCTGCAGCGCCTGCGCGCGCGGCCCGACTTGGGTACCCACGAAGGCAAGGCGCGCCTGATGCAGGAGGCCAGGGAACTGCTGGAAAGGGTGAAGGCGCCGCAGCTGCGCGCCCAGCTGGCCTATGACGTGGTGCGCCTGGCCGGGCAGGTGCCCAGCAGCCCGCGGGAGGCGGAACGCCTGCTGGGGTTGGGTCGACTGGCCGTCCAGCCCTTATCGTCCGCGGGCGGGGGTCGGACCTTCGCCGCCGTCCGCGCCGCACGCCCCGCCCCCTCGCCCCTGGAAAAGAAGCTTCTGATGCTGGTGCTGCACCACCCGGAATTCATCGCGCGCGTGCCCCACGACATCCTGCCGGCGTCGGCCGCCAGCGCGGAGATGAACGCCCTCAAGGCCCTGGTGGATGCGGTGGAGGACGGCAGCCTGGCCGCCACCGCCCGCCTCGCTCCCATCGTGGAGCGGTTTCGCGCCACCGAGCACGAGGCGGTACTGGCGGAGCTGGTCGCGGAACTAAACGAGGACTACTTCGACGAAGCCAGTATAGAGACATTGTTTACCGACACCATCGACAGCTTGCGCCAAGCGCAACGCGCCCAGGAGTTCGAGGCTCTTCACAAGAAGATCGCCGGCAACACCCACACCCCCGAGGAATTGCTGCGCTACCGGGAACTTCTCTCGCAAAAACAGGTGGTTAAGCGAGTATCGGCAAGCTCTGACTTGTAGTATAATTTTTGGTTTTTTCATGCTCCGTCTCACTGAGGAAAACATGGCCAAGGAGAAAGCGAAAACCCCCGCCAAGGAAGCGCCCAAAGCCCGGATCGCCAAGGCCAAGGAAACCCCCGCACCGGCTCCGGAGCCCAGCAGGGCCAGGCGCCCGGCGGAGGCCGCCGCGGCCATCAAAGGCCGGCGCGCCAGGGAGCTGCAGGCCGGGCACGGCGCCGAGCCGGCCGCGCCGGTGGATGCCGAGGCCCGGCGCACGCGCCTGAAGAACCTGATCGCCCTGGGCAAGGAGCGCGGCTTCCTCACGTACGCGGAGATCAACGACCATCTGCCCGACGACATGGTGGACGCCGAGCAGATCGAGTCCATCATCAGCACCTTCAACGACATGGGCATCCAGGTCTTCGACGAGGCCCCGGCCACCGAAGAGCTGCTCATGTCCGACGCCGTCCCGGCCGTGGTGGACGACGAGGAAGCCGAAGAAGAAGCCGAGCAGGCGCTGTCGTCCGTCGACTCCGAATTCGGCCGCACCACCGACCCGGTGCGCATGTACATGCGCGAAATGGGCTCGGTGGAGCTGCTCACGCGCGAAGGCGAGATCGAAATCGCCAAGCGCATCGAAGACGGCCTGAAGCACATGATTCAGGCCATCTCCGCCTGCCCCACCACCATCGCCGAGATCCTCGAGATGGCGGAAAAGGTGGAGAAGGACGAGATGCGCATCGACGAGCTGGTGGACGGCCTCATCGACCCGAACGCCCCCGAGGAGCTGGAGCCGCTCGCCGAGGATGAGGAACTGGCCGTCGCCGAGGAAGAAGAGGAAGAGGAAGAAGAGGGCGGCGAAGGCGGCGCCGTGTCCGCCTCCCTGCTGCAGCTCAAGGCCGATGCCCTGGAGCGCTTCGCCACCATCCGCCAGCTCTACCACAAGATGCAGAGCGCGCTGCAGAAGAAGGGCCCCAAGGACAAGGCCTATCTGAAGGCCCAGCAGCAGATCTCCGAAGAGCTGATGTATATCCGCTTCACCGCGCGCATGATCGAGAAGCTGTCCGACTCGGTGCGCCACATGGTCGAGGACGTGCGCAACCACGAGCGCAAGATCCAGGAACTGTGCGTGAAGAGGAGCGGCATGCCGCGCCCCCACTTCATCAAGGTGTTCCCGGGCAACGAGACCAACCTGGAGTGGCTGAAGCAGGAAGTCTCCAGCGCCAAGCCCTACGCCGCGATCCTCATGCGCGCCGCGCCGGCCATCATCGAGGAGCAGCAGAAGCTCATCGATCTGCAGGAGCGCATCGGCATCCCGCTCAAGGATCTCAAGGAGATCAACAAGCAGATGTCCACCGGCGAGGCCAAGGCGCGCCGCGCCAAGCGCGAGATGACCGAGGCCAACCTGCGCCTGGTGATCTCCATCGCCAAGAAGTACACCAACCGCGGCCTGCAGTTCCTCGACCTGATCCAGGAAGGCAACATCGGCCTGATGAAGGCGGTGGACAAGTTCGAATACCGGCGCGGCTACAAGTTCTCGACCTACGCCACGTGGTGGATCCGCCAGGCCATCACGCGCTCCATCGCTGACCAGGCGCGCACCATCCGCATCCCGGTGCACATGATCGAGACCATCAACAAGATGAACCGCATCTCGCGCCAGATCCTGCAGGAGACGGGCCAGGAGCCGGATCCGGCCACCCTGGCGGCGCGCATGGAAATGCCCGAGGAGAAGATCCGCAAGATCCTCAAGATCTCCAAGGAGCCCATCTCCATGGAAACGCCCATCGGCGACGACGACGATTCCCACCTGGGCGATTTCATCGAGGACGCTGCCACCATGGCACCGGCCGACGCCGCCATGTACGCCAGCCTGCGCGAGGTGACCAAGGAGATTCTCGACACCCTGACGCCGCGCGAGGCCAAGGTGCTGCGCATGCGCTTCGGCATCGAGATGAACACCGACCACACCCTGGAAGAAGTGGGCAAGCAGTTCGACGTCACCCGCGAGCGCATCCGCCAGATCGAAGCCAAGGCCCTGCGCAAGCTGCGCCACCCGAGTCGCTCCGAGAAGCTGCGCAGCTTCCTCGATACCGAGACCTGATCGGCAGGCAACCCAAGAAAGCCGCGCACCGTCGCGGCTTTTTTGTTTCCTGGTCGCCCCGGCCATGGTCTATGGTGGGAATACAGCCCCGCCCGGAACCGGCCATGCGCCTGCTGCTCGTCAATCCCCGCTTCGAAGAGAGCTTCTGGAGCTTCAAATGGGCGCTCGAGCGCGTCCTGAAGGGCAAGCGCGCCCTCAATCCGCCCCTGGGTCTCGCCACTCTGGCGGCCCTGTGCCCGCCCGACTGGGACATCGAGATCGTCGACGAGAACATCGAGAGCGTGCCCCTTGCGCCCCGGGCGGACATCGTCGGCGTGGGCGGCATGGGGGTGCAGGCGCGCCGGCAGAAGGAACTGCTGCGTTTCTATCGCGCCCGGGGCTACTACGTGGTGGCCGGGGGCAGCTACGCCTCCCTGTGCCCCGAGGCTTACGTAGGCATCGCCGATACCGTTGTATGCGGCGAGGCCGAATACATCTGGCCGCGCTTCTGCGCCGATTTCGCCCGCGGCCGGCCACAGCACTTGTATCGCGAAACCGGCAGCGTGGACCTGGCCCATTCGCCCGTTCCGCGCTTCGACCTGCTGCGGCTCGAAAGCTACACCACCGCCACGCTGCAGTTCTCGCGCGGCTGCCCGTTCCGCTGCGAATTCTGCGACATCATCGTCATGTTCGGGCGCCGGCCGCGCTGGAAGAGCCCCGAGAGAATCGGGCAGGAACTGGACGCGCTGCGCCGGCAGGGCGTGCGCAGCGTGTTCTTCGTGGACGACAACTTCATCGGCAACCCGAAGGCGGCCAGGGCCCTGCTGGAATACCTGGCCGACTACCAGGCGCGCCGCGGCCATGCCTTCGTCTTCGGCACCGAGGTTTCCCTCAACCTGGCCCGGGACGAGGCCATGCTGCGCCTGTTCCGGCGCGCCAACTTCGCCTGGGTGTTCATCGGCATCGAATCCCCCGACGCCGACAGCCTGAAGGAAGCGGGCAAGGCGCAGAACCTGGGCGGTGACCTGCTCGCCTCGGTACGCCGCATTTATGCAAACGGTATCGACGTGCTGGCCGGCTTCATCGTCGGTTTCGATCACGACAGCCTGGATACCTTCGAACGGCAATACCGCTTCATCACCGCCGCCGGCATCCAGGCCGCCATGATCGGCCTGCTCACCGCCCTGCCGCGCACTCCCCTCTACCACCGCCTGGAGCAGGAGGGCCGCCTGCTGCCCGATGCGGACGACACCAACAACACCCGGCCCGGCACCAATTTCATCCCCAGGCGTATGGCCTATGACGACATGGTCGCCGCCTATCAGGCGCTCTATCAGCGGCTGCTCGAAGACCGGCACATCGCGCAGCGCATTCGCAACAAGATGCAACACCTGCGCGATCCGGTGCGCCAGCGCCAGTATCGCCTGGCCGAGGCGGCGGGCATCGTCCTCCGGCTGCTGCTCAAGGGCATCCTGGCGGGAGGCCCGGCGCGACTGTGGCACTTCCTGCGCAGCCTGCCGCTCACCGCGCCGCGCAAGCTGCCCCAGGCAGTGGTCGATTGGATCGCCAGCCTGGCCATGGCCGACTATGTGAAGCGCCGCTTCACTTGGGGCGCGCGCCGGCAGGCTCCGGCCTCGCGGCTGTTCGAAGCGCTGCGGGCCGCCCTGGCGGTCTATGTCCAGAGCGGCAAGGTCAGGCTGTCGTGGAAGGACGACGGCGCGCTCGCGCCCCACTTGTCCGTGGACCTGCTGGGATGGCTCGACCGGCGGTCCGTCAAGCGCGCCGCGCGTCACCTCAGGAAAGTGCTCAGGCGCACGCCGGCCACGGTCACGCTGACCATCGGCCAACTGCCCCTGCCGGCCCTGGCCGAGGTCAACCGCCTGCTACGGCGCCTGGCCCGCTACGGCGACCGGATCTTCATCCGTCTCGACGAGCAGCTGCGCGGCCGGCTGCCCATCGACTCCTCGGTGTTCCGCCTGGTGCTGGACGACGGCGCCCAGCCCTGATCCGCTATCCGTCCAGTTCCGGGTAATGGCGCCAGATGTCCTGCTCGTTGAATGCCAGCCGCCGCCGGGACTTGAGATAGGCCGCCACGTTGGGCCGCGCCGCCACCCGCTCGTGCAGTTCCACCAGGCGCGGGTGTGCCGGTTCCAGCCGCGCCATGGCCCGGGGGAAGGCGTAGCGCAGCCCGGCGATCATCTGGAACAGGGACAGATCCACATAAGACAGGGAGCGTCCCATACTCCAGCCGGACTTGCGTGCATTGGCTGCCAGCACGCCTTCGAAATAGCCCAGGAACTTGGGCAGGCGCTCGCTGCGGAAGCTCCGGGCGCGCTGCCGCGCCTCGCGCTTCTGTTCCTCGTAATACAACTCCGGTGCAACCGGATGGTGTGTGTCGTGCGCCTCCGTCACCCAGTCGGCGATGGTGAGCTGCAGCTGATGGCACCACAGCCGGTCCGCCGCGCGCTGCGGCGCCAGCCCCAGGCGCGGGCCGAGGAACAGCAGGATGTTGGCCGTCTGCCCGATCAGCGCCTCGCCGGCCTTCAAGAAAGGCGGCGCGAAAGCCGGGCGCGCCACACCCTCTCCCTCCAGCAGCCGCAGCAAGGCCGGCATGCCCATGCCGCCCTTCTTCGGCATGCGCGCCACATCCACATAATCGGCCTGGACTTCCTCCAGGGCCAGACGCACGAATTCCCCGCGCCCCTGGATGTTTGGCCAGTAATAGAGTTCGTAGCGCACGGAGGCAAATCCTCGGCGAAGGACGGATGACCACAGTATAGACCGCACCGGCACGCGCGGCCCCGCTCCCG
>JBMOQT010000015.1:16972-23063 GCA_049320945.1 Pseudomonadota bacterium
CGCACGAATTCCCCGCGCCCCTGGATGTTTGGCCAGTAATAGAGTTCGTAGCGCACGGAGGCAAATCCTCGGCGAAGGACGGATGACCACAGTATAGACCGCACCGGCACGCGCGGCCCCGCTCCCGGCTCTGGTAAAATCCGCCCTTCTCCCGCCGGAGGGCCGTTAGCTCAGTCGGTTAGAGCAGGGGACTCATAATCCCTTGGTCGTTGGTTCGAGTCCAACACGGCCCACCAATCATCGTCCCCGATCGATCAATGCAGGTCCGGCGCCTTCGCTACCACGCGGCTTCGAGCAAAGCCATGACATCCGCCTGGTCCCGGATAGGCCGGGGATTGGTGCGTACGAAGATGTTGCCCATGGCGCCACGGGCGATCTGGTCGAACTGATCCTTGCGCACCCCCACGTCGCGCAGGCGCGTGGGCAGGCCCAGGCGCGCGATCAGCCCGGCCACTGCGCCGGCGGCATTGCCGTCCGCGGCACCCAGAGTGTTGGCGATGCGGGCCAGCTTATCCTCACAGTACGGCCGGTTGAAGCGCATCACGTGGGGCAGCATGACGCAGCTGGTGTAGCCATGGCTCATGCCGGTGACGGCGCCCAGGCTGTGGCCTATGCCGTGGCTGGCGCCGAAGGGCACCCTGAAGATGCCGAAACCCGACATCCATGCACCCTGCAGGGATGCAAGCCGCGCCGCCAGGTCCGCGGGATTCCGCTTGGTGGCCTCCAGAGAACCCGGGAGCAGGCGCAGGGCCTGCAGGGCCGTGGCCTCGACGAGCGGCGAGGTTTCGATGGAGCACAGCCCTTCGACTGCATGGTCGAGCGCCCGGATGCCGGTGGACAGCCACAGCCACTCGGGCGTATGCAGCGTCACGGCCGGATCGAGGATGACCGCGGCGGCGCCGATTTCACGGCCCGAGTAGGCGTCCTTGGCTCCGCGCTCGGGGTCGCTGCAACCGCCCGCGTCGGAAAACTCGGCCGCCGACAGGGTTGTCGAGATCACCACCTGGCGCAGGGGCGGTGGCTTGACCGCCGGGATGTGGCGCGAACCGTCGGGATTGGCGCGGATGTAGTAGTCGTCGAGCTGCCTGGGATCGGTGAGACCCTCGGCCAGCACGATCAGCAACACCTTCACGGTGTCGATGGCGGTGCCGCCGCCGAAGGTGACGATCAGATCCGGGTCGGCAGCGCGTACCGCCTGGGCAGCGGCGAACACGCTGGCGCGCGGCGTGTGCTCCCGGCACTCGTCAAAGGTGCCGACGCAGCGCGGCCCCAAGGCCCGGCGCAGCGATTCGACCGCGTCGGTCTTGCGGTTGAGGGTTTTGCTGGTGACGATGAACAGGCGCCGGGCCTTGCGTCGGTCGGCTTCTTCGATCAGGGCCCGGGCGGCGGGCTTGCCCCAGATCACCCGGTCCTGGGCCAGGAACTGGTGCATGCCGGAGTTGATTTGCTGTGCCATTGGCCGGGCCTCTACTTTCCGACGCCCGCATCAGTGCAGCCTGATGCCGCTCGACTCATCCGCCTCGCCCCACAGCTCCATGGTGCGGCCCGTCGCCAGCACGTTGCGCACATAGAGTGCCGCCTGTTCGTCCTCGATCAGGCCCGCCGCCGAGTCGGCCAGCAGGATCTTGGCGGCGTCCAGCGGTTTGGCGATGGCCCAGCCCTGGACGTAGTCCACGCCCACATGGGCCAGGGCTTCCAGGGTGGCACGGTCCTCCACCCATTCGGCGATGCTCTTCATGCCCAGGTTGCGGGCCAGTTCGACAATGGCTTCGACGATGGCGAGATTGGCGGGATGGCCCATCACGCCCTTGATGAAGGCGCCGTCGATCTTCAGGGCGTCCGCCTGCAGTCCCTTGAGGTAGGAAAACGAGGTGTAGCCGGCGCCGAAGTCGTCCAGGGCGATCTTGGCACCGAAGCTGCGTACCTTGTCGATGAAGCGGCGCGTGTTGGCCAGATCGTGCAGCGCCACGCTCTCCGTGATCTCGATGCACAGGCGTTCGACGCTGCGGCCGTACTGGGCGAGCATGGAAAAGGCATCCTGCACGAACTTCTCGTCGTTCAGCGAACCGCCGCTCAGGTTCATGCAGACGAAGCGCGTCTTCTTCAGGTGTTCCCGGTTCTCGCTGAGCCAGTCGAGCAGGCTGGACATGACCCAGCGGTCCACGATGGAGATCCGGCCGTTGCGCTCGGCGGCGGCGATGATCTTTCCGGCGGGCGTGATCGAGCCGTCGGCCTCGCGCAGCCGTAGCAGCGCCTCGAAATTGAGCGAGTCGTAGGGCGCGGCGACCGACATGATCGGCTGCATCATGAGGAACAGGCCCTCGGGCGCAGCGCTGGCGCCGAAGCGCTCCACCAGCCGCAGCTCCTCCTCGCGCTCGCGGAACACGCGCGAGGATTTCTCATAGACCACGAGATTGCCGTAGGGGCCGCTCTTGGCCTCGCGGCAGGCGCGGTCGGCGACGGAAATGATGTCCTTGGAGCGCGTCCCGGGCGCGATCTCCACCAGGCCGATCGAGCCGCGCACGTGAAAGGCCCGGTCGCCGATGTGATAGGGAATGGTGCCGATGCGGTCTATGATGCCGCGGCACGTCCAGGTAGCCGACTGGATCGAGGTATTGCGGAAGACGATGACAAATTCATCACCGCCCACGCGGCCCATCTCCTGGCCGGGCGAGAGCATTTCCTGGACCCGGTCGCAGATCTGGCGCAGAACTTCGTCTCCCGCCGCATGGCCGAACAGGTCGTTGATCAGCTTGAAGCGGTCGAGATCGATATAGGCGAGCACCAGCGGCTGCCCGCTGCCCAGGGCGGCCATGGCGCTGCCCAACACCGCCTCGATGCCGCGGCGGTTCAGTATGCCCGTAAGTGGATCGTGCTCGGCAAAGAAGCGCAGCCGGTCGGTCGCCTTGACGCGCTCGGTGATGTCCTGCAGAGAGCCCTCTATCCGGTCGTTGGCCAGCGTCGCCCTCACCGACAGCCACTTGGATTCCTGGCCCGGCGCCGGCAGGCTCTGCAGCTCGATCTCCGAGTCGGCACCGCCTGCGACCAGTTCGCGCAGGCGCGGCCAGGCGTCCTGCTCGAAATACTGGCTCCAATGCTCCTGCCGCTGGCCGCGCACCCCGAGCATCCTGGTCAGCGCCGGGTTGACCTGAAGGAAGAAGCCGCTCAGGGTGAGCGTGAACAGTCCGATGGGAATGGCCTCGTAGGCATGACGCAGCTCGGCCTGGGCCTTGACGCGTTCCAGGCGCTCCTGGCGCATTTGTTCTCCAATCGCGAGAGCGGCGAGAAGGCTGGAAGACAGAGCAGCCGTCACGCTATTCACCGTACCAATCAAACCTCTCTGGCCGAGAGCAGCCGCTATAACCTCGAAAAGCGTTGCGAACAGTGTCATTGCCAGCGAGGCCGTGTACCAGGCAGCAACGGTCGAGCGAGTCACCAGCAGAATGCGCGCCAAGAGAAACACGATAACCGCGACGGTAAATGTGGTGAACACCCACAGGGTTGGCAGGAACATCGCGTAGGGCAGTACGAAGGCGCCAACTACCAAAGGCAAACATGACCACTGATCCACAACGAGTAGCGTGCGAAAGCCTACGCGTCTCAGATCTTCGCGAAATAGGCGAGTAAATAAAGTAATGGTTAGGACGTAGTATGCCGTCGTAGTCAGCTTGCGCATCGGGATTAGCCAATCAGCCGGGATCGCGTACCCAAGCCATTGAGTATCCCAGCCAGCCGAAATGGCGCCGAGCCGCAGGTTTGCCACCAACCAGGCAGCAAACAGGACGTATATCCATTCCCTGTTAATAAGGGCCGTGACGAGTACGAAGATGGACAAGACCAGCAAACCACCATCCAGCAATCCCGAGTCGCGATGGAAACCTTTTACTGATTTCTCGAAGGCGGGTCCCGTCCATTGCGCCACCGATACATGCGCTGGGCCCACAAAACGCGCTCGGCACAGGACGGTCACTGCACGGTCCAGCCTGCCAAGTTGGATCGCGAATCCTCCTTTGGCACTCTCCATTCTGCCAGCCGAGCCATGACGGCTCGCCTTGCCCAGTGGTTCCAGATCGGGAAGCTTCCAGCAGGCGGCTTCCCGTGCATGCCGCGAAGGCAGCTCAATAATGGTGTCTGCATCTGCGTATGCCTGGACACCAAAGGCTAGCCAGAAAGGCGACTCGGACAGTCTAGTGTCAAATTGGGAAGTTTCTCGAACAGAGCCAAGTCTTCTCCAGGCCTGTTCGGGCGTAAGCGCGACGTCTTCTTCTTTTAGAAATCGAAATTCGACTGGGGTACCACGAGCCGGGTACAAGCTCTCCCAGCTGATCAAGGCGATGACGGACATTACGGCAATTGCCATCGGCAGGCCGAACACGGAGAGCCCATATAACAACGAATCCAGCTTGGCATTGGCCTGTCGCATCAGATCCGCTTTGACTGTTCCAGCTTGGCCCATATTGATCAATTCGCGGTGTTGAGACCCTGTCTGTCAGTATTGTGCTACATGGCAGCGACGCCGTCCCCGTGGCCCGTCTCAAACGTCCCGCCCGGATAAAAATTGGGCGGCGTGGCAGGCGCGCCGCCCAAGGTAATTACGGCCTATTCGTCAAGTCCTTTAGCCGTTCGGGACGAGCCAGTTCGGCACGCCGCAGCATACCGCCAAAAAGGGAAAAATCACCGCCTGCGAGATCGATATCGGGATGATAGGTGCGGAAGAAGAAGTCGAACAGTGGATGCCTGGTCTCCTGCCAAGTGGGTTCCACCGCATCGACAGCCAGTGCCAACACCCTATGGGGAATATTTCCCGCATGGCGCATCGGAATGAACCCGCCGCCAGGGAACACATCCTTGAACAGCAAACGTTCGTACTGCTTGTCCAGGGGTGCCCGCCCAGCCACCACCATCCACTCGACTCCGGCAAACAGGCAGTACTGGTAATAGGCCTTGAACAGCGCAGTCTTGACCATCCGTCCGATACGACCCTCCCCGACGCCCAGCCGGGTCGCCTCCGCAAGACTCTTGCCTTGCAGCCAGTCGGGCAGCTCGACGGACTGCTCCAAGGCCAGGGGCCGGTAGCGGTTGGTCTGGATGCGCATGGTGCCCAGCGCCGAGCCGTCCAGCTTGGATTCGGCCAGCAACACGACGGTGCCGGGATCGTGGTCCAGGGACTCCGGTGCCGTCAGTTGCGCCGCCACCATCGGCACGTGGCGCGCATAGGCCGCGTGGCGGACGCGCACTGCCTTGGACAGCTGCTCTTCGGTACCGACGATTCGGACGGTGAAGGGCATCCGCTCCTCTGCCACCTCCGCTGGCGCGGGAGCCTGCGCGGGCGTTGAAACGAATCCCGTCGTGATTTCGCCTGTTGCTTCTACATAAGCCTGCTGTGCCATGATGCCTCCGAGAAAATAGAAAGGTTGTGATACGTAGAGTGTGTTCTAGCTCGGACCGGAGCCCTATGAGCCGTCTCCATACGATTGCCATATGGAGTTCGCGTATGACCGGACAGTATTTCCCCGTCCTGTCAAGGGGAAGTGTAGCCCTGTCGCCGACCGGGCTCCAGGATGGCTACCGGCCCGCACCCTCCGGCCCCTTGATCGCGGCACGCACGTTCCATGTTCTATAAATCAAGGAGGTGGTGGTCTTCCCTTGGGGCGGCAAGTGCGCCCCGTCATCGACAACAAGGAGGAACAAATGACCAAGCGACATGCCGGGTGTCGGTCCCGGCTGATAATGGGCCTTGCGGCTGCGGGCTTCCTGGCCACGGCGCAGGCCGAAGTGGTGACGACAGACCAGGTGGCAACCCCGGCCCTCAGCGAGCCGGGCGCACCGCCGGATGAGGCGCGCGCCCGCATCCGGCAGCAACTGGAGGCCCTGGGCGTGCCACCCGACACGGCGGCAGAGCGGGCCGGCGCCCTCACCCAGGAAGAGGCTCAGCAGCTCGCCGGCCGCCTCGACACCCTGCCGGCGGGCGGCGCCCTGAGCACTACGGACCTGCTGCTCATCCTGCTCATCGCCATCCTGGTGGCCATCGCCTTGTAGGCGAGCGGACAGTCAGATCCGCGGAATAGGGGCTCCCTGCGCCTATGATCTG
>JBMOQT010000016.1:0-23061 GCA_049320945.1 Pseudomonadota bacterium
CTCTCGCCGCCCCCGTGGGACAATCGCCCGCCATATGGATACTCCGACCCTGCGTGCCGTTTTCCGGCGTTTCGCCGCCGCCCTGGTCCTGCTGGTGTTCGCCGCCGCGGCGGCCGCCGGCGACAAACTGTTCCTGTGGGAAGTGCGCGGCCAGGCCAACAGCGTATTTCTTCTCGGCACGGTGCATTTCTGGAAGGCCGAAGACTACCCGCTGCCGGCGCCGGTCGAGGAGGCTTTTGCCCGCGCCCGGGTGCTGGCCGTGGAGCTGGACCCGACCCTGCCCCAGGCCCGGGAGCTGATCCTGCGCAGGGCCCTCTATGGGCCGGGCGACGGCCTGGACCGGCATCTGCCCGCAGCGCTGCTGGCCGACGCCAAGCGGGCGGCGGCGGGCTTCGGTCTGGACGAGCGCTTCGTGCTGCAGGCCAAGCCCTGGCTGCTCAGCACGGTGCTGGTGGCCGCCGCCGCGGCCCGCTCCGGCTACAGCGCCGAGGCCGGGATGGATGCGCGCCTGGTGGCCCGGGCGCGCCAGGACGGCAAGCGCATCGTCGAGCTGGAGTCGGCCGAGCTGCAGGTGGCGCTGTTCGAATCCCTGTCCGCGGCCGAGCAGGTGTTGTTCGTGCGCCAGGCGGTGGACCTGCTGCGGGAGAACGGGGCAGCCCAGTTGTTCGACCGGTTCGCCGCCGCCTGGAAGCAAGGCGACACGGACGGGCTGGAGGCGCTCGAGCGCCTGGGCCTGGAAGACGAGCCCCTGGCGGACGGCTTCCTTCAGCGCACCGTGGTGGGCCGCAACCGGGCCATGGCGGAGAAGACCGCGCGGCTGCTGGAAAGCGGCGAGCCGGCCCTGGTGGCCGTGGGCGCCGCCCACCTGGTGGGCAGGGAAAGCGTCGTGGAGCTGCTCAGGGCGCGCGGCTACAGCGTGCGCCAGGTCGAGCGCTAACGGCCTCTCAAGAACAGGCGGTCCAGCTCCGCCAGCGACAGCTGGGTCCACGTGGGCCGGCCGTGGTTGCACTGGTCGGCGCGCTCGGTGGCTTCCATTTCCCGCAGAAGGGCATTCATTTCCGGAATCGTCAGGGCGCGATGGGCGCGCACCGCGCCGTGGCAGGCCAGGGTGGCGAGGAGCTCGTTGCGCCGCTCGGCGCCGACGCGGCTGCCGCCGACCGCGGCCAGGTCCGCCAGCAGCGCCCGCACCAGGCCGGCCGTGTCGGCCCGGGCGAGCAGCGAGGGTACGGCGCGCACGGCGAGCTCGGCGGGACCGGCCGGCCGCAGCTCGAAGCCCATGCGCTGCAGGTCGGGCTCATGCTCGGCGGCGGTGGCCATCTCCTGGCTGCTGGCGGCGAACACCACGGGTATCAGCAGCGGCTGCACCGCCGGCGCGTCTTCGGCGAGTGCCCGCTTCAGCTTCTCGTAGAGGATGCGCTCGTGGGCGGCATGCATGTCCACCAGCACCAGTCCCGCGTCGTTCTGGGCGAGGATATACACCCCATGCAACTGGGCCAGGGCATAGCCCAGGGGCGGCGCCTTGGCCTCCTCGGGCGCGCCGGGCACGGCCAGCTGATCGGCCAGGGGCTCGCTGAAGGCCCGCTGCACGAAGGCGGCATAGGCCTGCACCGGCTCCTCCATCGCCAGGGGTCGCTGGCGCGGCGCGGCAGCCACCGGCGCTGCGGCGCGCGGCGACTGCAGGGCGTCGCCGAGGGACTCGCCCGGCGTCGTGACGAAGGGCGGGGGCGAGGCGCCCCGTGCCGCGCCCGGCTGCGCCAGGGCCCGCTGCAGGGCGTGGAACACGAACTGGTGCACGGCGCGGGAATCCCGAAAGCGCACCTCGATCTTGGCCGGATGCACGTTCACGTCCACGCCGTAGGGATCCAGCTCCAGGAACAGGACGAAGGCGGGGTGGCGGCTGCCGTGCAGGATGTCGGCATAGGCGGCGCGCACCGCGTGGGCCAGCAGCTTGTCGCGCACGAAGCGGCCGTTCACGAAGAAGAACTGGGCGTCGCGCGCGGCGCGCGAATAGGCGGGCAGGGCGGCGTAGCCGGACAGGCGCAGGGGGCCGGCGGCGGCCTCGATTTCCCGTGCCTGGTCGCGGAACTCGCCGCCCAGGATTTCGCCCACCCGGCGCGTGAGGCTCGAGGCCGCCAGGCGCGCCGCCACCCGGCCGTTATGCTGCAGCTGCAGGGCGACGTCGGGGCGCGCCAGGGCGGCGCGGCGGAACACCTCCTCGCAGTGGGCGAACTCGGTCGCCTCGCTCTTCAGGAATTTGCGCCGCGCCGGCGTGTTGAAGTAGAGGTCGTGGACTTCCACCACCGTGCCGCCGCCCAGGGCCGCCGGCGTCACCTGGCCGGAGGCGCTGTCGATGCGATGGGCATGGGCGGCGCCCCGCGCGCGGCTGGTCAGGGCCACCCGCGCCACGGCGGCGATGGAGGCCAGGGCCTCGCCGCGGAAGCCGAAGGAGCCGACGTGCTCCAGGTCTTCCAGGGTGGCGATCTTGCTGGTGGCGTGGCGCGCCAGGGCCAGGGGCAGGTCTTCGGGGGCGATGCCGCAGCCGTCGTCGGCGACGCGGATCAGCTTCACGCCGCCTTCGGCCAGCTGCACCTGCACCTCGCGCGCGCCGGCGTCCAGGCTGTTCTCCAGCAGTTCCTTGAGCACCGAGGCGGGCCGCTCCACCACCTCGCCGGCGGCGATCTGGCTGATCAGGAGGTCGGGCAGGGGTTTGATCGCAGGCATGACGAATTATAACCGCCGCGCCGGACGCCCCCGGCGATCCGGTATCATGGCAGCCTTTGCCCGCGACGCCCATGGAACTGATCGCCACCTTCTGGGACATCGTCGTCCACCTGGACCGGCACCTGGCGGCCCTGCTCGCCCAGTACGGCACCTGGATCTATGCCATCCTGTTTCTCATCATCTTCTGCGAGACGGGCCTGGTGGTGACCCCCTTCCTGCCCGGCGATTCGCTGCTGTTCGTGGCCGGGGCGCTCGCCGCCACCGGCGGCATGGACATCGCCGTGCTGTGCGCCGTGCTGCTGGCCGCCGCGGTGATCGGCGACAACACCAATTACTGGATCGGCCACCACATAGGGCCCAAGGTGTTCCGCTGGGAGCAGTCGCGATTCTTTAATCGCGCCGCCTTCAACAAGACCCACGCCTTCTACGAGAAGCATGGCGGCAAGACCATCGTCATCGCGCGCTTCATGCCCCTGGCGCGCACCTTTGCCCCCTTCGTCGCCGGAGTGGCGCGCATGACCTACCCGCGCTTCCTGGTCATCGACTTCCTCGGCGGCTGCCTGTGGATCTTCTCCCTCACCCTGGCGGGCTACTGGTTCGGCAACATCCCGCTGATAAAGAACAATCTTTCGCTGGTGATCTTCACCATCGTCGCTCTCTCCCTGATGCCGGCGCTGATCGGCTATCTGCGCCACCGGGCAGCGACTTAATCGCGCAAATTCAACAAGTTGGCGGCGAAATGGGCCTTTGCGCTATCATGGGCCATGCTCAGGCTAGCGCTCCTCTCGGCCTGCGTGGCGGCGCTGGCCGGCTGCGCGGCCTCCGGATCGGTGCCCAATCGCACCGCCAGCAGCGGATTCTCCGCAGGAAGTCTGATCAAAACGGATATCGACCGCGTGGCGGAAGCCCACCAGCAGGAGATCTTTGCCGGCCTCAGGCTGCTGACCGAAAAGCTGTACCGGCGCAATCCGCGCGAGTGGCGCAAATCGGGCCAGGCGAGCCTGGAAGGGGCGGTGGCGCGACTGTTCGACGGCCGCCATCAGTGGGATTTCCCGGAACTGGACGGCAAGCGCAGCATCGACGCCATCCACCTCGCCTTGCGCGAGGACTACGGGGGAGACCGGGTGCTGGCGCTGATTGCCGGGCTGGGCAGCATGGTGCAGGCGGCGTTCAACGACAAGACCGAGTTCTTCGTGCTCGACGACCTCGATCCCCAGCGCCTGTACAACGCGGCGCGCAACGTGGAGATCGCGGTGTGGAAGCTGTCCACTGCGCGCGATGGGCGCGGCGACTACCTGCTGCTGTCCAACGAGGGCGCGGGGCCCGTGCGCAACCTGAGCTTCGAGCGTGAGTTCGGCAAGATCATCGGCAGCCTGGACGTGCTGTCGCGCATTATTGCCGACAAGGCCGATCGCGCCGTGGTGAAAGTCGTGCAAAGTCTGGCCACCGCGGTATTCCTGCCAGTGAAATAAGCGAATGAAATCCATCGTCATCCTCATCTCCGGACGCGGCAGCAACATGGAAGCCCTGCTGGCCGCCGGCCTTCCGGCGCGCATCGCCGCCGTGATCAGCAACCGCCCCGACGCCAAGGGCCTGGCCACGGCCGCCGCCCAGGGCGTGGCCACTGCCGTGGTGGACCACAAGGCCTACGGCAGCCGTGGCGAATTCGAGGCCGCCCTGGCGGCCGAGATCGACCGCCACCGGCCGGACCTGGTCGTGCTGGCGGGCTTCATGCGCGTGCTGGGCGACGACTTCGTGCGCCGCTACCAGGGGCGGATGATGAATATCCATCCCTCCCTGCTGCCCGCCTTCCCGGGGCTGCACACCCATCGCCGGGCGCTCGAGGCGGGCGTGCGCATCCACGGCTGCACGGTGCATTTCGTCACTCCCTCCCTGGACAACGGCCCCATCATCATCCAGGCGGCAGTGCCGGTGCGGGCGGACGATGACGAAGAAAGCCTGGCGGCGCGCGTCCTGGCCCAGGAGCATGTCATCTATCCCCAGGCGGTGCGCTGGTTTGTCGAAGGGCGTCTGGCCCTGGGGGCCGACGGCCGTGTGCTCCTGGACGGCGCAGGGATCCCGGAAGGAGCGCTGCTGGTGCCGGCGCCCGAACAGTCGGGAGCAACCCTGCGCGCCCTGGCGGGGAGCGGTTGACGCCCGCCCATCGCGCAGCCATGCCGGAGCGGCGCTTGTTGGCGGCCCTGGTCGCGTCCCTGCTGCTGCATCTGATCGTGGTGGTGCAACCCGGCTGGGAAGGGCGCCAGCCTGCTGCGGAAGGGCCGGCAGACCTGCTGGTGGCCCGGCTGGTGCGGACTCCGGCGGCACCTGTACCGGCGGCGCGGCAGCCCCAACCGGCACGCCCGGCGCAGCCGCCTCCCCGGCCCGAGCCGGCGGTCCGGATGCCGGCGGCGCCCCAGGCCCAGGCCGCCGCTGCGCCGGCTGAAGCGGCGCCCGTGGAGGCGACGCCCTACGAAGCGGCACCGGTCGAGCCGGTGGCGGCGCAGGAAACGACGCCCCCGGCACCGACCGACGCCGCCGAGGCCTACGGGCCCGGCGCGTCCGCACCCGCGGCGGCCGAGCTGCCGGCCGAGGGCTGGATGCGGTTCGGCGTGACCCGGGGCGAAGGCGGCCTGATCGTGGGCCAGGCGACCCACAGCTGGCGCCGCGACGAGAACGGCTATGCCATCGAGGCGGTCACCGAGACCATCGGCCTGGCGGCGCTGATCCGGCCGATCACCTTCCGGCAGACCAGCGCCGGCGCGGTCGCCGCCTCGGGGCTGGTGCCGCGGCAGTACCAGGCCGAGCGCAACGGCCAGGTCACGGAAACGGCGCGCTTCGACTGGGAGGACGGGCGGGTGACCCTGACCAGCAAGGGCGAGCAGGAACAGGCGCAGCTGGTGCCGGGCTCCCAGGACGTGCTGAGCCAGCTCTACCAGGCGGGGCTGGGACGGCGCGAGGACGGGCGCCTGGAAATGGCCATCGCCACCGGAAAGAGCTACAAGCTTTATGTCTTCCGCACCCTGGGGGAGGAAACGCTGGAAACCAGGCTCGGCCCCTTGCGCACCCTGCACCTGCGCGCAGGCGGCGAGCCGGGCGAGCAGGTGACCGAGGTGTGGATCGCACTGGAGCACCGCAATCTGCCGGTGCGCATCCGCCACCGGGACCGCAAGGGCGAGATTTACGACCAGACGGTCGAGGAACTGCGCTACGAGGGCATGGACCGGCCCTCTTGACAGAACAAGACAGGAAATAATGCGAATCACCCAGAAGTTGATCGACGCCGCCGCTGCGGCGCTGGAACGGATGCTCGCTTTCGAGTACCCGGCCGACGCCGTACTGTCCGGCTATTTCCGCGAGCAGCGGGTGCTGGGGCACCGGGATCGCGGTTTCATTGCCGAGACCACCTTTGCCGTGCTGCGCCGCAAGCGCCTGCTGGAGCATCTCGCGGGGGCGGGTGCCAGCCCGCGCCAGCTAGTGCTGGCCGCCCTGGTGCGGCTGCAGGGCATCAGCCAGCGGCAACTGGCGGGCGCCGTCTCGGAACAGGAGGCCGAGTGGCTGGCCGCCCTCAAGAGCGCCACGCCCGGGGACATGAGCCTGGCGGAGCAGGCCGACTTCCCCGACTGGCTGGTGGAGCGCCTGCTGGCGCGCATGGACGCCGCCGCCCTGCTGGAGCTGGCCCGGGGCCTCAACCAGGGGGCGCCCCTGGACCTGCGCGTCAATCCCCTCAAGACGACCCGCGAGGACGTGCTCAAGCGCCTGGCCGAGGACGGCATCGCCGCCGGGCCGGGCTCTCTCGCGCCGCTCGCCATCCGGCTGAAGGACAAGCCGGCGCTGCAGCGCCACCCCCTGTACCTGGAAGGGGCGATCGAGGTGCAGGATGAGGGCAGCCAGCTGCTGGGCCACCTGCTGGCGCCCCGGCGCGGCGAGATGGTGGTGGACTTCTGCGCCGGAGCCGGCGGCAAGACCCTGCTCATCGGCGCCCTGATGCGCTCCGCCGGCCGGCTGTACGCCTTCGACGTGGCCGACAAGCGGCTCGCCAAGCTGCGCACCCGGGTCGCCCGCGCCGGGCTGTCCAACGTCTTTCCCGTGGTCATCTCCAGCGAGAACGACGCCCGGGTCAAGCGCCTGGCGGGCAAGATCGACCGGGTCCTGGTGGACGCCCCCTGCAGCGGCCTGGGCACGCTGCGCCGCAATCCCGATCTCAAGTGGCGCCAGAGCCCGGAGAGCGTGGCCGAACTGACGCGCAAGCAGCACGATATCCTCAAGGGCGCCGCCCGGCTGGTGAAGCCGGGCGGGCGCCTGATCTATGCCACGTGCAGCATCCTGCCCGAGGAGAACGAGGAAATCGTCGACGGCTTCCTCGCCACCCATGCCGAGTTCCGGCGGGTGCCGGCGAGAGGCGTGCTGGCCGAGCAAGGCATCGCCCTGGACACGGGCGACGACCTGCGCCTGTATCCCCATCGCCACGGCACCGACGGCTTCTATGCCGCGGTGCTGGAGCGCAGCGCCAGCGCCAAGCCGGCCAAGCCGGCGCGCTCGCGCCCGGCACGCCGGGCGGCCGGGTCGCCACCCGAGGGAGAAGGCGAAGCGGGCGATTCTTGATGCGGGTCATAGGGGCGGCGGGGCCGGCGCGCTAGGCTGGATCTTCCCGATAACCCTCACCCCCAACCCCTCTCCCACACAGCGGGCGAGGGGAGCGTCGTGACGAAAATGGCTGTCAGCCATTTTCGTGACCTTCAGTAGGAGACTGCCATGCGCTACCCCGATTTCTTCGATCAGGCCCCCTCAATCACCCTTTATGATCCGCTCGCCGAGTTCCTCGGCGCCGCCGAGGGCGGCCGTATGGAGTACCGCTATGCCGATGCGGTGAAGCTGGCGGGCCATTCCTGCCCCACCGTCGCCTCGGCCTATCTCATGACCTGCAAGGCCCTGCAGGCCCTCTATCCCGACGCCCTGCCCGAGCGCGGTGCGGTGCGGGCCCAGTTCCGCCAGGCCGCTACCGCTGGCGTGACCGGCGTCATCGCCAATGTGGTCACCCTGCTCACGGGCGCCACCGCCGACACGGGCTTCAAGGGCATCGCCGGCTGCTTCGACCGGCGCAACCTGCTGTTCTTCGGCGCCGACATCGGCGGAGAAATCCGCTTCACCCGGGTCGATTCGGGTGCCGCCGTCGATGTTTCCGCCGATTTGAGCAAGATCCCGGCCGCGGCCGAAATGCGCGAGCTCATGGGGCTGTGCCTGAGCGGTGAGGCCACGGCGCAGCAGGCCCAGGAATTCGGCCGCCTGTGGCAGGAGCGCGTCCGCTCGCTGCTGCTGGATTTCCGCGACGACCCCCAGGTCATCGTCGTCCGCCCCGTCTGATACCGTCCTGCCGGGAGCTTCCGGTCTTCGCGTTGACACATACAGTACTAAAAAGGTACTATTTGGCCGTACCACCCCAACCACAACAGAGCACAACAGAGCGAAGAAATGGACGCCAACAAGTTGATCAACCGATTCCTGGCCTTGTCGGCCAAATATCTGGGCCTCGCCGCGGCGGTTCACCAGACTGCCAGGGCGCAGGCAAAAGTGCCGGGCCATGAGCCGCAGCTGCCTGCGGCGGGGATGACCGACCACTTTGTTGCGCTTGAGTAAGGAGTCCCGATGCTGCGCATCAGCAAGCTCACGGATTACGGCACCATGGTGCTGGCTTACATGGGCCGGCGCCCGGACAAACTGTGCAGTGCCGCGGAGATCGCCGATGCGCTGCATCTGGGCCAGCCCACCGTCAGCAAGATTCTGAAGACCCTGGCGCGGCGGCACCTGTTGCTCGCCTTCCGCGGCACCAACGGCGGCTACACCCTGGCCCGGGCGCCGCAGCTCATCTCCATCGCCGAGATCATCGATGCCATGGAAGACCAGCCCTTCGGCCTCACCGAATGCAGCGCCCACGAAGGGCTGTGCACCCAGGAGGAGAGCTGCCTGATCCGGGCCAACTGGAAGCGCATCAACGTGGTGGTGCGGCACGCGCTGGAGGGGGTATCCCTGGCGGACATGATAGGCCCGCCGCCGGCGTCCGTCGGCAAGGCTGCGGTGGTGCCCCTGCGCCGCCGGGCAGGGATGATGGATTCATGACGACGACAAAGCAGCAGGATTAGAGACAAGCTATGGGAAGCGTTACCGACAGGCTCGACCAGTTTTTGACCCGCGACTACGCGGCCGGCTTCGTCACGCCGTTGGAAGCGGAGATGGCGCCCAAGGGCCTCAGCGAGGACATCATCCGGCTCATCTCGGCCAAGAAGAAGGAGCCCGAGTGGCTGCTGGAATGGCGCCTCAAGGCCTACCGCCACTGGCTCACCATGACGCCGCCCCGCTGGGCCCACGTGCATTACCCGCCCATCGACTACCAGGACATTTACTACTACGCGGCGCCCAAGCTGAAGAAGGCGCCCAAGAGCCTGGACGAGGTGGACCCCGAGCTGCTGCGCACCTACGAGAAGCTGGGCGTGCCGCTGCACGAGCGCGCGGCGCTGGCGGGTGTGGCGGTGGACGCGGTGTTCGACTCGGTGTCGGTGGCCACCACCTTCAAGGAAAAGCTGGCCGCCCAGGGCATCATCTTCTGTTCCTTCTCGGAGGCGGTGCTGGAGCATCCCGAGCTGGTGCGCCAGTACCTGGGCACGGTAGTGCCGCCGGGCGACAACTTCTATGCTGCGCTCAACTCGGCGGTGTTCTCCGACGGCAGCTTCTGTTACATCCCGAAGGGCGTGCGCTGCCCCATGGAGCTGTCCACCTATTTCCGCATCAACGCCCAGAACACCGGCCAGTTCGAGCGCACCCTGATCATTGCCGAGGAGGGGGCCTACGTCTCCTACCTGGAAGGCTGTACGGCGCCCAAGCGCGACGAGAACCAGCTCCACGCCGCCGTGGTGGAGCTGATCGCGCTGGAGGGCGCCCAGATCAAGTACTCCACGGTCCAGAACTGGTATCCCGGCGACAAGGAAGGCCGGGGCGGCATCTACAACTTCGTCACCAAGCGCGGCGAGTGCCGCGGCGCCAATTCGCGCATCTCCTGGACCCAGGTGGAAACCGGCTCGGCCATCACCTGGAAATATCCCAGCGTGGTGCTGCGCGGCGACAACTCGGTGGGCGAGTTCTACTCGGTGGCCCTGACCAACAACTTCCAGCAGGCGGACACCGGCACCAAGATGATCCACATCGGCCGCAATACCCGCAGCACCATCCTGTCCAAGGGCATTTCCGCCGGATGCGGCAGCAACACCTACCGCGGCCTGGTGAAGGTGCTCAAGAGCGCCGAAGGGGCGCGCAACTACACCCAGTGCGATTCGCTGCTGATCGGTGACAAGTGCGGCGCCCACACCTTCCCCTACATCGAGGTGAAGAACCCGACGGCGCGGGTGGAGCACGAGGCTTCCACCTCGCGCATCGGCGAGGACCAGTTGTTCTACTGCATGCAGCGCGGCATTTCCGCGGAGGATGCGGTATCGATGATCGTGAACGGCTTCTGCAAGGAAGTGTTCAAGGAGCTGCCCATGGAATTCGCCGTGGAGGCCCAGAAGCTGCTGGGCGTGAGCCTGGAAGGCAGCGTCGGTTGAGGAAAAGAGAGACATGAGCCTACTATTGACCATCAAGAATCTTCAGGCCGCGGTGGACGGCAAGCAAATCCTGCGCGGCATCGACCTGGAGGTGCGGCCCGGCGAGGTGCACGCCATCATGGGTCCGAACGGCTCCGGCAAGAGCACCCTGGCCCAGGTGCTGGCGGGGCGCGAGGACTACAAGGACGTGAGCGGCGAGGTGCTGTACCAGGGCAAGGACCTGCTCGCCCTGCCCACCGAGGAGCGGGCGCGGGAGGGCATCTTCCTCGCCTTTCAATACCCGGTGGAGATTCCCGGCGTGTCCAACGTGTACCTGCTCAAGGCGGCGGTGAACGCCATCCGCAAGCACCGGGGCCAGCCGGAGCTGGACGCGGTGGAGTTCCTGCAGCTGGTCAAGGCAAAGATGAAGGCCATGAAGATGGGCGAGGAATTCCTCTACCGCTCGGTGAACGAAGGCTTCTCCGGCGGCGAGAAGAAGCGCAACGAGGTGCTGCAGATGGCCTTGCTGGAACCCAAGCTCGCCATCCTGGACGAAACCGATTCGGGCCTGGACATCGATGCCCTGAAGATCGTCGCCGAGGGGGTGAACAGCCTGCGCAGCCCGGAACGGGGCATGATCGTCATCACCCACTACCAGCGCCTGCTGGAGTACATCGTGCCGGACTATGTGCACGTGCTGTCGCGCGGCCGCATCGTGAAATCGGGCGGGCGCGAGCTGGCCCTTGAGCTGGAAGAGAAGGGCTATGCCTGGATCGAGGGCAGCAAGGCCGGCGTGCCGGCGGGAGCGGCGCGATGAGCCTGTCGCCGAGCCGCCTCAAGACAGGCGCATACCCCCCTGGGGGGTTGGCGCGCAGCGCCGGGGGCACACTTTCCGAAGCCGTCGAGCGCTACGTCGCGGACTACCGGGCGCGGGCGGCGAACCTGCCCGGGGCGCGGCTGCCGTGGCTGGCCGCGGCCCGTGAGGCGGCCATCGAGGGCTTCGCCCGGCAGGGCTTCCCCACCCTGCACGACGAGGCCTGGAAATACACCGCTCTGGGGCCGATCGAGAAGAAGGCCTTCCCCCTGGCCCAGGCCGACCTGGGCAAGGTGAGCCAGGTGGGCGCCTGGCTGCTGGAGGACGTGCCCCACCGCCTGGTATTCGTGGACGGCCGCTACGCGCCGGCCCTGTCCCACGTGGGTGCGCTGCCCGCACCGTCCCTGGTGGACAGCCTGGCCGAGGTGCTGGCCCGGGCGCCCCATCTGGCAGAGCCTTACCTGAGCGAGGCGCCGGCAGCGGGAGCCTTCGTCGCGCTCAACAGCGCCTTCATGGCCGACGGCGCTTTCGTACAAGTGGGCGAAGGTGTGGCCCTGGAAGAGCCCATCCACCTGCTGTTCGTGAGCACGGCGGCGGGCTGCGTCAGCCATCCGCGCAACTTGATCGTGGCGGCCGAGGGCGCCGCCGTCACGGTGGTGGAGCATTACGTGGCCCTGGACGAGGGCGGCTACTTCACCAACGCCGTGACCCAGATCGCCGCCGGCCGCGGCGCGCGCGTCGAGCACTACAAGGTGCAGCAGGAGAGCGTGAAGGCTTTCCACATCGCCACCGTCGCCGCCCGGCAGGAGGCCGACAGCCGCTTCGACTCCCATTCCCTGTCCCTGGGGGCGGATCTGGCGCGCCACGACATCGCCACGCGCTTCGACGGCACCGGCTGCGAAACCACTCTCAACGGCCTGTACGTGGTCGCCGGGCGTCAGCACGTGGATCATCACACGACCATAGACCATGCCCAGCCCCAGGGCACCAGCCGCGAATTCTACCGGGGCATCCTGGACGACCGGGCGCGCGCCGTGTTCACCGGCCGCATCGTGGTGCACAAGGACGCCCAGAAGACAGATGCCGGCCAGATCAACCACAACCTGCTGCTGTCCCGGGACGCGGAGGTGGACACCCGGCCGCAGCTGGAGATCTATGCCGACGACGTCAAGTGCAGCCACGGCGCCACCGTCGGCCAGCTCGATGACAACATGTTGTTCTACCTGCGCACGCGCGGCCTGGAGGAAGGGCACGCCCGCGACCTGCTGACTTATGCCTTCGCCGCCGAGGTGCTGGAGCGCATCCGCATCCGCAGCCTGCGCGAACGCACGGAGCGGCTGATGGTGGAGCGCATGGCCGACGCCGAGAGACTGAGGGAACTGGTATGAGTGCGATAGACGAGCTGCGCCACCTGCAGGCCCCGGCCCTGGACGTGGAGACGGTGCGCGCCGATTTCCCCATCCTGGCGCAGACCGTGCGCGGCAAGCCCCTGGCCTACCTGGACAACGCCGCCACCACCCAGAAGCCCCTGGCGGTGATCGAGGCGGAGCGGCGCTACTACCTGGAATACAACTCGAACATCCACCGGGGCGTGCACCTGCTGTCCCAGAAGGCCACCGACGCCTACGAGGCGGCGCGGGAGAAGGTGCGCCGCTTCCTCAATGCGCGCCATACGGAAGAGATCGTGTTCGTGCGCGGCACCACCGAGGCCATCAACCTGGTGGCCCAGAGCTGGGGCCGCAGCCAGCTGCAGCCGGGCGACGAAATTGTGCTCTCCGCCCTGGAGCACCATTCCAACATCGTGCCCTGGCAGCTGCTGTGCCAGCAGACCGGGGCGGTGCTGAAGGTGGTGCCCATCAACGATGCCGGCGAGCTGCTGTTCGAGCAGTACCTGGCCTTGCTGGGGCCGCGCACGCGCCTGGTGGCGGTGGCCCATGTGTCCAACGCCCTGGGCACCATCAACCCGGTGCGGGCGATCATCGAGGCGGCCCACGCGCGCGGCGTGCCCGTGCTGCTGGACGGCGCCCAGGCGGCCGCCCACGAGCCGGTAGACGTGCAGGCGCTGGACTGCGATTTCTACGCCCTGTCCGGCCACAAGCTGTACGCCCCCACGGGCATCGGCGTGCTCTACGGCAAGCGCCAGTTGCTCGACGCCATGCCGCCCTGGCAGGGCGGCGGGGACATGATCCGGACGGTGAGCTTCGACAAGACCGAGTACAACGTCCTGCCCCACAAGTTCGAGGCGGGCACGCCCAACATCGCCGGCACCATCGGCCTGGGGGCCGCCCTGGACTATGTCTCCGGTATCGGCCTGGAGGCCATCGCCGCCCACGAGGCGCAGCTGCTGCGCCATGCCACCGAGGAGGCGCGGCGCATCCCGGGCATGCGCCTGGTGGGCACGGCGCGGGACAAGGCGGCCATCCTGTCCTTCGTGCTGGAAGGCATTCATCCCCATGACGTGGGCACCATCCTGGACAGCGAGGGCGTGGCCATCCGCGCCGGACATCACTGCGCCATGCCGATCATGACGCGCTTCGGCATCCCGGGCACGGCGCGCGCCTCGTTCGCCGTCTATAACACCCATGCCGAGGTGGACGCCCTGATGGCGGCGATCCGCAAGACGCAAAAATTGTTCGGCCGCTGAGACTATGAGCGATACGGGCGATCTGAGAGAGCTTTACCAGGAAGTCATCTTCGACCACAACCGCCACCCGCGCAATTTCGGCAGGCTCGCCGACGCCAATCGCGTGGCCGAGGGTCACAACCCCCTGTGCGGCGACAACGTCACGGTGTACCTGAAGCTGGAGGACGGGCGCGTCGCCGATGTGAAGTTCGAGGGCCAGGGCTGCGCCATTTCCACCGCCTCGGCCTCCCTCATGAGCGAGGCGGTCAAGGGCCGCTCGGTGGAGGAAGTGGAGAAGCTGTTCCAATCCTTCCACGCCATGATCGTGGACGACAATGCCGCACCCGAAGATCTGGGCAAGCTGGAGGTCCTGGCGGGAGTAAAGGAATTCCCCGTGCGTGTGAAGTGCGCCACGCTGCCGTGGCACACCTTGCACAACGCCCTGCTCGGCAGGCACGAAGCGGCGACCACGGAGTAGCGGCCATGCGTGACATCGAAGAAGTGGTCCTGACCCGCGACGTGACCGCGGCCCTGGTGCCTTGGGGCACACCTGTGACCCTGAAGGCGGGCGATTCAGCCCAGATCACCCAGCAGCTGGGCGGCAGCTTCACGGTCGTGGTGGATGGCAGCATGTACCGCATCGAGGGCAAGGATGCCGATGCCCTGGGCAAGGAAGCGCCCGCGCGGGAAGAGAGTGCCGGCGAGGTGGACACGACGCTGGAGGAAATCGAGGCCGCCGCCTGGGCCCAGATGGCTACCTGCTACGATCCGGAGATCCCCATCGACATCGTCGAGCTGGGCCTGGTCTACGAGTGCATGGTGACGCCGCTGGAAGAGGGCAAGCGCTACCGCATCGACGTGAAGATGACCCTCACCGCCCCCGGCTGCGGCATGGGGGCTTTTCTCACCCAGGAGGTGCAGGACAAGCTGCTGTCCATTCCCGGCGTGGCAGAAGCCAATGTGGAGCTGGTGTGGGAACCGCCCTGGAACCGGGACATGATGAGCGAAGCCGCGAAGCTGGAAGCGGGGATGCTGTAAGTCTGTCATGAGTGAACCGGCGGAATGGATAGACGTGGCCGCCGAGGGGGAGATTCCTCCCGGCGGCTTCCGCACCGTGGATTGGGGGCGCACCACCATCGCCGTGGCCAACGTGGACGGCGCCTACTACGCCATCGAGGACTTGTGCACCCACGAGGAGGAAATCCTGACTCACGGCGACATCGAAGGCGACGAGATCGTCTGCTGCCGCCACGGGGCCCGTTTCTCCCTTAAGACCGGCGCCGCCTTGACGCCGCCCGCCTACGAGCCGGTGCAGACCTTTCCCGTGCGCGTGCGCGACGGGCGGGTGGAGGTGGGGGTGCCCGAATAGGCTAGAATCGCGGCTTCTCGTTACGCGATGCCGCCTTGATCTCCCGCCTGCCGCGCCCGGCCGTCCTGCTCCTTGCCCTGTTCCTGTGGGGCGGCGCCTGGGCCTTGGACGCCCGGCCGGCGGGCGCTCTCAAGGCCACCGGCACGGTGGAAGTGGCCTTTTCTCCCTGGGACGATCCGGAAGCCGCGCTCATCCGGCTGATCCGGTCGGCGAAACGTTCCGTCCGCGTCCAGGCCTACCTGTTCACCAGCCGCCGTCTGGCGCGCGCCCTGCTGGACGCCCATTCGCGCGGCGTGGCGGTGGAGGTGCTGGCCGACCGGGAGCAGACGGCGCGCGGCGACAACAGCCAGATCCCGGTGCTGGCCACCGCCGGCATCCCCATCCACATCGAAGTGCGCTACGCGGCGGCCCATAATAAAATCCTCATCGTCGATGCGGAGCTGCCCGGCGCCGCGGTCGCCACCGGCTCCTTCAACTTCACTTACTCGGCCCAGGCGCGCAACGCGGAGAACCTGCTCATCCTGCGCGGCAACCGCAGGCTGGTGCATGCCTACCTGGACAACTGGCAGCGCCATCGCGCCGAAGCCGTACCCTATGCCGAAGCGGTGTTGACCAAATAACGTGCAAAATCACGAACTGCGCAATCTGCTGAGCATCTTCATCACCAACTTCCAGCGCGTGGACGTGCTTTGGCAGCTGGCCGCCCTTGCGGCCTGCCTGGCGCTGGCCTGGCTGCTCACAAGGCTGCTGCGGCGCAGGCATCTGCCCGTGGGCGGCGCCTGGGAGACGGGCCGGCGCGGCCTCAACCGCGTGCTGTTTCCCCTCGTGGCGCTGCTGCTGCTCATGGTGGCGCGCGAACTGGTGCGGCAGCGCTACCAGGTCAATCTGCTCAACATCGCCGTGCCGCTGCTGATCTCCTGGGCGGTCATCCGCATCGTGGTGTTCGCCCTGCGCCACGCCTTCGCGCCGTCCGGCTGGCTGGCGGCCTTCGAGCGCATCATCGCCCTGGTGGTGTGGGCCGTGGTGGCGCTGCACATCGTCGGCCTGCTGCCCGAGATCATCGACGGGCTGGAGGCCATCACGTTCTCCGTGGGCAAGCAGAAGCTGTCCGTGTGGCTGCTGCTGCAGGGGTTTTTCGTGGTCCTGGCCACCCTGGTCCTGGCCCTCTGGATAGGCGGCGTGGTGGACGACCGCCTGATGCGCGCCGAGGGCATGGACGCCAGTCTGCGGGTGGTGCTGGCGCGCCTGACCAAGGCGGTGCTGATGCTGGTGGCCATCCTCGTCAGCCTGCCCTTGGTGGGCATCGATCTCACCACGCTGTCGGTGTTCGGCGGCGCCCTGGGTGTGGGTCTAGGCTTCGGCCTGCAGAAGATCGCCAGTAATTACGTGTCCGGCTTCATCATCCTGCTGGACCGCTCCATCCGCATGGGCAATATGATCACCGTGGACAAGTACTCCGGCCAGGTGATGCAGATCACCACGCGCTACACGGTGCTGCGCGCCCTCACCGGGGTGGAGGCCATCGTGCCCAACGAGGTGCTGGTGGGCAGCGTGGTGCAGAACGAGACCTATACCAACCCCCAGGTGCGCCAGGCGGTGCAGGTGCAGGTGAGCTATGCCACCGACCTGGAACGCGCCATGGCCCTGATGGTGGAGGTGGCACGCAGGCATCCGCGCGTGCTGGCGGAGCCGGAGCCCAGGGCTTTCCTGGTGCGCTTCGCCGACTCGGGCGTGGACCTGGAACTGGGCTTCTGGATCGGCGATCCCGAGGAGGGGACCCTGGGCGTGCGCTCCGACCTCAACCTGGAGATCTGGCGCGCCTTCAAGGCCAACCGCATCGAGATTCCCTTCCCCCAGCGCGACGTGCGCCTCGTTCGCGCCAAGCGGGAAGCAGAGGCCTGACCATGGGCGATGGCATCCTGGTGCTGAACGCCGGCTCGTCGAGCCTCAAGTTCTCTCTCTTTTCCGGGGCAGACGAGGCCGATCTGGCGCTCGCCTGGCGCGGCCAGGTGGAAGGCATAGGCACGCGCAGCCATTTCATCGCCAGCAACGCGGCCGGCGAAGTGGTGGCGGAGCAGCGCTGGCCGGACGACCAGCCGCTCGATCACGATGCCGCGACGGAACTGGTGCTGGAATGGCTGAACCGCCACGGCGGCCAGATCCTGGCCGGCGTGGGCCATCGCGTGGTGCACGGCGGCATGGCGTACGACCGGCCGGTGCGTATCGACGATGAGGTGCTGCAACGCTTGCACGAGTTCATTCCCCTGGCGCCCCTGCATCAGCCCCACAATCTTTCCCCCATCAAGGCCATTCTGGCGCGGGCGCCGGGGCTGCTCCAGGTGGCCTGCTTCGACACCTCGTTCCATCGCGCCCAGCCGGAAGTGGCCCAGGCCTTCGCCTTGCCGCCGGACATCACCGCGCGGGGGGTGCACCGCTTCGGCTTCCACGGGCTGTCCTACGAGTACATCGCGGCGGCGCTGCCCGGCATCGATGCGCGCGCGGCGCAAGGCCGCACCGTCGTCGCCCATCTGGGCAATGGCGCCAGCATGTGCGCCCTGAGGGCCGGCAGGAGCGTGGCCAGCACCATGGGCTTCACCGCCCTGGACGGCCTGCCCATGGGCACCCGCTGCGGCGCCCTCGATCCGGGCGTCGTCCTCTACCTGCTGGACGAGCTGCGCCTGTCGCCCCGGGAGATCGAGCATCTGCTCTATCACCGCTCGGGCTTCCTGGGCGTGTCGGGCGTGTCGAGCGACATGCGCACCCTGCTGGCCAGCGCCGAGCCGGGGGCCGCCCGCGCCGTGGACCTGTTCGTCTACCGCATCGGCCGGGAACTGGGCTCCCTGACGGCGGCCCTTGGGGGGCTGGATGCCCTGGTGTTCACCGCCGGCATCGGCGAGCATGCGGCGCCGATACGGGAGCGCGTGTGCCGGGATGCGGCATGGCTGGGGGTGAAGCTGGACGAGTTGGCCAACCGGTCCGGCGCACCATGCATCAGCACGGCCGATTCGGCGGTGTCGGTGTGGGTCATTCCCACCAACGAAGAACTGATGATCGCGCGCCATGTGCGCCGATTCCTCGCCTGACGCGGCCCGGCGGCAATATTTCGCCTTTTGCGCCGCTGGCGGGCTCGTTTGCACGCCGCCGCTGTCGAAGTCGAACTGTACCCGCCTTGTGCGAGGCAATAATCGGCACAAACGCAAGAATATTCTTCTTCAAAGGTTTACATTTCAAGTACAATCCGTGGCGGTTTCTTTTTCAAGGTAGTTATGTACACCGGTTTCATCGATCTTCCCTGGTGGGGTTATGTCCTGGTCGCCCTGGGCCTGACGCACGTCACCATCGCCTCTGTCACGATTTTCCTGCATCGTCACCAAGCCCACCGGGCTCTCGATCTGGCCGCGCCCGCCAGCCACTTCTTCCGCTTCTGGCTGTGGCTCACCACGGGCATGATCACCAAGGAATGGGCGGCCATCCACCGCAAACACCACGCCAAGTGCGAGACCGAGGAAGATCCCCACAGCCCGCAAGTCCTGGGCATCAACCGCGTCCTGTGGGGCGGGGTGTTCCTGTACGTGAAGGAGTCCCACAACCGGGAGACCCTGGAGCGCTACGGCCACGGCACGCCCGACGACTGGCTGGAGCGGCGCGTCTATACGCCGCTGCACAAGTACGGCATCCTGGTCATGGCGGCCATCGACATCGCCCTGTTCGGCGTCGTGGCGGGCACCCTCATCTGGGGCGTGCAGATGATATGGATTCCCTTCTGGGCGGCCGGCGTGATCAACGGCATCGGCCACTACTGGGGCTACCGCAATTTCGACTGCGCGGACGCCGCCACCAACATCGTCCCCTGGGGCATCCTGATCGGCGGCGAGGAACTGCACAACAACCACCATGCCTTCGCCACCTCGGCCAAGCTGTCGGCGCGCTGGTATGAATTCGACATCGGCTGGGTGTATATCCGCCTGCTGCAGGCACTGAAGCTGGCGACGGTCAAGAAAGTCATGCCCAAGCCGCGCTTCGCCGATCCCAAGCCGGTGGTGGATTTCGACACCCTGCAGGCGGTCATCACCCATCGCTACGATGTCATGACGCGCTACATGAAATCCCTCAAGCAGATCTACCGGGAGGAAGTGCGCAAGCTGAAGGAAAGCCGCCACGGCCTGACGGACGCCAAATCCCTTCGGGCGGTCAAGCGCTGGCTGCATCGGGATGAGGCCCGGCTCAGCGCGCCCGAGAAGGAAAAGCTGCAATCGGTGCTGCAGCAGAGCAGCCGGCTGTCCACGGTTTATGCCATGCGCCGCGAGCTGGCGGCCTTGTGGCAGCGCTCGGCGGCCTCCCGGGAGCAGCTGGTCAAGCAGCTCCAGGACTGGTGCCAGCGCGCCGAGGCGAGCGGCATCCGGCAGTTGCAGGAATTCTCGCTGCGCCTGCGCCGGTACGCCGTCTAGAGGAGTATTACGCCAACAAGAAACCCGCAATGGCGGGTTTCTTGTTCACCAGGCCACCGGCCGGCGTTCCCGGTGGATCAGCAGGAAGGCGGTGCTGACGCTGCACTCGGGCGAGCAGGCATAGCCCCAGTTCTTGTTGAACAGATAGATGGTGTGGGCCTGCTTGTCCTGATTGACCGCCACAATTTCCAGCGCCCGGAGGGCGGCGGGTGACTTCTCGCCGAACAGGGCGCCGATGGGCTGCCACTTCTCCAGTGCCTCTCCGGCGGACAGCTCGCGCGCGCGAATTTCCCGGAAGTGATCCCGATGGCCGGAGTCCTTGGGGCTCGATTGCACCATCTGGGCGGGGAAGAACACCGGGCTGATGCCGCCGGGTTTGGTCCACATCCAATCGGTGGCCGGAGCGAGCATGTGCCCCCACTTGGTGCACGCGACGCGCACCAGCTTGTCGGCGGGGGCGGGCACGCTCAGCACCGCTTCCTTGGGCGCGCCCTGGCAGGCGCCGTCGGCCAGGACGGGCAAGGGGAGGCAGGCGGCGAGGAGGGCGAGAAGGCGCAGAGGTTTCATGGGGGAGGCCAAAAAAACAAAACCCGCCGCAGCGGGTTTCCGGGAGACAGGCAAGCCTACTTGAGCTTGGTCTCTTTGTAGATGACGTGCTTGCGCGCAACGGGATCGAACTTCTTGATCTCCATCTTTTCCGGCATGGTGCGCTTGTTCTTGGTGGTCGTGTAGAAATGACCGGTGCCGGCGGTGCTCTCGAGTTTAATCTTCTCACGCATGATAGATCGCTCCTAAAGAGGTGCCTCAGACGTGCTCGCCGCGGGCGCGCAGCTCGGCCAGGACGACGTCGATGCCCTTCTTGTCGATGGTGCGCAGGCCCGCGTTGGACAGGCGCAGGCGCACCCAGCGGTTCTCGGACTCGACCCAGAAGCGGCGGTACTGCAGGTTGGGCAGGAAGCGGCGCTTGGTCTTGTTGTTGGCGTGGGAAACGTGGTTCCCCACCATGGGTGACTTTCCGGTAACTTGGCAAACGCGAGCCATGTTAATGCTCCAGGATTCGCAAAGCCGGGCATTGTACCGGATTTTTCCCCGGCAATTCAAGCTCGTTTTATAGCAGGCCGCGCTCGGCGAAGGACAGGGGGCGGGCGCTGCCGGCGACGATGAAGTGATCCAGCACCTTCACGTCCACCAGGGCCAGGGCGTCCTTGAGGGCCCGGGTCAGGACCGTGTCGGCGGCACTCGGCTCGCACAGGCCGCTGGGATGGTTGTGGGCCAAGATCATGGCCGCGGCGTTGCGCTGCAGGGCCAGTTTGACCACTTCCCGCGGATAGACGCTGGTCTGGGTCAGGGTGCCGCGGAACAACTCCTCGACGCCGATCAGGCGGTGCTGAGCGTCCAGCAGCAGCACCAGGAACACTTCGTGGCACAGGGCTCCCAGGGTGAGGCGCAGGTAGTCGCGCACCGCGCCCGGGGAGGACAGGACATCGCCCGTAGCGATCTCTTCGCGTAGCGCCCGCCGCGCCATTTCCAGCACCGCCTGCAGCTGGGCGTACTTGGCGGCGCCCATGCCCGGCACCGCCGCGAATTCGGCGGCGCGGGCGGCAAACAGCCGGTTCAGGCTGCCGAAGCGGCCCAGCAGCTCGCGAGCCAGATCCACGGCGCTCTTGCCCTTGACGCCGACGCGCAGAAAGATGGCCAGCAGTTCCGCGTCGGACAGGGCTTCAGCGCCCTTGGCGAGCAGGCGCTCGCGCGGGCGTTCGTCTTGCGGCCAGTCGGTGATGGGCATGGGTTTGGGCTAGAATCGTCGGAACGGAAACCTCGCATTCTATCTGATCGTCATGAACGAGTTGAGAGATAAACGCATTGTGCTGGGTGTGACCGGGGGCATCGCCGCCTACAAGGCGGCGGAACTGACGCGGCTGCTGGTGAAGGACGGCGCCCAGGTGGACGTGGTGCTGACGGCCGGCGGCGCCCGCTTCGTGACCTCGGTGACCTTCCAGGCCCTGTCGGGGCGGCCGGTGTGGAGCGATCTGTGGGACGCCCGCGCCGATGACAACATGGCCCATATCGAGCTGACCCGGGGCGCCGACGCCGTGGTGGTGGCGCCGGCCAGCGCCGACTTCCTGGCCAAGCTGGCCAACGGCCTGTGTGATGACTTGCTCACCACCCTGTGCCTGGCGCGCGACTGCCCGCTGCTGGTGGCGCCCGCCATGAACCGCCAGATGTGGGAAAACCCCGCCACCCAGCGCAACCTGCGCCGGCTGGCCGAGGACGGCGTCCAGGTGCTGGGACCGGCCAGCGGCGACCAGGCCTGCGGCGAGACGGGCATGGGACGCATGCTGGAGGCTGAGGAGTTGTACGAGGACATCGTCGCCTTCCTGGAGCCCAAGCCCCTGCGCGGCTGGCGCGTGCTGATCACTGCCGGGCCGACCTTCGAGCCCATTGATCCGGTGCGCGGCCTGACCAATTCCAGCTCCGGCAAGATGGGCTTTGCCCTGGCCCGGGCGGCGCGCCACGCGGGTGCGGAGGTGACCCTGGTGAGCGGCCCGGTGTCCCTGCCCACGCCCCGCGGCGTAGCGCGCATCGACGTCACTACCGCGGCGCAGATGCACGAGGCGGTGATGGCGCGGGTGCGCGATCACGGCATTTTCATCGGTGTCGCGGCGGTGGCGGACTATCGTCCGGTCCAGTCGGCCGAGCACAAGATCAAGAAGGGCAAGGCCCAGCTCACGCTCCAGCTGGAAGCCACGGCCGACATCCTGGCCGAGGTCGCTTCCCTGGATCGGCCGCCCTTCTGCGTCGGCTTCGCCGCCGAGAGCCAGAACCTGGAGGAGTATGCGGAAGCCAAGCGCCAGGCCAAGAAGCTGCCGCTGGTGGTGGGCAACCTGGTGCAGCACGGCATGGGCGGCGACGAGAACACGGTGATCCTGTTCGACAACCAGGGCAGGCATCCCCTGCAGCCCGGCCCCAAGCGCGAGCTGGCGCGCCAGATCGTGGCCCACATCGCCCAGTTGCTCCGGACCTGAGACGGCCATGCATCGCATAGACATCCGCATCCTCGATTCCCGCCTCAAGGACAACCCGCCCCATTACGCCACGCCCGGGGCCGCCGGTCTGGATCTGCGCGCCTGCATCGAAGGGCCGGTCAAGCTGCATCCCGGGGAGACCCAGCTGATTCCCACCGGCATCGCCATCCACCTGGCCGACCCGGGCCTGGCGGCGCTGGTCCTGCCCCGCTCCGGGCTGGGCCACAAGCACGGCATCGTGCTGGGCAACCTGGTGGGGCTGATCGACTCGGACTACCAGGGCGAGATCTTCGTGTCCACCTGGAACCGGGGCAAGGAGACCTTCACCCTCAATCCCCTGGACCGGCTCGCCCAGCTGGTGGTGGTGCCGGTGCTGCAGGTGGCCTTCAACGTGGTGGACCAGTTCGAGGAGTCCCACCGGGGCGCCGGCGGCTTCGGCAGCACGGGACACAACTAGGGCCTGTTGACAATCACCGCATGGAGCGCGTT
>JBMOQT010000017.1:0-22825 GCA_049320945.1 Pseudomonadota bacterium
GGGACACGCGGTAGGCCGGCCAGGCCGTGTAGGCGAGCTGGGCGCCCTTGCGCGTGGTCAGGTTGGGCAGGTCCTGCAGGCGGATGCGCTTGCCGTCCTCGCCGTGGCAGGTGGCGCAGGCGAAGTCATAGGGGCCGCCCCGGTGGTAGAAGATCTGCTTGCCGATCTCGAAAGCTTCCTTCTCCTTCGGATGGGCGGTGGATACGTTCATCTTCATGCCCCGCGACTGGCCGACCACGTAGGCGGTGAGGGCCTCCAGGTCGGACTTGTGGTCCTCGCTGCCGTAGGGCCGCTTGGTCACCTCCTCGGCCTTGAAGCCCTGCAGGGTGATCATGCAGGTCACCAGGCGCGACTCCAGGTCCTGCACCTTGTCGGTATCGGCGAAATAGCGCGGCATCCGGGCGTAGGCGCCCTTCACCACGCCCGGGCCCAGGCCCAGGTCGCACTGCTCCAGGGAGGCGTTGTTCGGCCCGCGCCGGGTCTTCCACAGCTCCTCGCCGCGCGCCTCGTACAGCTCCGCCGGGTTGCCGTCGGCCAGCATTTCCCGGTACTTCTCGATCTCCGCGATGGTGGGGTCCTTGTCCTGGGCGAGAGCCCAGCCCGCGGCCGCCAGGGCGGCGGCCGCCACCAGGTGGGATGTGCGCATGGTTTGTCTCCTCCGAAAAGAGCGGGGCGGTCTTTGCCGCCCCGTTTGTTGTTTGCCGTCAGGCAATGGTCGCTTCGTCGCTGCGCTTGTCGCCCTTGTTGTCCTCCCAGCTCACCACGACCTTGTCGCCGGCCTTGGCGCCCTTGACCTTGAAGCCGATCACTGGGTTGCGCGACACGGCCGTGTTGAGGTGCCCTTCCAGCACCACCTTGCCGTTGACCGTGGCGGTGAAGGTCTTGATGAAATGGGCCGGCACCAGCTGGCCCTTGGCGTCCTTGCGCTGGCCGGTCTCCATGGGGTGGGCCATGAGCACGCGGATCTCCGCCGTGTCGCCCTTCATCTCGGCGCGGATTTTCATCGGATCTGCCATGATTCTCTCCTTCCTTTCCAGTCGTCCGCTCAGCCGCCGCAGCCGCCGATGGTCACCTTGACTTCCTTGGCCGTCGAATAGATCTTGCCATCGGCCTTGGCCACCACCCGCACCTGGGAGGTCTCGCCCATCTTGATGGGCACGCGCACGTAGGGCAGGGTGCCTGCGGCGAAATTGAAGCTGGCGACCAGGGGCAGGGGATTCTTGTCCACCAGGATGGAAACCGTCTGCACGTTGGGCAGATTGACCGTGACCTCGATTGGCACCACCGCGCCGTTCTCGGCGATGTCGGGCACCTTGAGCTGGATGTCCTTGCTCTCGGTGCCGCTGCCGCCGATGGCCTTGAGCGCGTCGGCGAGGTTCTTGGCCTCGAAGGCGCCGGCCTGCCACTCGGCCGCGAACACCTGGCCGGGCCGCAGCAGGCCGGCGGCGAGCAGCGCCGCCAGCGCCCCGCCGGCGCCGGCGCCCTTGAGCAAGGTTCTGCGCATGAAATCCATTGATGCAACTCCTCCTGTAATGATCATTCCGGTGACTTCCGGAATTGCTGCAACTGTAAGACTATTCAGGTCTGAAGAAAAATCACCCCCTGTGATGGGGAAATAAACGGCATTGATCGTCCTACCCGGCCTGCCAGTGTCCCGACTTGCCGCCGGCCTTCTCCAGCAGGCGCACGTCGTCGATGCGCATGCCCCGGTCCGCCGCCTTGCACATGTCATAGATGGTGAGCAGGCCCACGGTAACCGCGGTGAGCGCTTCCATCTCCACCCCCGTGCGGCCCACCGTCTGGGCCGTGACCTCGCAGGTGACCGCCGAGCGCGCCTCGTCCACCTGGAACTCGACCCCCACCTTGGTCAGGGCGATGGGATGGCACAGGGGGATGAGGTCCGAGGTGCGCTTGGACGCCTGGATGGCGGCGATGCGCGCCACGCCCAGGACGTCACCCTTCTTTGAGTCGCCGGAGAGAATGAGCCGGAGGGTGGCGGGCTGCATGAAGATGGTGCCGGCGGCGCGCGCCACGCGCCGGGTCTCGGCCTTGTCGCCCACGTCCACCATGCGGGCCTGGCCCTTGCTGTCGAAATGAGTAAGGGGCGAGGACATGTCAGTCGAGCTGGCTGGGCGCCGGCGGCGCGATGTTCAGTTCCAGCCAGTAGCGCGCCAGCAGGGTCATGGTTTCGGAGAGCCTGGCGTAGTCCAGGGATTTGCGCACATAGCTGTTGGCGCCCAGCTGGGCGGCGGCGCGCACGTCCTTCTGCTCCACGGAAGCCGACAGGATGACGACGGGCATCAGCCGGGTCGGCTGGGCGGCGCGCAGGCGGCGCAGCACTTCCAGGCCGCTTACCCGCGGCAGGTTGAGGTCGAGCACGACCACCCTGGGCTGCTCGCTGGCATTGCGCCCGGCGTGGGCGCCCTCGGCGAACAGGTAATCGAGCGCCTCCTGGCCGTCGCTGCACACCGCCACGTCATCGGGCGGGACCACGCGGTGCAGGGCGCGCAAGATCAGCTGAACGTCCTCGGGAGAGTCGTCGACCAGAAGCAATGCGTGTCCTGACATGTTTCTTCCTGCGGGCGGCGAACCCGGCCGGAAGACCCGGGTCAAAAGCCCTCATGGGGGCTGCACCTGATAATATCCGGCAGCCCGGTTAGTCTGCGGGATTGTAGCCCAAGGCCCCTGCGGCCGGTCAAATGTCCCCGTTCCTCTGGATTCTCGAATGGCTGTGAAACTGAGAGCGCTTGCCTTGTCCCTGCTGCTGTGCGGCCCGCTCGCCCTGGCGGACGGCCTGCCGGACCTGGGCGAATCGTCCCAGGCCGACCTGCCGCCCCATGTGGAGCGCCGCATCGGCGAGGGCATCGTGCGGGACATCCGCCTGCGCGACCCGGCCTATGTGGACGATCCGGAAATCCAGGCCTACCTGAACCAGCTGGGCAACCGGCTGGCGGCCCAGAGCGGCGACGCGCGCAACGACTTCGAGTTCTTAGCCGTACGCGACAACACCCTCAACGCCTTCGCCCTGCCGGGGGGCTTCATCGGCGTCCATACCGGCCTGATCCTCGCCGCCCAGTCGGAATCGGAACTGGCGGGGGTGCTGTCCCATGAAATTGCCCACGTCACCCAGCGCCACATGGCGCGCATGGTGGGCAAGCAGAACCAGGCCCAGGTGGCCCAGTGGCTGGCCCTGGCCGTGGCCATCCTGGGTTCGCGTTCCAACTCCAACATCTCCCAGGGGGCGCTCGCCGCCGGCATGGCGGCGGGCATCCAGACCCAGCTCCATTACTCCCGGGATTTCGAGCGGGAAGCGGACCGGGTCGGCTTCCAGATCCTGGAGAACGCCGGCTTCGACGTGCGCGGCATGAGCTCCTTCTTCGAGCGCCTGCAGAAATTCGGCCGGCTCTACGAGAACAACGCGCCGGACTACCTGCTCACCCACCCGCTCACCACCGAGCGCATCGGCGACATGGCCAACCGGGCCCAGCAACGCCCCTACCGCCAGGTGGCCGACTCCCTGGAGTTTCAGCTGGTGCGCGCCAAGCTCAAGGCCGACAGCGGCGCCGCCGCCGATGCGGTGGCGGGCTTCCAGGCCCAGGTGAGCGAGAAGAAATACGCTTCGGCGGCTGCCGCCTATTACGGCCTGGCGCGCGCCCAGTTGCGGGCCAGGAACTTCGCCGCGGCGGAAACGGCGCTGGAGGAGCTGCGCCGGCTCAAGGTAGCTTCGCCCATGGTGGAAACCCTGGCCGGAGAGATCAAGGAGGCCCAGGGCGACACCAAGGCGGCCCTGCAGATCTACCGCGAGGCGCGGCCGCGCTATCCGCGCCACCGGGCGCTCACCTATGCCCTGGTGGAGACCCTGCTCGCGGACAAGCAGCTGGACGAGGCGCTCAAGATCACCAGTGCCGAGCTGCAGAACCACCCCTCCGATCAGGCGCTCCACGGCCTGCAGGCCAAGACCTATGCCCTCATGGGCAAGCGTCTGCGGCAGCATCGCGCCCTGGCCGAGCTGTATGCCCTGCGCGGCCAACTGCCCGCCGCCATTGAGCAGCTGGAGCTGGCGCAGAAAGCCAAGGACGGCGATTTCTATGAACTGTCCGCGGTCGATTCGCGCCTGCGCGAACTGCGCGCCCGCTATGCCGAAGAAATGAAAGAGGCAAAGCAGCGATAGCTGTCCCGCCGCGCATATCGAGCACCCTTATTTCCGGATAGAAAATCAGAATTATTCGACCGGATTGCGCCGTGCTAATTTCCCTTTCGTCGTTGTGGAAAACGGGGAAGGGAGGAGGCAATGGCGCTGGTCACACCCCATGGCGGCGGCGCTCTCAAGCCGCTGCTGCTCCAGGGCGAGGCGCTCCGGGCTGAGCTGAAGCGCGCCCGCAGCCTGCCCCAGGTGCGTGTCAGTTCGCGCGAGAAGGGCGACCTGATCATGCTGGGCATCGGCGGCTTTACGCCGCTCGAGGGCTTCATGACCCACGCGGACTGGCAGGGGGTATGCGATGGCATGCGCCTGGCCAACGGCCTGTTCTGGCCCATCCCCATCACCCTGTCCACCGACAAGGCGAGCGCCGCCACCTTCCACACCGGCGACGACATCGCCCTGGCGGATCCCGACACCGGCGGCATCCTCGCCACCATGACGGTCACCGAGAAGTACGCCATCAACAAGGCCCACGAGTGCGCCATGGTGTACAAGACCACCGACCTGGAGCACCCGGGCGTGCGCATGGTGATGGAGCAGGGCGAGGTGAATCTGGCCGGCCCGGTGAAAGTCCTGTCCACCGGCGGCTTTCCCGAGAAGTACGGCGACCTGTTCCTGACCCCGGCCCAGACCCGGGCCCTGTTCGAATCCCTGGGCTGGTCCAAGGTGGCCGCCTTCCAGACGCGCAATCCCATGCACCGCTCCCACGAGTACCTGGCCAAGGTGGCCATCGAGGTGTGCGACGGCGTGCTGGTGCATTCGCTGCTGGGCAACCTCAAGCCCGGCGACATCCCGGCCGAGGTGCGCACCCGCGCCATCCGGGTGCTCATGGACAAGTACTTCGTGCGCCAGACCGTGGTGCAGGCGGGCTATCCCCTCGACATGCGCTACGCCGGGCCGCGCGAGGCCCTGCTGCACGCCCTGTTCCGCCAGAACTACGGCTGCTCCCACCTGATCGTCGGGCGCGACCATGCCGGGGTGGGCAGCTATTACGGCCCCTTCGACGCCCACCACATCTTCGACCAGATTCCCAAGGGTGCGCTGGAGACCCAGCCGCTCAAGATCGACTGGACCTTCTGGTGCTACCGCTGCGGCGGCATGGCCTCCGCCCGCACCTGCCCCCACGACGACCAGCACCGCCTGCTGCTGTCGGGCACCAAGCTGCGCAAGATGCTCTCCGACGGCGCGGAAGTGCCGGCGGAGTTCAGCCGCTCCGAGGTGCTCGAAATCCTGCAGCAGTACTACCGGGGCCTGGGCGCGTCGGAGAAGGTCGAAGTGAAGCTGGTGGGCCATTCGGCGCGATGACTTATTGATTTTGATGGAGGAGACGATGCCAACCTATGTGCGTACCGACAAATGCGACGGCTGCAAGGGGCAGGACAAGACCGCCTGCATGTATATCTGCCCCCACGACCTGATGAAGCTGGACAAGGATGGCTCCGAGACGGGCCATGCCATGAAGGCCTACAACCAGGAGCCGGAGCAGTGCTGGGAGTGCTACTCCTGCGTCAAGATCTGTCCCCAGAACGCCATCGAGGCGCGCCACTACGCTGACATTGTGCCCCTGGGCGGCTCGGTGCAGCCCCTGCGCGGTTCCGACTCCATCATGTGGACCATCAAGTTCCGCAACGGTACGGTGAAGCGCTTCAAGTTCCCCATCCGCACCACCGCCGAGGGTTCCATCGATCCCTATGGCGGCAAGCCCGCGCCCAAGCTGGCCGATCTCACCAAGCCGGGCTTCTTCACCGGCACCGAGGGCGGCGGCGCGATGGGCGGATTCCGCGCCGGGCGGTCTGACGAGCTGATCCGCAGGTAGGCGACCTCCATAACTTAAGGGTGAACCATGTCTCAAGGCACTTTCGACAATCCCGAGATCGTCCAGGAAGAGGTGGACATTCTCCTTATCGGCGGCGGCATGGCTTGCTGCGGCGCCGCCTACGAACTCATGCGCTGGGCCGAGGCGGTCAAGGCCGAGACCGGCACCGAGCTGAAGATCCGGCTGGTGGACAAGGCGGCCATGGACCGCTCCGGCGCCGTGGCCCAGGGCCTGTCGGCCATCAACACCTACATCGGCCCCGAGCAGGACCCCGCAGACTACGCGCGCATGGTGTCCAACGACCTGATGGGCATCACCCGCGACGACCTGGCCTACGACCTGGGGCGCCACGTGGACGATTCGGTGCACCTGTTCGAGGAATGGGGCCTGCCCATCTGGAAGACGGACAGCGAGGGCGTGCGCCACGATGGCGCCGAATCCCAGCGGGAGGGCCTGCCGGCGCTGAAGGACGGCGGCAAGCCGGTGCGCTCGGGCAAGTGGCAGATCATGATCAACGGCGAGTCCTACAAGTGGATCGTCGCCGAGGCGGCCAAGAAGGCCCTGGGGCGCAGCCGCATCCAGGAGCGCGTGTTCATCGTCAAGCTGGTGAACGACAAGAACGATCCGTCGCGCATCGCCGGCGCCGTCGGCTTCTCGGTGCGCGAGAACAAGATCTACGTGTATAAGGCCAAGGCCGTCCTGCTGGCCGCCGGCGGCTGCGTGAACCTGTTCCGCCCGCGCTCTGTGGGCGAGGGCACGGGCCGCGCCTGGTATCCGGTGTGGAACGCCGGCTCCACCTACGCCATGGCCGCCGAAGCCGGCGCCGAGCTCACCATGATGGAGAACCGCTTCGTGCCCGCCCGCTTCAAGGACGGCTACGGCCCGGTGGGCGCCTGGTTCCTGCTGTTCAAGGCCAAGGCGGTCAATGCCTACGGCGAAGACTACATGACCAAGAACAAGGCGCTGCTGGACGACTATCCGCCCTACGGCCAGGCCGCCGTGCCCGCCTCCTGCCTGCGCAACCACCTCATGCTCAAGGAGATGAAGGAAGGGCGCGGCCCCATCTACATGGATACGGTCTCGGCACTCGCCAAACTGGCCGAGACCCTGACGCCCAAGGAGGTGAAGCACCTGGAGGCGGAGGCCTGGGAGGACTTCCTGGACATGTGCGTCGGCCAGTGCGGCATCTGGGTGGGCGAGGACGTGGACCCACGCGAGAAGAATTCCGAGCTGATGCCCACCGAGCCCTACCTGCTGGGCTCCCACTCGGGCTGCTGCGGCATCTGGGTGTCGGGCCCCGAAGACCTGGGGGCGCCCACCGCGGCGGACGGGGAATACGACGGCGTGCCCGCCCACCTGCCGCGCGGCTGGAACTGGGGCTACCGCTCCATGACCACCGTGAAGGGGCTATTCACCGCCGGCGACGGCGTGGGCGCCTCGGGACACAAGTTCTCCTCCGGTTCCCACGCGGAGGGGCGCATCGCCGCCAAGGCCATGGTCAAGTTCGCCCTCGACCACAAGGACTGGCAGCCGGAGCTGGATGCGGCGCCGGAGCAGCTGGCCGAGGAGATCTACAAGCCGGTGCGCAATTTCCTGGCCCACAAGGACTACACCACTGCCATCGACGTGAACCCCCACTACATCACGCCCAAGATGCTGCAGTTCCGCCTGCAGAAAATCATGGACGAATACGTGGCCGGGGTGGCCACCTACTACACCACCAATGAGCACATGCTCAAGGTGGCCGAGTACAAGCTGGAACTGCTCAAGGAAGACGCCCAGAAGATGCGCGCCAAGGACCTGCACGAGCTGCTGCGGGCCTGGGAAAACTACCACCGCATCCTCACCGCGGAGGCCCACATGAAGCACATCCAGTTCCGCGAGGAGTCCCGCTATCCCGGCTTCTACTACCGCTCGGACAAGAACTTCATCGACGAGCAGAACTGGAAGTGCTTCGTGAACTCGGTGTACGACAAGAAGACCAGGAAGTGGACCTGCTTCAAGCGCAAGCACGTGGACCTGGTGGACAAGTCCAAGCTGTTCAAGGCCGCCGCCCATTGAGGCGGGGGGACCGACTCTGTTGCGTGTAGTAGATTGGCGGGCGCCGCGAGGCGCCCGCGTTTTCTGAGGCCTAACCTCATGGATGCATCCCAAGCCCAGGGCTCGCCCTTCCCCGCCAGCCCGGTCATGCCCCAGATGCTGGACGGCGGCAAGGAGATTCAGTTCCGCTGCCACAAGGGCATCGCCTGCTTCAACGCCTGTTGCAAGTCCATCGACATCAGCCTCACGCCCTACGACATCCTGCGGCTCAAGCGGCGCCTGGGCCTGACCTCGACCGAGTTCCTGGAGCGCTACACCCTGCCCTACGAGATGGAGAAGGACGGCATCGCCGGGGTGAAGCTGCGTCCGGTCGAGGAGGGCACGGCGTGCCGCTTCATGACCGAGGAGGGCTGCAGCGTCTACAGCGACCGCCCCACGGCCTGCCGCTACTATCCGGTGGCGCTGCTGTCCATGCGCAAGCAGGACGAATACACCGACCGGGATTCCTATGCCCTGGTCAAGGAGGACCATTGCCTGGGCCACCAGGAACCGCGCCGCCTCACCATAGACGAATACCGGTCGGAGCAGGGCCTGCCCGAGTACGACGAGCTGGCGCGCGGCTGGCGCCAGCTCATCCTCAAGAAGAAGTCCTCCGGCCCCACCGTGGGCAAGCCGTCCCGGCGCAGCCTGCAGCTGTTCTTCATGACCTGCTACGACATCGACCGCTTCCGCGATTTCGTGGCGAGCGATTCCTTCCGGGAAGTCTTCGAGCTGCCCGAGGCGGAAAGAGAGGAGACCCTCGCCGACGAGGTCGCGCTGATGCAGTTCGGCTTCCGCTTCCTGCGCCAGGTGCTGTTCGGCGAGATGAGCATTGCCCTGCGCGAGGAAGCCGCCGCCGCCCGGCGCGAGCGGCTGAAGGAAAAGCTGGCACGCCTCGAGCGCGAGGCCGCCGAGCGGCTGGCGCGGGACGAGGAGCTGGCCGAGCAGGACCCGGGGGACTGACCCATATTCCAATCCTTTCTGCGCCTTCAATCAGAGTAAAATACCGCCTCCCAAGCCAGGCCGCGTCGCGCGCCTGGCTTGCTCATATGCGGCGATACAGGAGGTTCAGGTGCAGATTGTTTGCCTCGATCTCGAGGGCGTCTTGGTTCCCGAGATCTGGATCGAGTTTTCCAAGCGGACCGGCATTCCGGAGCTGTCGCGGACGACCCGGGACGAGCCCGACTACGACAAGCTGATGCGCGGCCGCATCGACATCCTCGACCGCAACAAGCTGAAACTGTCCGACATCCAGGCAGTCATCGCCGAAATGGGCCCCATGCCTGGCGCCCGGGAGTTCATCGCCTGGCTGCGGGAGCGCTTCCAGGTGGTGATCCTGTCGGACACCTTCTACGAATTCGCCATGCCCCTCATGCGCCAGCTGGGCTGGCCCACCCTGTTCTGCCACCGGCTGGAGGCGGACGCCAGCGGCCGCGTGGTGAACTACCACCTGCGCATGCCCGACCAGAAGCGCGCCTCGGTCGCCGCCTTCAAGGCCATCAACTTCAGGACCATCGCCGCCGGCGATTCCTACAACGACACCTCGATGCTCAAGGAAGCCGACGCCGGCATTTTCTTCCGCCCGCCCGCCAACGTCATCGCCGAGTTTCCCCAGTTCCCGGTGACGCGCGACTACGAGGAGCTGCAGGCGGCCATCCTGGAAGCCTCGGCGCGCATCGCCGAGGTCGCCGAGATGCCATAGGCGAGGCTTATTCCCCAGTAAAAACAACCGCTCAACATTCTTCCCCGGACGGCTATAGTCAAGAGGGGACGCGGTTTTCGTATGCCGCCCCGTCTATGACTTTCGCATGAGGGAGAAGATATGTTCCAGGATTTCGCACCGCTGCGCTCCGGCCGGCTGCTGTCGGCCATCAGCTTTCACCAGCCGCTGCCGCCCGAGGCCCGGGCGGTGACCCTGGACGACCCCGCCGTCGAGGTGATGACCGACTTCAAGCGGGTGCGGGCACTGACGGTGCCGCCCAGCGTGACCATGGATTACGCGTACCAGCGCATGATGTCCAACCGGGTGCGCCTGCTGCTGGTGGTGGACGACCGCAACATGCTGCTCGGTCTGATCACCACCACCGACATCGAAGGAGACAAGCCGCTGCGCCTGCTGCAGCAGCGCGGCGTGCGCCGCGGTGAGCTGCTGGTGACCGACGTCATGACGCCCCGGGAAAAACTGGAGGCCATCCCCATGGAGGAGGTGTTGCGCGCCCGGGTCGGCGACGTGGTGGCGACGCTGAAGGCGGTGGGCCGCCAGCACGCCATGGTGACGGACCACGACCAGCAGAACCGGCAGACGGTGCGCGGCCTGTTCTCAGCCTCCCAGCTGGCCCGGCAACTGGGGACGGTGATCCACACCACGGAGATCGCCGGCAACTTTGCCGAGGTGGAGGAGATGCTGGCGCGTTGAGATGCGCGCCACCTACCCCTTTGCCGCGATCTCCTCCAGCTTTTCTGCCCGGATGAGCTGCCCGTCCAGGCCCGCTTCCCGGGCGCTGCCGCCGTAGGCCACGGTCATCAGCTGGCTGTAGTAGAGCACGGGCATGTGGAACTTGGTGCCCTGCTTCTTGTTGATCTCCGACTGGTAGATCTCCACGTTGGCTTGGCACAGGGGGCAGGGGGTGACGATCATCTCGGCGCCGTGGTCGTAGGCGGATTCGACGATGTCGCGGATCTGCTTCTGGCTCTTCTCCGGCTCGGAGAAGGCCAGCGCCCCGCCGCAGCAGGTGACCTTCTGGTCGTAGTCGGTGACCGGCTCGCCGCCCACGGTCTCCACCATCTTGTCCAGGTACATGGGATTCTCGAAGGATTCGCCGGCGATGCCGAAGGGCCGGTTGGTCTGGCAGCCCACATAGCCGGCGAATTTGATCCCCTCCAGGGGTTTCACCACCGGCTGCGCCAGGGCCTCGTAGCCGAAGTCCTCGATCAGCACTTCCACCATGTGGCGCACCGCCACTTCGCCCTTGTAGTGCAGGCCGGCGGCGGCCAGGGCCTCGTTGGTCTCGCGCATCAGCTCGGCGCTGGCGTCCAGGCGCTCCTTGGTCTCCCGTGCCGACAGCCAGCAGGCGGCGCAGGTGGCGACGATGTCCTGCCCCGGCAGGTGGCTCTCGGCCAGGGCGAAGTTGCGCGCGTTGAGGGCCAGGCGCGGCAGTTCGCCGCCCTCGGCATAGCCGATGGAGGCGCCGCAGCAGTTCCAGTCGGGAATCTCCGTGAGCTTGATGTCCAGCACCCGGCACAGGGACTGGGTGGACGTCAGGTAGTTGGCCGCCGAGGCCTTGAGCTGCGACGAGCAGCCGGGATAGAACGCGTATTCCTTCTTTGCCATGGGGCGTCTCCGTCAGGTCAGACCTTTGCGGCGGTCTTCGATTTCCTTGGCCTTGGCCAGGATGGCGTGGATGTCCTTGGCGCCCTTGCAGGCGTGCGGCTTGACCAGCTCCAGGGGATTGAGGCGTTTGGCCTTGAGCATGCCCAGCCCGATGTTCTTCATGGCCAGGGCGTTCTTGATCCCCTGCTTGAAGCCATCCTTGAAATACAGTCCGAAGGACAGCTTGAGCTCATTCACGCGCCCGGTCTTGCTCAGGTTGTCCCAGAACATCTTGGCGAACTGGCGCGTCGGCTGGTTCTTTGGGGCCAGGCCCAGGCGATGGGCATAGTTGGCCAGGCCGTGCATGATGTGGGTGATGGGCAGCTTGCGCGGGCAACGCACCACGCAGTTGTAGCAGGAGGTGCACATCCACATGGCGTCCGAACCCAGCACCTCTTCGCGCTTGCCGGCCCGGATCATCATGAACAGTTCCTGGGGCGGGTGGGCCCAGTGGGGGCCGAAGGGGCAGGAGCCGGAGCACACGCCGCACTGCATGCACATCTTGACCCAATGGCCTTCCTCGACGTTGCGTTCCACCTCGCGCAGAAAGTCGTTGCGGTAGCGCTCACTGCTCATAGTCTGCCCCCGGCGCTGCGCGCCAACCCCCAAGGGGGTATGAGCCTGTCTTGAGGCGGCTCGGCGACAGGCTCATGCCATGCCCCTCAAGCGAACCCCTTCATGGGCGACAGGCCGATCTCCAGGATCTTCGCCACGTAGTCATTGATGAGCCTGGCCACGCGCGCCACGTCGGTGATGGCGACCTCGTAGGTGGCCACCCTCTCGGTCTCCAGGCCCAACTGCTTCAGGGTGTCGTCGATCTTGCCCATGCGGTAGTTGGCCAGCTCCGAACCCTTGACGAAGTGGCACTGGTAGTCGTCGCCGTGCTTGCAGCCCATGAGCATCACGCCGTCGTAGCCGCTGTTGAGGGCGTCGGTGATCCAGATGGTGTTCACCGAGCCCAGGCAGCGCACCGGGATCACGCGCACGAAGGCGGAGTAGACGTGCCGCTGCAGCGCCGCCATGTCCAGGGCCGGGTAGGCGTCGTTCTCGCAGGCGAGCAGCAGCACGCGCGGCTTTTCCGAGAACTCGTCGGGCATGTCCACCGCCTTGATCTGGGCGCCCACGGTGTCCACCGAATAGTTTTCGAAGCCGATGACGCGCACCGGACAGGCGCCCATGCAGGTGCCGCAGCGCCGGCAGCGGGACTCGTTGAACACCGGGAAGCGCTGCTCGTCTTCGTCGATGGCGCCGAAGGGGCATTCCACGGTGCAGCGCTTGCACTGGGTACAGCCCTCGATGCGCACGATGGGGTAGGACAGGTCGCCCGAGCGCGGATGGGCGGCGCGCCCGGCGGCGGCGTTCTCCACCGCCTGGATCGCCTTGAGCGCCGCTCCGGTGGCGTCCTCCACGGCCTGGGACATGTCCATGGGCCGGCGCACCGGCCCGGCGGCGTAGATGCCGGTGCGCCGCGTCTCGTAAGGGAAGCAGATGAAATGGGAGTCGGTGAAGCCGTGCTTCAGTTGCGGCATGTCCTTGCCCTGGCGGTAGGCCAGGTTGAGGATGGGCATCCGGGCCACCTTCGCCGGGTCGTCGTCGGGCAGCTCGATGTTCACCCCCGAATTGGGCACCTGGCCGGTGGCCAGCACCACCAGGTCGGCCTCCAGGGTTGCGTCGTCGTCCAGGATCAGATCGCGAAAGCTCACCCTGCAGCCGCCGCCGGCCGGCTCCACCGAGGCCACGCGGCCCTTGGTGAAGGTTACGCCCTTGCGCTGGGCGCTGCGATAGAAGTCCTCGCCCGATCCCGGCACGCGCAGGTCGGTGTAGATGACGACCGTGTCCACTTCCGGGTTGGCGTCCTTGAAGTACATGGCCTGCTTGATGGAGGTGGCACAGCAGTGGCCCGAGCAGTAGGGCAGGTGGCCGCCCCCTTCGTCCCGCTGGCCGGCGCACTGGACGAATACCACGCTGGCCACGGGCGCGCCGTCCGAAGGGCGGCGGATGGCACCGCCGGCTGCGGCCGCCTGCCGCGCCAGCCGTTCCAGCCCCGCCTGGTCCACCACGTCGGGCGTCTTGCCGTAGCCCAGCTCCGGCAGCTTGCCGGCGTCATAGAGGGTGAAGCCGGTGGCCTGGATGATGCTGCCCACTTCCTCGGTGACAGCAGCGCCGCCCTCCGTCCCCACCTGTACGCTGAAGCGCCCGGGGGCGCCCCGGGTCTCCAGGAGAGTGGCGCCCAGATGCACGCGGATGCGTGGATGGCCCGTGACCTGGGCGATGAGCTGATCGACGCCGGTGTCCACGGGATCGGCGTGAGGCTCATGGAACGGCACGCGCTTGTGCAGCCGCGCTGCCCAGCCGCCGAGCGAGCGCTCCTTTTCCACCAGCACCACCTGGTAGCCGGCCTGGGCCGCCTCGAGGGCCGCCGTCAGCCCGGAGACGCCGCCGCCCACCACTAGGATGCGCCGGGTGGCCGCCGCATTGGGATTGCCCAGGGGCAGCTTCATTTTCTTCAGCTCGGCGCAACCCATGCGTACGTAATCGTCGGCCATCTCCTGGGTGAGCTCGGCGGCCTCGTCGGCGTCGGGCTGGCTCCACAGCACGCCCTCGCGCAGGTTGGTGCGCGCCAGGGCGACGGTGGGAAAATGGAACGCCTCGGTCTTGGCGCGGCGCGAACAGGCGGCGATCAGCACATGGGTGACCGCTTCCTGCTCGATGTCGTCCCGGATCAGGCCCACGCCCTCGGCGCTGCACAGGAAGGGATGCTCGCGCACCAGGGCCATCTTGCCTTCCTTCTGGGCGATTCTAGCCAGCTGCCGGGTGGACAGGCGCTCGCCGATGCCGCAGCCCTGACAGATGTAGGCGGCTGTCTTGGTCTCGGCCATTACATCGTCTCCACGTCCGCTGTCCTGTTCACCACCTGGATCGCCCGCAGGGCCGCCGCCGTGGCGCTTTGCACCGCACGATTGACGTCCAGGGGCGCCGCGGCGCAGCCGGCGCCGAACATGCCGCCGTCGCCGGCCTCGATGAAGCCGCTGGCGTCGAACACCAGATCGGGCGGCACCGCCGCACCGCGCAGCGCCGGCTCCATGCCGATGGCGAGGACCGCCAGGTCATGGCGCGCCGCGTAGCGGTGGTAGCCCTCGGTGTTCACGCCGTGCAGGATCACGTCGCCGCTCGCCTGGTCCTCCTCGATGCGCGCCACCTTGGACTTGACGAAGCTCACGGTCGGATCGGCCTGCACCCGGCGGTAGAAATCCTCGAAGCGGTCGATGGCGCGGATGTCGATGTAGTAGATGGTGGAGCGCGCCTCCTCGCCCCAGGCTTCGCGCAGGTACTGGGTCTGCTTGAGGGAGGCCATGCAGCACACGCGCGAGCAGTGGCGCAGGTGGTTCTCGTCGCGCGAGCCGGCGCACTGGATGAAGGCGATGTTCTTCGCCTCGCGTCCGTCCGAGGGGCGCAGGATGCGCCCGCCCGTGGGTCCGCGCGGGTCGGCCAGGCGCTCGAACTCTACGGACGTGATCACGTTGCGAAAGCGTCCATAGCCGTAGGGCTGGATGCGCGCCGCATCGTAGGGCTGCCAGCCGGTGGCCCATACCACCGCGCCCACCTTCAGCTCGATCGTCTCTTCCTTCATGTCCAGGTCGATGGCGCCGTAGCGGCAGGCGGCCTTGGCCCTGTCCGCGTCCTCGCTGCCGATGATGGAGGGATCGAGCACATAGCGCTGGGGATAGGCCATGGCATGGGGCAGATACGCGGCCTTGATCCGGCCCAGGTTGTAATCGAAGGGATTGGGAATCTCGGCCGTCACCGCCCGGGCGCATTCGCCGCAGGCGGTGCAGTTGTCATTCACGTAGCGGGGCGCGAGGCGGATGCGGGCCATGTAGTCGCCGCGCGTGCCGCTCACGGCGACCAGCTCGGCCAGGGTGAGCACGCGCACCCGGCGGTTGCCCTTCAAGCGGCGCAGGTTGATTTCCAGGCCGCACACGGGATGGCACATCTTGGGAAAGTAGCGATAGAGCAGGGCGGTGCGCCCGCCCAGGGTGGCGCTCTTCTCGATCAGCACCACCTCCTTGCCGCACTCCGCCGCCTCCAGCGCCGCGCTCATGCCGGCAATGCCCCCGCCCACGACCAGGATGGTCTGGCTGGTTGCCACGGAGCCGCCCATCGCTCTCCTCCCTGTTGTCAGCGCAAGTCCTGCTCGAATTCTAATCAAGGCCTGGAGGCGAAATACGGCGCGGGGCGACGAAATTATCCTATGGGCTGATTGAACGGCTGAATGCGGGGGCTCGCGTCAGAGCGACGTCGGAGTCGGCCGCACGAAAAACCGCATCTCGGCGAGATCCCCCAGCACATAGGTGGCGGGTCCGCCCACTCCGGCCACCGTGCCCGGGTTGACCAGCCAGGTAGTGCCGCCCTTGAGATTGGCGTGGGCGACAATCTCGGCGCGATGGCTGTGGCCGCAGCACACCAGGTCCCAGTCGCCGGTGGCGGCAAGCGCGCGGCCGTAGAGGGGATAGTGCACCATGAACACGCGCCTGGCGCCGAGGGTCAGCTGCGCGTCCTGGCCGTGGTAGTGCAGCAGCCCTCCAGAGGCTGCGGCCAGTCTGTACAGGGCGGCGGCATCGCCCAGGTTGTTGCCGTGGATCACGTGTACCGGCAGGCCCAGTTCCAGCAGCGGGCGCAGCGTGTGGGAGCCGATGACGTCGCCGCAATGGAGGATCGCTTCGGCACCCTCGTCGCGAGCCGCGTGCGCCGCGTCCGCGAGGGGCGAGGCGCGGTCGTGGCTGTCGGAGACGATGCAGATCTTCATCGGGGTGAATTTACCTGCAGGGCGACCGCGGCCAGAAATCATGTCTCCTTATCTACAAATAAAAATTATTCTCTTGAGCGGACAGCGTCTCCATAAGGAGAATACGGTACGTTTTTAATCATCATAAATCCCCCCGACAGTTATGCAGACCTCCACGCAGCCGGTGCGCGAGGTGAAGAAAACCACGTGCTACATGTGCGCTTGCCGCTGCGGCATCCGCGTGCACCTGGTGGACGGCCAAGTCCGCTACATCGACGGCAATCCCGAGCATCCGCTGAACCAGGGCGTGATCTGCGCCAAGGGCTCCAGCGGCATCATGAAGCAGTATTCGCCGGCGCGCCTCACACGCCCCCTGCTGCGCAAGCCGGGCGCCGAGCGCGGCAGCGCTGAATTCGAACCCATCAGCTGGGAGCAGGCCTTCTCCCTGCTGACCGAGCGCCTGGCCAAGATCCGCTCCACCGACCCGAAGAAGTTCGCCCTGTTCACCGGGCGCGACCAGATGCAGGCCCTCACCGGTCTGTTTGCGCGCCAGTTCGGCACGCCCAACTACGCCGCCCACGGCGGCTTCTGCTCGGTGAACATGGCGGCGGGCATGATCTACACCGTCGGCGGCTCCTTCTGGGAATTCGGCGGTCCCGACCTGGAGCGGGCCAAGCTGTTCGTCATGCTGGGCACGGCGGAAGACCACCACTCCAACCCCCTGAAGATCGCCATCTCCAAGTTCAAGCGCGAGGGCGGCCGCTTCATCTCGGTGAATCCGGTGCGTACCGGCTATTCGGCCGTGGCCGACGAGTGGGTGCCGATCCGCCCGGGCACCGACGGCGCGCTGCTGCTGGCCCTGATCCACGAAATCATCGCCCAGGGCCTCTACGACCGGGACTTCCTGGTGCGCTACACCAATGCCGGGCAGCTGGTGAACCTGGACGAGAAGAGCGACGAGTACGGCATGTTCGTGCGCAACGAGGTGCCGGAAATGGAGGGCTGCGTCGAGACCCAGAACGAGCTGTGGTGGGACCGCATCGGCGGCAAGCCGGTGCTCACCCACAGCGAGGACGCCGATCCCTACCTGCTCGGCCGCTTCGCCCTGCCCGACGGCACGCCCGTGGCGCCGGCCTTCCAGCTGCTGGAAGAGCGCGTCAAGACTTACACGCCCGAGTGGGCGGCGGACATCACCGGCATTCCCGCCGCTACCATCCGCCGCCTGGCCCAGGAAATGGGCGTGACGGCGCGGGACCACAAGATCGAGCTGCCTATTTCCTGGACCGATTCCTGGGGCAAGGAGCACGAGACGGTGACCGGCAACCCGGTCGCCTTCCACGCCATGCGCGGCCTGGCCGCCCATTCCAACGGCTTCCAGACGATACGGGCGCTCGCCGTGCTCATGACCCTGCTGGGCACCATCGACCGCCCCGGCGGCTTCCGCCACAAGGCGCCCTTCCCGCGGCCCATCCCGCCCTGCGCCAAGACGCCCAGCACGCCCCTGGCGATCAAGCCCAACATGCCCCTGGACGGCATGGCCCTGGGCTGGCCGGCGGAGCCCGACGACCTGTTCGTGGACCAGGCGGGCGCGCCGGTGCGCATCGACAAGGCCTTCTCCTGGGAGTACCCCCTGTCGGTGCACGGCCTGATGCACAACGTCATCACCAATGCCTGGCGCGGCGATCCCTACCGCATCGATACCCTGTTCATCTTCATGGCCAACATGGCCTGGAACTCGACCATGAACACGGTGGAAGTGCGGCGCATGCTCAACGACCGGGACGAGAACGGCGAGTACAAGATTCCCTTCCTGGTGGTGTGCGACGCCTTCCAGTCGGAGATGACGGCCTTCGCCGACCTCATCCTGCCGGACACCACCTACCTGGAACGCCACGACGTGATGTCCATGCTGGACCGGCCCATCTCCGAGTTCGACGGCCCGGTGGACTCGGTGCGCATTCCGGTGTTGCCGCCCACGGGGGAATGCAAGCCCTTCCAGGAAGTGTTGATCGAGCTGGGCACGCGCCTGAAACTGCCGGCCTTCGTCACCCGGGAGGGACGGCGCAAGTACCGGGACTATCCCGACTTCATCGTGAACTACGAGACCGAGCCCGGTTCGGGCATCGGCTTCCTGGCCGGCTGGCGCGGGCGCGGCGGCGAGAAGGCCATGCGCGGCGAGCCCAACCCGGCCCAGTGGGAGATGTACGAGCGCAACAACTGCGTGTTTCACTATGAACTGCCCAAGTCCTACCAGTACATGCGCAACTGGAACAAGGGCTATCTGGAATGGTCGCAGCGCATGCGCCTGACGCGCTACGCCGAGCCCATCCTGGTCCACCTGTACTCGGAGGTGCTGCAGAAGTTCCGCCTGGCTGCCCGGGGCAAGGGCATTTCACGCAAGCCGCCGGTCCATCTGCGCAAGCGCATCGACACCTATTTCGACCCGCTGCCGTTCTACTACGAGCCGCTGGAGGCCCAGGTCACCGACCGGTACAAGTACCCGCTGGCGGCGGTGACCCAGCGCCCCATGGCCATGTACCACTCCTGGGACTCCCAGAACGCCTGGCTGCGGCAGATCCACACCCACAACTATCTGCACGTCAATCCCCGGACGGCGCGCGCCTTTGGGATAGAGGACGGCGACTGGATCTGGGTCGAGTCCCCCTGGGGGCGGGTGCGCTGCATGGCGCGCCACACGGAAGCGGTGGAGCCGGGGACGGTGTGGACCTGGAATGCCATCGGCAAGGCGGCAGGGGCGTGGAATCTGGCGCCCGAGGCGAACGAGGCGCGCCGCGGCTTCCTGCTCAACCACCTGATCAGCGAGGAGCTGCCCCTGGACTCCGGCCGGGTGTCCAACTCGGATCCCATCACCGGCCAGGCGGGCTGGTACGACGTGCGCGTGCGCATCTACAAGGCCGAAGCGGACGAACCTCAGGAAGTCTCCCCCCAGTTCGAACCCATGAAGCCGCTGCCGGGCACCCAGCCCCGGCGCAGGGGCTGGCTGGCTTATTTCGCCGGGGGGCGCAAATGACGCAACTCGCTCTGGTCATAGACCTCAACGTGTGCGTCGGCTGCCATGCCTGCGTCACCAGCTGCAAGGAGTGGAACACTTCCGGCGCCGCGGGACCCCTGAGCGACCTGCGCGCCTTTGACGCCGACCCCAGCGGCACCTTCTTCAACCGGGTGCAGACCTTCGAGGTGGGGGAGTACCCCAACACCCAGACGGTGCACTTCCCCAAGTCCTGCCTGCATTGCGAGGAGCCGCCCTGCGTGCCGGTGTGCCCCACCGGCGCTTCCTACAAGCGGGCGGAGGACGGTATCGTCCTGGTGGATTACGACAAATGCATCGGCTGCAAGTACTGCTCGTGGGCCTGCCCCTACGGCGCGCGCGAGCTGGACGAGCATCAGAAGGTGATGAAGAAGTGCACCCTGTGCGTGGACCGCATCTACGATGCGCAGCTGCCGGAGGCCGACCGCAAGCCTGCCTGCGTCAAGGCCTGCCCCACCAGCGCGCGCCTGTTCGGCGATATCCACGATCCCGATTCGGAAGTGTCGCGCGCCATCCGCGAGCAGGGGGGCTACACCCTGATGCCCGAATGGGGCACCCAGCCGGCCAACCACTATCTGCCGCGGCGCAAGACCACCATGAAGATTCGCGAGGACGAATTGCTGCGGGCCGACAATCCCCTCAAGATCGACGGCAAGCTGCCCAAGCCGCGGCTGTCGGAGCCGGCACTGGACGACGTCACTTCCTGGTAGAGCAGCATGCGTCCGGCCTTTTCCGTCATATTCCTCACCACCCTCATCGGCGTCGGCCAGGGCCTGTTCCTGGCCTTGTACACCGGCCAGACCTATGCTTTGTTCGGCTTGCTGCCGCCCCAGGACGGCCGCGCCTTCCAGGCGGTGGGCAGCCTGGTCGCACTGCTGTTCCTCGGCGCCGGGCTGGTGGCGTCCGTGTTCCACCTGGGGCGGCCGGAGCGCGCCTGGCGCGCCGCGGCCCAATGGCGCACCTCCTGGCTGTCGCGGGAGGTGATCGTCCTGCCGGCGTTCATGGCGGCCGTGGCGCTCTACGGCGCGGCCCACTGGTTGGGCTGGCGCGCGCCCCTGTTCGCCCTGCCCGGGGGCTATGGTGTGGACTCGACCCTGCTGCTGGGCAGCGTGGGCGTGCTGTTGTGTTTTGCCCTGTTCCTGTGCACCGGCATGATCTACGCGTGCCTGCGCTTCCTGCAGGAATGGCACACGCCGCTTACCGTGGTGAATTACCTGCTGCTGGGCGGCGCCTCCGGCTTTGTGCTGGCTGCCGCCTTCGCCGCCCGGGCGGCACCGGATACGACCGCGTTCTTCGGCGGCTGGGCCATGGTGCTGACGGCCGCGGCCCTGGTGAGCCGGGTTGCCAGCCTGGTGCGCAACGCCCGGCTCAAGCCCAAGTCGTCGCTGCGTACCGCCATCGGCGTGAAGCACCCCAAGATCGCACAGAAATCCATGGGCTTCATGGGCGGCTCGTTCAACACCCGGGAGTTCTTCCACGGCAGGAGCGCGGCTTTCCTGCGCTCGGTGAAATGGCTGTTCCTGCTTCTGGCTTTCGTCCTGCCCCTGGCCCTGCTGGCCGGCGGTATCAACGGGGCGCCGGCGCTCCTGGCGCTTGCCTTCCTGGTCCAGTACGTGGGCCTCGTGGCGGAGCGCTGGTTCTTCTTCGCCCAGGTCAACCACCCCCAAAACCTCTATTATCAAGTGGTGGGATAAGACCCGCTGCCGCAGTCGGATAGAAAAATACGATTGCGGTGCGTCTAAAACATTAGTATATTAGCTAGCACTAAAGTAATCCCGGATTCCGGGGGACCACACACTAAAGGAAAGGTCATGGATTTCGACAAAGAACTGGACGCCCGCGGCTTGAACTGTCCCCTGCCCATCCTGCGCACCAAGAAGACGCTGGCGGAAATGACCAGCGGCCAGGTGCTGCGCGTGATCGCCACCGATCCCGGCTCGGTGAAGGATTTCCAGGCCTTCGCCAAGCAGACCGGCAACGAGCTCCTGTCCCAGCAGGAGAAGGGCAAGGAGTTCGAGTTTTTCCTGAAGCGCAAGTAACAGCTTGCCACGCTCCGGTCGGATTCCCTGCCGAACCGGAGCGCTAAAAGCCGCCCCGAGCGGCACTACAAGAGGGAAGGAGACAAGAGACATGGCGACCTACGCCGAAATGCGCGAGGTGTTCGAGGACATCCGCGCCGACTTCCGCTACGACCACGAGCTGAACGGCTGCCTCAACTGCGGCATCTGTACCGCCACCTGTCCCTCCGCCCAGTTCTACGACTACAGCCCGCGGGAGATCGTCCAGCTCCTGTGGACCGAGAACGTGGAGCAGGTCTATGACGCCATGCAGGAGAAGATCTGGGCCTGCGCCCAGTGCATGACCTGCGCCGCGCGCTGCCCGTTCAAGAATTCCCCGGGCGGACTGGTGGCCATCATGCGCGAGGTGGCGATCAAGCACGGCTTCCAGTCGGCCAAGGACGTGCTGCGCCCCTTCGGCAGGGTGATGCTGAAGCTCATCACCACCGGCAACCAGCTGTCGCCGGACATGATCCAGCCGGATCACTTTCCCGACTGGGGCCCCAACATCCAGAAGGTGGCGGGGGACCTGCGCACCCTGCGCAAGGCCATTCCCATGAAGACCCTGCAGACCACCAACACCGCCTGGGAGGTGTCCCTCAAGACCTCGGTGGAGATGTACACCATCTGGGAAATGACCGGCGTGTTCCAGCAGCTCGAAACCATGGACGAGAACCTCTTCAGCGTCATCGAAGACTTCATCGAGGAGAAAAGGGAAGAGTACGACGACTGGTTGGAAGAGCAGGAAGAGGATGACGATTAACAGGCGTTGCGTTACCCGCCACCCATAAGGAGCCAAACATGATCCCCGACAGCAACGAACCCCGCGGCATCGCCGGACACGGCGCCTTCTTCCAGCCCACCAACCTGCCCGCCGACCAGGCGGAGAAGGCAACCGACTGGGTGAGAAAGCGCGTGGACCGGCGCGAGCTGGATCTGGCCGAGCGCATGGACGACGTGCGCGAGCATATGTGGCAGCTGGAGAAGGAGGGCGAGATTATCGTCCACCGCATCACCGACGCCCACAAGCCGGTGATGGTGAAGACCCTGTTCGGTTGGGACAAGAAGATTCCCACCCTGCAGTTGTGGCACCACAAATCCTGCGGCCAGTGCGGCAACATTCCCGGCTATCCCACCTCGCTGCTGTGGACCATGAATCAGCTCGGCTACCAGCCGGGCCGCGACTACCTGGACGAGACCGACCAGACGTCCTGTACCGCCTGGAACTATCACGGCTCCGGCATCGGCAACGTGGAATCGCTCGCGGCCGTGTTCCTGCGCAACTTCCACCAGGCCTATGTATCGGGCCAGAAGCTGGGACACGGCGCGGGCCACTTCTTCCCCCTGGTCCAGTGCGGCACCTCTTTTGGCAACTACAAGGAGATCCGCAAGTACCTCGTCGAATCGCCCCAGTTGCGCGAGAAGGTGAAGAAGATCCTCGGCAAGCTGGGCCGCCTGGTGGACGGC
>JBMOQT010000018.1:0-22752 GCA_049320945.1 Pseudomonadota bacterium
GTGGGAGTCGAAGTCAAAATCATCCCCGCAGGCACCGTCGGCACAGAAAATGACCGGGCTGCCTCGCAAAAATCATGCGTTTCGGCCTTCAGGAAAGTTGTGATTTTTTACGAACACGGATTCAGGTTGATGATCTCGGCGCCGTCGATGCCGGCGAACTCCAGCAGCAGATTGCTCACCTGGCCGCCCACGATCACCGCCGCCAGTTCGCCGTCGGCCGAGGCCAGCAGCCGGGCGAGGGAATTGCCCTCGCCCGCCAGGGCCGCCCGTCCGCTGATGCTGCCGACGCTGGTGCGGGTGAGGTCCACGCCGGGAAACAGCCGGTCGAGCCGCAACCTGGTGAATCTGGCGCGCAGCTCGGCCGCCACCCGGTCCCGGCGCCCGTCGATCATCACGCTGGATACGATCTTGCCGCCCGCGACGCCGAAATTCAGCGGATCGACGCGCAGCACGCCGTCATCGAGACGGAAATGGGCCTCGAGATTATCCAGGGGCAGGCCTTCGCGGCGGATGCTGCGCGCCTTGAGACGCACGTCGGCATCCATGGCGTTCAGGCGTCCCACGTTGAGCTCGGTGTCGGGCAACACCTTGGTGGCCTGCGCCCGGCGGGCGGCGGCGCGCTTCTGGGCGGGGGAGGCCGTTTCTCCCGGACCAGCCGCGGGGGCGGTGCCGACGAAGCCGGCCAGGTCGTCGAAGTCCAGGACCCGCGATACCAGCTCTCCCTGCAGCCGGGGCCGGTCTCCGCGACGGTCGAACTGCACGCTGCCGGACAGGTCGCTGTCCCCCACCCGGCCGCTGAAGTCGCGGAAATCCCACACCTGCCCCTGCTGCTGGAGCCGACCCTCGATGCGATAGGGCGGGGTCGGGGGCAGCGCCACACCGAACACCGGATAGAGCTGGGCGAGATCGGGCCCGCGCAGCTTCAGCGCCAGGTCAACGGCTGATACTGGTGCCAGGCCGCTGACCTGACCCGTCACCTGCACCTGGGTGGCGCCGATGCGGATGTCGGCGCGAATGGGGTAGGGGTCCTTCTGGGCGCGCAGGGCCAGCACCGACCCGCCCGTTCCTTGGGCAAAAGAGCGCTGTCCCTTGAACTTGCCCTGGGCCTGGAAGCGCAGGGCATGCACCGGATCGGCGGCGGCGCTGTCCGAACTCAGTGCGACTGTCACATCGGTGTCGATGGCCGGGTCCCGGAAGACGATCTGGCTCCGATCCACCCGCAGGCGCTGCACCACGGGCGGCTCGTCCCGGGGGCTCTGCTCCTTCTTCAGGATCCAGTTGCGCTGGCCGTCGGCACTTCTCTCCAACACCAGCCTGCCTTCCGACAGCAGCAATTCGGGCATGACCAGCCTGCCTTGGAGCAGGGGCAGCAGTTCGATGGAGAAGGAAAACAGGCGGGCATCCACCATCCATGGTTCGGTCCCCCAGGGGGCGTTGCCCAGCCGGACCTCCCGCAGGCTGATGCGCGGTGTCAGGGACAGATCCACGTCCAGGTGGCCGATGGAGGCCGCCCGGCCGGTGCGCTCGGTCACCTTGCGCTCCACATAGCCCCGCAGCATGTTCCAGTCGAACAGGATGATGCCGAGGGCAACGGCGCTGCTCAGCACAACCAGCACGCTGAGGAGGATCTTCCCGGTGCGGTGCATACGAAGGGCAGCTGCAGCTTTCATGCCATGGCCCGCAGCGCCAGGCGCGAGGTCGGCGGCGACACCGGCCGGCCACGCGCCTGAGCAATTCTTACAGGCGGGTCGGGCAAGAATTTCTGCCCGGCCGAGCGCTATTCCGCTTCCAGGCGGGCGAGGCGCGCCTGCAGCCCGCGCACCCGGGCTTCCAGCTCGCCGATGCGCTCCATCAGGGACAAGGCAAGGGCCAGGGCGTGGGGCTCCAGCTCCAGATCGCGGCGCAGCCGGCCTGCGGCGCGGGCGGTGACGACGCAGCGGGAGGTGAAGGTCCAGGAGGGCGCGCGCGGGTCGCAGGGCTCCAGCACGCCCAGGTCCACCAGTTCGCGCACCTCGTCTTCGGCCAGGCCGGACAACCGGGCAAGCTGGGCGACGGTGACCACGCCGTGCTCGTCGAGCCACAGGGCTTCCTCGGCGATGTCCACTCTCATCGGTGTCCTCCTTCAGCGAAATGGCCACGCGGGTTGAAGGTGGAGACGCTGGCGAGCTGCCGGAACAGCGCTTCCTCCTTCTCGGTCAGCACGCTGGGCATGACGATCTGCACCACCGCATACAGGTCGCCGGCGCCGCCGCCGGGCTTGGGCAGCCCGCGTCCGGCCAGGCGCAGCTGCCGGCCGGCCCGGGTCCTGGGCGGGATCTTGAGCTGCACCGGGCCGGCCAGGGTGGGAACCTCGACGCTGGCGCCCAGCGCCGCCTCCCAGGGCGCGATGGGCAGATCGAGATAGAGATCGTGGCCATCCACCCGGAACAGGGGATGGGGATGCAGGGCCACGGTCAGGTACAGGTCGCCGTCGGGCCCGCCATTCGCGCCCTTGCCCCCCTTGCCCGCCAGGCGCAGCCGCTTGCCATCGGTGCTCCCCGGCGGGATGCGGGCCTTGATGGTGCGCATCACCCGGCGCGGGAAACCCATTTCGTCGTATTCGGGCATGGCGAGCTGCAGGTCCACTTCCGCGCCCCGCGCCGCCTGTTCCAAGGTGAGGTGCACCACGGCCTCGTAATCTTCACCGGCAATCGGCACCGGCCCGCCGCGTGCCCTGGCCGCGCGCCGGCGTCCGCCCAGGCCGGCGAAGATGTCAGCCAGATCGATGTCCTCGAAGCTGCCTTCGAAGGCCCCCTGGTGTTCGGCAAACTGCTTCCACCAGTCGGGCGGCGGCCGGAAGTCGTGCCCCGGCTGCTGGGTGCCCAGCCGGTCATACAGGGCGCGCTTCTCCGGGTCCTTGAGGGTCTCGTAGGCTTCCTTGACCTCCTTGAACTTCTCTTCGGCCCCCGGTTCCTTGGAAACGTCGGGATGATACTTGCGCGCCAGCCTGCGATAAGCGGCCTTGATCTGATCGGCATCGGCGTTGCGCTCGACGCCCAGTATCGCGTAGTAGTCCTTGTACTTCATTCGGCGTTCCGAACAAGCATGCAGCACGGCGCGCGGCTGCGAGGGCCGCTCAGCAGTACTGACCTATTATTGCCCAATTCGTTGCCGCCCGGCCCGGTAGAATGAACCAGGGCAGATGGCCATATATGGATGAGCACACCGAAAGGGCGATGATGAGATGGCCCGACGTTCCGGCCGTATTCGGCTGGCTGGGCCTCGATCGGCGCGGGCGCTGGCTGCTGCGCGGCGAGCCCGTCACGCGTGCGCAGCTGGTCGAGCTGATCAACCGCAATTATGCCCGCGACGGGGCCGGACGCTGGTTCTTCCAGAACGGCCCCCAGCGCGTGTTCATCGAACTGGCGTACGCGCCCTGGGTATTCCGGCGCACGGGCGAACGACTGATCACCCACACCGGCTTGCCCGTGCAACAGCTTGCGGCGGCCAACCTGGACGAGGAGGGGGCCATGCTGCTGGTGAGCGAGCACGGCCCGGGGCTGCTGGCGGATGCCGATCTGGCGTGGCTGCTCGACAGGCGCCTGCGCACGGCCGAGGGTGGAGCGGTTGACGACGCCCACCTGGCGGCGGCGCTGGCATTGCCTTCGGGAAGCGTTACCCGTCTCGAGCTCCGTTGGGACGGCCGGAGTTTGCCGCTGGCGCGCCTGGATGCGGGCGCTGCGCCCGAGGTGCTGGGCTTCGTCCGGCGGCCCGAACCTTAGGGCGATGCGCCAGTTGCGAATGCTGGCCGCTGCCTGGCTGCCGGCGCTGTCGGGCGGCTTGACGGCGGCGCTGACATCGACCCTGGCGCAGGTGGTGCTGTGGCTGCTGTTCACCGATGCCTTCCCCGCCATCCTGTACCGGGACGCGCGCCTGGCCGCCGCCATCGTCCTGGGGCCGGCAGTGCTAGATGGGGCGCCCGGCTTTCCGGGAACAGGGGTATGGGTGGTGGCCGCGGCGATTCACCTGGCGCTGTCCCTGGCCTATGCGCTGATGTTCTGCATCCTCACGCGAACCCTGCGCACCGCAGCCGCCATCCTGGCGGGCGCCGCCCTGGGGGCCGGGCTTTTCGGCTTGAACATGTACGGATTCACCTTCCTGTTTCCGTGGTTCGCCGTAGCGCGCGACTGGATCACCCTGGTTGCCCACGTGGTGTTCGGTGCCAGCTGCGTCGCTGGGTGCCGCGGGGCAGCCCTTTACACGAGGCGGCGGGGCACTTACCATGGTTTATGAAGCGAACCAATAATCCGCATAGCGGAATAGAAGGATAGGCACCATGCGAGAAAGCATGCACGAACTGCTCTCCGTGCTCGATCTGGAGCAGCTCGACAGCAACCTCTTCCGGGGACGCAACGAAAACCACCCGCGCAAGCGCGTATTCGGCGGCCAGGTGCTGGGTCAGGCGCTGATCGCCGCCGCGCGCACCGTCGAGGGCCGTGTCGCCCATTCGCTGCACGCCTATTTCCTGCGTCCGGGCGACATGACCGTACCCATCATCTACGACGTGGAGCGCATCCGCGACGGCAACAGCTTCACCACGCGCCGGGTGGTGGCGATCCAGCGGGGAACGCCGATTTTCACCATGGGCGCGTCGTTCCAGGTGCGCGAGGAGGGCGTCGAACACCAGGACGCGCCACCGCGGGTGCCGGCGCCCGAATCCCTGGAGACGGACCATGCCGCCCGCCTGCGGGCCGCGGCGCGCCTGCCGGAGCCGCACCGGGACTTCTTTGTGCGCGAACGGCCGTTCGAGGTGCGTCCGGTACAGGCGGTGGATTTCCTGGAGCCGGGGCCCCAGCCGCCGCACCGGGATTTCTGGATGCGCGCGACCGATCCGCTGCCCGATGACGAAGTCCTGCACCAGGCCCTGGCGGCCTACCTGTCCGACTTCAACCTGCTGGGCAGCGCCCTGCTGCCCCACGGCCTGACCTTCTGGCAGAAGAACCTGCAGACGGCGAGCCTCGACCACGCAATGTGGTTCCATCGCCCGGTCCGCGTGGACCAGTGGCTGCTATATGCGACCGAGTCGCCCAGCGCCGCCAACTCCCGGGGCTTCACCCGCGGCGACCTGTTCGACCAATCCGGTCGCCTGGTCGCCTCCGTGGCCCAGGAGGGTCTGGTGCGGCTGCGGGACTGAAGAAGGTCCTCCTCCAGGGAAAACCGCCCACGAAACGCCGGCGTACCGGGAGGCGCAAGCGCCCCCTGACTGTCGCGAGGACTGGGCGTCACGCTGCACGCCGGTCGGCATCCATGGGACAGGCGCCCAGACCGCCGCGAGCGGTGGTCCACGCCCTCTGGGCCGGCCGCTCGCCGGCGAAGGCCCAGAACCCGGGGTGATGGTCGAGGTGGGAGATGATGCCTTCCATTCCCCCTTTCAGGCGGTACAACTCGTGCCAGAACTGCGCGCCGCGGGTGTCCCGGTTGAATTGGCGCCACCAGGTCTGATGCATGCCGGTGGCGCGGAATCCCAGATAGATGACCACGAGATCCGGGTAATCGCCCAGATCGGCGGCAAGACGCTGATTGGCACGCTCAGGCATGACGGCGTCCTCCAGGAAGGGTGACCCCGCGGTCGAGTTCTGTGCGGCGATGTTCGATAATACATAGGGTCTGGATTGGGGCAGGTGCGAACATGGTCGGTTCCTCGATCAGACTTCGGTTCGATTCCGCGGCGGCTCGGTGTCCCGAAGCATGCGCCGCTGAATGCACGGTAGCCCGCGTATCGTTTTTCCGGCGTGATCGCGCCGTTTTTCCGGCGCTTGTCCCATGACGCGCCTGCGTGTGCTGCTGCTCGGCCCGCCGCGCTTCATGCGCGATGAGGTGCCCGTCGCCGAACTGGTGTCGCTCAAGGCCCAGGCGCTGCTGATCCATCTCGCCTGCACGGACCGGCCGGTGTCGCGCCCCGCCTTGGCTGCCCTGTTGTGGGGCGAGATGCCGGAAGAGGCGGCCCGCGCCAACCTGCGCCAGATATTGACCAAGCTGCGCAAGGCTGTGGCCGATTGTCTGGTGATCGAGGGCAACAATGCCGTTGCGCTGCACGCCGGTGAATGCTGGTGTGATGCGGTGGCATTCGCCCGGGCGCTGGAGGGCGGAGCGGAGGCCTCGCCGGAGGGCATCCGCGCCGCTCTCGCTCTATACCGCGGCCACTTCCTGGAGGGTTTTCACCTGGATGACGCGCCGGAATTCGAAGCCTGGGCTTCGGCGCAGCGGGAGCGGCTGCGTGGTCTGGCGGTGGGCGGCTGGCGCGCCCTGGCGCGTTGCGCCGGCGACGGCACCCAGGCCATGGCAGCGCTGCGGCAAGCGCTGCGGCTGGAGCCATGGAACGAAGAGGCCCATCGCGAACTCATGGAAGCACTGGCCCGGGCAGCATCGGCAAGACGCGCCTCGCCCTAGCGGTCGCCTCGCGCCTGGGTCCCAGGTTTCCCGACGGGGCGGCGTTCGTCTCGCTTGCGAGTGTTCACCCCGAGCGGGACGAGACCGCCGCCGACGCGCTGGTGGGGGGCGATCGCCGCCGCCCTCGGATACCGTTTTTCCGCCCCCAGGCCGCCCCGCGAGCTGCTCCTGGACCACTTGGCCGGACGCCGCCTGCTCCTGGTGCTGCGCCAATACGGGCGGGAGCGGCTGGAGGCCGCCGGCGAGCTGGAGGCGGTGCGCCGGAGACACGCTCTGTGGTGGGCTCAGTTTCTGGAGAGTCGGCGCGACGCGCTGGCTTGTGCCGGCGCGGCGCTGCGGAAAGCCGAGGGCGTTCTGGACGATCTCCAGGGGGCGTGGGAGTGGATTTCCGCCCACGGCGAACCGGCGCAGATCGACGGCTTTCTCGACGGGTTGTGGCGCATATACCGGCTGACCGGCCGCTACCAGGAGGCGGTGTTCGCCATAGAGCGGACCGCCGGAGTCTGTGCTCCGCCCACGCTGACCGCGAAGTGGGTGCGCTGGCAGGCGGACGCGTTGTATCAGATGGGGGAGGTGGGGCAAGGCGAAGTCCGGGTTCGGCATTCGCTGCTGCTCCTGAGCGAAGGCGTGCCGACCGGGCGGCTGGGCTGGACCGCCAAGCTGGCGGGCGAGATCGCCCGCCACGCCATACTGCTGTCACCGCGCCGTGCCGCCGATCCGGCCGAAGGCGAGGCGGCGGCCCAGGCAGCCCATGCCTATTACATGCTGGGCCAGATCGCCTATCTGCAGGGCCGCCCGCAGGTCCTGGTGGCGTGCGGATTCGCGATGGCCAACCGGGCCGTGCGTTGCGGAGACGGGCTGGCGGTGGCGCGCGCGTTCGGAGCGCTGGGGATGGTCATGGGCTGCATGCGCCTGCGCACGCTGGCGCGGCGTTACTGCGACACGGCCCTGGCCGAGGCGCGCCGTACGCCCGGTTCCTTGGCCGAAGCCTTTGCCTGCCAGGTGGTGGGCATCTATTGCTGCGGAATTGCCCAGTTCGAGCGGGGCCTCGACCTTCTGGACCGGGCGGCCCGGCTGTTCGCGCAGCACCACATGCCGCGCTACCGCACCGAGTGCGAGGCGCTGCGCGCCAAGGTCCTGCACTTCACGGGCCGTGCCTTCCGCGATGCCTTCGAGGAGCATCGCCGCTACGGGGCGGTGGCGGAGGCGGTGGGCGACCCCCACGCGCGCCACTGGTCCCTGGTCGGTCAGGCGGAGACACAGCTTCGCTTGGGGGAGGTGGGGCTGGAACAAGTCATCGGATGGCTGGAGCAGGCGCGCGGCATCGCTGCCGACGTCGGCGACGGCGAACGGCTCCGCCTGTGGGGCGTCCTGGCGCTCGCCTTGGCCCGGGCGGGCGATGCGTCGGCCGCTCTGGCCGCCGTCGAGGAAGCGCTGTCATTGGAGCAGGCCATCGCCATTCCGCCCTTTTACGTTATGGAGGGCTATGCGGGTACCGCGGAGGCCTTGCTGGCCCTGGGCGAGGACAATCATGCCCGGACCCGGGCGCTGGCCCGGCTGCCGCGGGCCCTGCGCCACATGCACCGCTTCGCGCTCCGCTACCCCTTGGCGGCGCCCCGCAGCCTGGTGTTCGAGGCGGCGCATTCGCGCCGCGCCGGCCGGGCGGCCCGTGCTCGGCGGCTGGCGGAGCGGGCGGCAGCCCTCGCGCGCCGCCACGGGATGCTCTACGAACAGGCGCTGGCGTTGGCCGAACAGGGACTGGCTCAGGCGGAGATCGGGTCCACCCGCGCGGCGGACCTGCTGCATGAGGCCGAAAGGCTGTGCAGGCAGATCGGCGCGCGCCACGAGGGCGAACGGTTGGCTGTGCTGCTGGGTAGCGCTCCCCCGTCTGCCCGCACCGCGTCGCCGTGGACGCCCCTGGCGGCCGGCAGCCGGATGGTTGACTGATACCCTCCGCCGGCGAACCTGCGCTCCGGTTACTTGGATGGCAGGATCGCCGCCGCGTAAATCCTCAGGGCGCTGTCCACCACCTCCTCCAGCGGCTCGGCAAAACCGCCGGACATCCAGGCGATGGCGATCTGGTGGGCGGCTCCGACCAGGCCGGTGGTGATCAGATGGACGTTATCCCGGCTGCGGGCGATTTCCGGGTGCAGTTGTTCGATCAGGCGGCGCAGATGCTCTGCACGCGTCTCGCTGAAGCGGCGCAGGGACAGCTCCAGGCGCGGCCCGACGGTGAGGATCTCGATCAGCAGGATGCGCGCCGCGCGCCGGTCGTCCAGCATGAAGCCGAAGAAGGCCGCGAGGCTGGCCCGGGTGATGGCGGTGACGTTACGCGGCGCGCCGTCCACCGCGGCGTTGATGCGTGTTTCCAGCTGCGCCCCCAGGTGGTTGGTGACGGCCACGAACAAATCCTCCAGGCTGGCGAAGGATTCGTAGAAATAGCGCTGGGTCAGACCCGCCTCGGCGCACAGGCCGCGCGTGGTGGCGCCGGCGAAGCCGTCGCGCGCGAATACTTCTATGCCCGCCTGGATGAAGGCCTGTTTGCGCTCCGCGCGCCGCGCCTCCTCGCTCACGCCGCGATAGACGCGCCCACGGCCGGCGGAGGCGGACGCCGCTTCCTTGATCCGCTTATTTGACATCAGTTGGTGTCAGATATAAATTCGCGCCTGCATTGTGCCCTTTGGGAAGAGAGGGGGGAAGCCGCAGCGCGCCGGCCTGCACCGGTGCCCGCTGTGTTTGACCATACGATACAGGCCATAAGGAACGGAACCATGCCTCAATACACTCCCCCGTTGCGGGACATGCAGTTCGTGCTGCACGAAGTGCTCGACGTCACCCGGGAACTCAAGGCCCTGCCGGCCCACGCCGAGTTGGACCTCGACACCATCAACGCCGTGCTGGAAGAAGGTGGCAAGTTCGCCGCAGAGGTGATCTTCCCCCTCAACCAGCGCGGCGACCAGGAAGGGTGCAACCTCGACCCGGCCGGCCACGAGGTCAGGGCGCCCGGCGGCTTCAAGGAAGCCTATGCTCGCTACGTGGCGGGCGGCTGGCCGGCCCTGAGCTGCGACCCGGAATACGGCGGCCAGGGCCTGCCCCACGTGGTGAACCAGTGCTTCTACGAGATGCTGAATGCCTCCAGCCAGGCCTGGACCATGTATCCCGGCCTGTCCCACGGCGCCTACGAGTGCCTGCACGCCCATGGCACGGCGGAGCAGAAGCGCCTCTATCTGCCCAAGCTGACGAGCGGGGAGTGGACCGGCACCATGTGTCTCACCGAGCCCCACTGCGGTACCGATCTGGGCATGCTGCGCACCAAGGCCGAGCCCCAGGCGGACGGCACCTATCGCATCACCGGCCAGAAGATCTTCATATCCGCCGGCGAGCACGACCTGGCGGAGAACATCATTCACCTGGTGCTGGCACGCCTGCCCGACGCGCCCCAGGGCTCCAAGGGCATCTCCCTGTTCGTCGTGCCCAAGTTCCTGGTGCGACCGGACGGCACCCTGGGCAGCCGCAACAACATCTATTGCGGCGGCCTGGAACACAAGATGGGTATCCACGGCAACGCCACGGCGCAACTGGTGCTGGACGGCGCCGTGGGCACCCTGGTGGGCGAACCCCACAAGGGGCTGGCGGCCATGTTCGTCATGATGAACGCGGCGCGCCTGGGCGTGGGCACCCAGTCCCTGGGCCTGACCGAAGTGGCCTACCAGAACGCCGTCGCCTATGCCCGGGAGCGCCTCCAGTCGCGCGCCCTGTCCGGTCCCAAGACACCGGACAAGCCGGCCGACCCGATCATCGTTCATCCCGACGTGCGCAAGATGCTGCTGACGGCGCGCGCCTACGCCGAGGCGGGACGGGCGCTCACCATCTGGACGGCGCTGCAGATCGACAAGGAAATCCACTCGCCGGACGAGGCGGTGCGGCGCGACTGCGCCGACCTGGTGGCCCTGGTGACCCCCATCGTCAAGGCCTTCCTCACCGACAACGGCTGGATCGCCACCTCCCACTGCCTGCAGGTGTGCGGCGGCCACGGCTACATCCGCGAATGGGGCATGGAGCAGTACCTGCGTGACGCGCGCATCAACATGATCTACGAGGGCACCAACACCATCCAGTCCCTCGATCTGCTGGGGCGCAAGGTGCTGGGCGACAACGGCGCCAGGCTGAAGAAGTTCGGCAGGCTGGTGCAGTCCTTCGTCATCGAGGCGGGCGCCGATACGCGGATGCAGGAGTTCGTCGCGCCCCTCGCCGACCTGGGCGAGAAGGTCACCAGGCTCACTACCGAGATCGGCACCAAGGCCATGGCCGATCCGGAGGAAGTGGGCGCGGCGGCGGTGGACTACCTGCGCGTATGCGGCCACCTGGTGTTCGCCTACTTCTGGGCGCGCATGGCGCAGGTGGCCCTGACCAAGGAGAGCTCGGGCGATTCCTTCTACCGGGCGAAGCTCGCCACGGCGCGCTTCTACTTCGCCAAGCTGCTGCCGGAGACGGCGGCCCTGATCCGCTCCGCCCGGGCGGGCGTGCAGCCGCTGATGGAGATGCAGGAAGACTGGTTCTGAACCCCGTCGGGCGCCGGCGGGGCCGGCGCGGGGAGGGCGGGGCGCGGGGGGCTACAATAGACGCCTGCGCGCCGCCGTCCGCCATGCCCACCGAAGTCGAGCTGAAGCTGCTCATCGATCCCGCCGACGTGCCCCGCCTGCGCCGGCACGAGCTGCTGCGCGCCCACGCGGTGGCGCCCCCCGCCACCGGCCTGCTGGTCAGCACTTATTTCGATACCCCCGATCTGTGGCTCAAGCGCCACGGCGCCGCCCTGCGCGTGCGGCGCGAGGGACGGCGGCGGGTGCAGACCTTCAAAGGGGGCGGCGGCGTGCATGCGGGACTGCACACCCGGCAGGAGTGGGAGTCGCCCGTGCGCGGCGACCGGCCGGATTTGGAAGCATTGGCACGGCGGGCCGGTGCCGACTCCGCTTGCGCGCGCCTGCTGCGCGATCCTGCCCTCGCCGGACGCCTGGGGCCGGTGTTCACGACGCGCTTTCGCCGCACCACCTGGCACCTGGCGTTTCCCGACGGCTCCGAAATCGAACTGGCCCTGGACCGGGGCGAGGTGAGGGGCGGTCAGAGTCGCGAACCCATCAGCGAGATCGAGCTGGAGCTGCTGGCGGGCGAGCCGGGCGTGCTGTTCGACTTCGCCCTGGCGCTGGCGGATACCATCGCCCTGCGTCCGTTCGATGTCAGCAAGGCGCACCGGGGCTATGCCCTGTGGGCGGGCGAGCGGCGCGAACCGGTAAAGGCGCAGCCGCCCGGGCTATCGGCGCAGATGAGGGTGGGGGAGGGCGTGGCGCGCATCGTCTCGGGCTGCCTGGCCCAGATCCAGGGCAACGAAGCGGGCGTGCTCGCCGGCGACGACCCGGAGTTCGTGCACCAGATGCGCGTGGGGCTGAGGCGCCTGCGCGCCGCCTTGAGCCTGTTTTCGCCCGTCATTGCGCGCCCCGGCTGCCAACCGGAGCTGAAGTGGATCGCGCGCGAGCTGGGCGTGGCCCGCGACTGGGAAGTGCTGGCGCGGCAAACCCTGCCTGCCCTGCGCGCGGAGGGCGACGCGCCCGTCGGCCTGGACGCCCTGCAAGCCGCCGCGGCCAGGCGGGCGGCGCAGGCGCGCAGGGCCGCCCGGCAGGCGCTCCAATCGCTCCGCTACGCCCGGCTGCAGCTGCGCCTGGGCGCCTGGCTGCAGGAGGAGCGCTGGCGCCAGGCGCAGGAGGCGCCGCTTGGGGAGTTCGCCGACAAGATGCTGGCGCGCTGCCACAAGCGCCTGCTCAAGCGCGGCGCGCGGTTGCCCCGGGGCGACGCCGCCCAGCGCCATGCCGCACGCATTGCGGCAAAGAAGCTGCGCTACGCCGCCGAGTTCTTCTCCGGACTCCATCCCGGCAAGCGCAGCCGCGATTACGTGCGCGCCCTGGCCCAGGTGCAGGACGTGCTGGGCGGGCTGAACGACATCGTCATTGCCGAGGCCTTGTTCGGCCGGCTGGTGCCGGCTCACGAAGAAGCGCTGGGCCCCATCCGCCGCTGGCTGGCCGCACGCCATGACGCCGCGCTGGCGGCGCTTCCCGCCGCATGGAAAGCCTTCACCAGGACGCGCCCGCTCCGGGCGCGCAGTAAATGAACGGAGGACCAGGAATGAAACTGATTCTATGGCGCCATGCCGAGGCCGAGGACGGCAAACCCGACGACCAGCGCGCACTCACCGAGAAAGGCCGGCGCCAGGCCACCCTGGTGGCCAAGTGGCTCAAGCCGCGCCTGGCTGCCGACCTCCGGATACTGGCCAGTCCCACCCTGCGCACGCGCCAGACCGCCGACGCCCTGAAGCTCGCCTACGATCTCTGCGACGAGGTCGCCCCCGGCGTGGAGGCACGGGACGTGCTGGCGGCGGCCGGCTTCCCCGACGGACATCAAGACGTGCTGGTGGTGGGCCATCAACCGACCCTGGGGCGCGTCGCCGCGCTGCTGCTCGCCGGGGCCGAGCAGGACTGGAGCATGAAGAAGGGTGCCGTGTGGTGGTTCGACGTGAACGCGCAGGGCGAAGCCACGCTGCTCGCAGCGATGGCGCCCGGCCTGTTGGCGCGTCATTAGCGAGTTAGCGACACAAGGCGGCAAAGGGAGGCGATAATGGCGGGGCTTGCCCGCTGGTAGCGAATTGTCATTCCGCACAGCGGAAGCGGGCGCTCCGGCCCTTAACCCCATGCGAGAAATCGATTGAATCCATCGCCGTCGCGAGCCGGCCTGACCATCGGCACCGGCGTCCTCGTCACCATTGTCGTGCTGGTCTTCGCCCGCTTGGCCTATGGGCTCATCCTGCCCGCCATGCGCGCCGGGCTGGGCCTGAGCTACCAGCAGGCGGGAAACCTGGCCACCGTCACGGCGCTCGGCTACCTGTGCCTGGTGATGGCGGCAGGGATAGCGGCGGCGCGCTGGGGCGGACGGCGCACGGTGATCCTTGGGGTCGTCCTCACCACTCTGGGCTTCGTCGGGCTGAGCATGGCCTCCCACTACGTGCTGCTGGTGGTGCTGATGGCGCTGCTCGGCTTCGGCACGGCGTTCGCATACACGCCGCTGGTATCGCTGCTGGTCGGCTGGTATCCCGAGCGCCGCGGCGCCGTGATCGGCATGCTCAACAGCGGCGTGGGCATCGGCATGCTGCTGGCGGGCTGGCTCATTCCTTACCTGAACGAAGCGCGCGGCGTCGACGGCTGGCGCCTCGCCTGGGCCCTGTTCGCCGCCGGCGGCGGGCTGGCCACGGTCGCGGCGCTGGCCTTTCTGCGCGACCCGCCGGGGCAGGGGAGAGGCGCCGGCCGGTCGCTGCCGCCGGTGGACAAGGCGGCGGTCTATGGCAATCGCCGCGTCATCGCCGTGGGCATCCTCTACGGCATCGTCGGCCTGACCTACATCGCCCAGGCCATCTTCATGTACAGCTTCGCCCTGGAGGCGGGCGTGTCGCCCCTGACGGCGGGGCGCCTGGCGGGCCTGATGGGGGTGCTGTCGATCTTTTCGGGGGCGGCCTGGGGCTGGCTGTCGGACCGCATCGGCCGCGGTACCGTGCTGGTGCTGTCCATGGCGCTCACCCTTCTGGGCACCGCCGTTCCCGTGGTGTGGCCGGCGCCGGCGGGATTCGCCGCCCACTACCTCATCCTGGGCCTCACCATGTCCGGGCTGTTCACTTCCGTCCTGGCCGCCGCCACGGAGCACGTGGGGGCGCGCGAAGCGCCCCTGGCGGTGAGCTATGTCACCTTCTTCTTCGCCGTGGGCCAGTTCGCCGGCCCGGCCGTCACCGGCCTGCTGATCGACTGGGGCGGCGGCTTCCGCTGGGCCTTCGCCGGCAGCTGCGCCGTCATGCTGGCGGGGTTGCATGTCACCTGGCGGATCCGCGGCTTCCGGCGTCCGGCGGAAGCGGCCGACGCCGCCCCGGGTGCGGCATTACCGGATGCGCGTCGCGAGGGGTCTTAAGATCCGCCGGAGAATATCACCGTAATTCTGGCCGGGGCCGCTCACGCCGACCAGAGGGACATCACCACTTCGCGGGCAGCCGCGACCGCGGGACGGTCCTTGTGGCGCGCGAGACAGACGAAGGTCAGCTCGGTTTCCAGGGATACCGAGTCGGCGATGGCGAGGCCGTAGGCATGACTCTCCCGCAGGGCGATGCTGTCGCGCATCAGGGACAGGCCGACGCCGGACTTGACCAGGTCGAGCATGGACGGCTCCTGGTCCACCTCGGCGACGATGCGCGGCGTGATGCCTTCCCGCGCGAACACGCGCGACAGCAGCCGGTTGTGGGCCGACTCGGGCGGCGTCCAGATCCAGGGCAGGGCGGCGAGCTCGCGCCAGCCGCGCTGGGCGACCTGCTTCTTCCAGCCGGCGGGAGCGACCACGCGGTAGGAGAACTCCGTCAGCACCTCGGCGTGGAAGCGCGCATCCTCGGGCAGGCCGAGATAGAAGCCGACGTCTAGGGCCTCGGCCTTGATCTGCGCCAGCACCCAGCCGGAGATGCCATGGAACAGGTTGGTTTCGACGTCGGGATAGCGCTCCACCAGGGTGCGCAGGAAGCCGCCGAGGCGCAGGAACTCCGGATCCAGAATGGTGCCGATGCGCAGCTTGCCGCTGACCACGCGGGACAGGCTTGCGGCGACGGCGCCCAGCTCATTGGCCGCTCCCAGCACGCGCTCGGCGTAGGGCAGCAGCTTGCGGCCCGCCGGCGTGAGCTCCATTCCGCGCTGGGTGCGGCGAAACAGCTCGAGGCCCAGTGATTCCTGCAGGCTCTTGAGCTGCAGGCTCAGCGCCGGCTGCGACAGGTGCACTTCCTCGGCAGCGCGGCTCAGCGCCCCATGCCTGGCGACGGCCGCGAACAGGCGCAGCTGTTTCAAATCCATTTCAGTTATTGGCTTTCCAAATATCGAAACACAAAATAACTCATTGGATTTCCAACGGTCAAGCATGGCTAAATGCATTTTTCGAATAAACGCCACAGCTTTGCGACCATGAACGACGCAATCGAACACCGCATCTCTCATGTCCCCCATTACATCGCGGGCCGCTGTGTGCTTCCCGGCGAACGCGACACCGTCGACGTGCATGATCCCGCCACGGGCGAGGTGGTGGCGCGCGCCAGCCTCGGTACCGAGGATGACGTGGCCCAGGCGGTGGCGGCCGCCCAGGCGGCGCTGCCCCAATGGGCCGAGACGGCGCCGCTGAAGCGCGCGCGCATCCTGTTCCGCTTCAAGGAACTGGTGGAGCAGAACATGAAGACGCTGGCGCAGACGATCACGCGCGAGCACGGCAAGACGCTGCCCGACGCCATGGGCGAAGTGACGCGCGGCCTGGAGGTGATCGAGTTCGCCTGCGGCATACCGCACCTGCTCAAGGGGCAATACACCGACCAGGTCGGCGGCGGCATCGACAACTGGAGCATGCGCCAGCCTCTGGGGGTGGTGGCGGGCATCACGCCCTTCAATTTCCCGGTGATGGTGCCCATGTGGATGTATCCGCTTGCCATCGCCTGCGGCAACACCTTCGTCCTGAAGCCCTCGGAACGGGATCCGTCGGCGTCCATCATCGCCGCCGAACTGCTGCAGCAGGCGGGCCTGCCGGACGGCGTGTTCAACGTGGTGCAGGGCGGCAAGGAGGCGGTGGATGCGCTCCTGCGCCATCCCGACGTCAGGGCCATTTCCTTCGTCGGCTCGACGCCGGTCGCAACCCACGTCTACGGCGAAGGCACCCGGCAGGGCAAGCGGGTGCAGGCGCTGGGTGGTGCCAAGAACCATCTGGTGGTCATGCCCGATGCGGATCTGGAGCAGGTGACCGATGCCCTGGTGGGGGCGGCCTACGGCTCGGCGGGCGAGCGCTGCATGGCGATCTCGGTGGCGGTGGCGGTGGGCGGCGTGGCGGACGCCCTGGTCGAGCGGCTGGCGGCCCGTGCCAGCGAGCTGAAGGTGGGCGACGGCGCGGCGCCGGGCATTGAAATGGGGCCGGTGATCTCGGCGGCCCACCGCGCCAAGATCGAAGCCTATATCGAGAGGGGCTTGAAGGAGGGCGCGGTCCTGCGCGTCGATGGGCGCCGGCTGCGGCTGCCGGGGCGCGAGAGGGGCTACTTCATCGGCGCCAGCCTGTTCGACCACGTCCGCCCCCACATGGCGATCTACCGCGAAGAGATCTTCGGCCCGGTACTGTGCGTCGTCCGCGTCGCCACCCTGAGCGAGGCCCTCGAGCTGGTCAATGCCCACGAGTACGGCAACGGCGCCGTGTGCTTCACCCAGGACGGCCACACGGCGCGCGAGTTCGCGCGCCGCGTCGAGGCGGGCATGGTGGGCATCAACGTTCCCATTCCCGTGCCCATGGCCTGGCACTCCTTCGGCGGCTGGAAGCGCAGCCTGTTCGGCGACATGCACGCCTATGGGGAAGAGGGTGTCCGCTTCTATACGCGCTACAAGAGCGTGATGCAGCGCTGGCCCGACACCGTGGCCAGGGGCGCCGAGTTCGTCATGCCGACGGCCAAGTGATGCGGGCTGGGCAAGTGCGCGCGGGGGAATCGGTGAAGGAGTTCGGCACGTTCGACTATGTCGTCGTCGGCGGCGGCAGCGCCGGATGCGTACTGGCCAATCGCCTGTCCCAGGACCCGGAAGTATCGGTGCTGCTCCTGGAGGCAGGTGGCAAGGATGACTGGATCTGGATCCACATCCCCGTCGGCTACCTGTTCTGCATCGGCAATCCGCGCACCGACTGGTGCTTTCGCACCGAGCCGGAGCCGGGCCTGAACGGGCGCTCCATACTCTACGCCCGGGGCCGCGTGCTGGGCGGGTCCTCGTCGATCAACGCCATGATCTACATGCGCGGGCAGGAGCGCGACTATGACGAGTGGGCACGCCTGGTGGGCGATCCTTCCTGGTCCTGGCGGGAAGTGCTGCCCGTGTTCAAGCGCAGCGAGGATCACTGGCGCGGCGCGGACGAGGCCCATGGCGCCGGCGGCGAATGGCGCGTGGAGCCGCAGCGCCTGCGCTGGGATATCCTCGACCGCTTCGCCGAGGCTGCACAGCAGGCTGGCGTCGCCCTTACGGACGATTTCAACCGGGGCAACAACGCGGGTGTCGGCAAGTTCGAGGTGAACCAGCGGCGCGGCGTGCGCTGGAACGCCAGCAAGGCTTTCCTGCGCCCGGCGCTCAAGCGCGCCAACCTGCGGGTGGTCACCGGCGCGCTGATCGACCGGTTGTCGTTCGACAACCACCGCGTCACCGGCGTCGAGTTCCTGCTCGGCGGCGAGCGCATGCACGCGCGCGCGCGACTGGAGACCGTGCTGGCCGCCGGCTCCATCGGCAGCCCGGCGATCCTGCAGCGCTCAGGCGTGGGCCCGGTACCGGTCCTGCACCAGGCGGGCATCACGCCCCGGGTCGATCTCCCCGGCGTGGGCGAAAACCTCCAGGATCATCTGCAGCTGCGCATGGTGTTCAAGGTGCGGGGTATCGAAACCCTCAACCGCACGGCCAACAGCCTGTGGGGCAGGATGCGCATCGGCGCCGAGTATCTGCTGCTGCGGCGCGGTCCGCTGGCCATGGCGCCCAGCCAGCTGGGGGCCTTTGCCCGTTCGGACGAGAGCCAGGCCACGCCGAACCTCGAATACCATGTCCAGCCCCTGTCGCTGGACAAGTTCGGCGATCCGCTGCACCGCTTCTCCGCCTTCACCGCGAGCGTCTGCGACCTGCGCCCGGCCTCCCGCGGCTATGTCCGGGTGCGCTCAGCCGTCCCCCAGGACGCGCCGCGCATCGCGCCCCGCTACCTGACGGCCGAGAGCGACCGGCGCACAGCGGTCGCGGCGCTGCGGCTCACGCGCCACATCGTATCCATGCCGGCACTGGCGCCCTACTCACCGCAGGAGTACCTGCCCGGGACCGGCTTCCAGGCCGACGACGAGCTCGCGGCGGCGGCCGGAGACATCGGCACCACCATCTTTCATCCCGTGGGCACCTGCAAGATGGGCCGGGACGACGATCCCATGGCCGTCGTGGACGCGCGCCTGCGCGTGCGCCGTCTGGCCGGGCTGCGTGTGGTGGATGCGTCGGTGATGCCAGTGATCACCTCGGGCAACACCAACTCGCCCACCGTCATGATCGCCGAGAGGGGCAGCGACATGATCCGCGAGGACAGGAGAAAAGGAACAAGCGCCTGAGGCGCGCGAACGAGATCCGGGCTGCGCCGCGCGGCGGCAGACCGGGCTCGAAGGGAACAGCCGTCGCGGCCGAGGGAAGGCGGCGATTGCTGTCGTATCACATAGAGGAGACAGGAATGGAGACGACCAAGTTGATGAAAGCAATGTTGTTCGCCGGGCTGTTGTCGGCCGCAGCGGCCGCCAACGCCTCGACGCCGCTCAAGATCGGCGTCATCACTGACATGTCCGGCGTGTACGCCGATTTCGGCGGCCCGACGACGGTGGTGGCGGCGCAGATGGCGGTGGACGATTTCGGCGGCACGGTGTTGGGACGGCCGGTCCAGATCGTTTCCGCCGACCATCAGAACAAGGCGGATATCGCCAGCGCCAAGGTGCGCGAGTGGTTCGACACCCAGGGCGTGTCCATGGTCACGGAGGCCCTCAACTCCTCGGTGGCGCTGGCCATCGCCAAGCTCTCGGCCGAGAAGCAGCGGGTGTTCATGCCCATCGGCCCGGCCACCACCCGGCTCACCAACGAGGACTGCACGCCGTACACGGTCCATTACGCCTACGATACCTATTCCCTGGGCTACGGCACCGGCAACGCGGTGGTGAAGCAGGGCGGAAAGAAGTGGTTCTTCCTCACCGCCGACTATGCCTTCGGTCATTCCCTGGAGAAGGACACCGGCGACATCGTCAAGAAGGCCGGCGGCGAAGTGCTGGGCAGCATCCGCCATCCCCTGGGAACGACCGACTTCTCCTCCTTCCTGGTGCAGGCCCAGGCGTCCAAGGCGCAGATCATCGGCTTGGCCAATGCCGGCGCGGACACGGTGAATTCCATCAAGTCGGCCAACGAGTTCGGCGTGACCAAGAACCAGAAGCTGGCGGGCCTGCTGCTGCAGATCAGCGACATCCACAGCCTCGGGCTCAACACGGCCGGGGGGCTGCTGATGACCGACGGCTGGTACTGGGACATGAATGACGAGACGCGCGCCTGGTCGAAGCGTTTCTTCGACAAGACCAAGCGCATGCCGGGGATGGTGCACGCCGGCGTTTACTCGGCCGTGCTGAGCTATCTCAAGGCGGTCAAGGCGACCGGGACGGATGACGCCAAGGCGGTCATGAGCCAGCTCAAGAAGGCGAAGATCAACGATGTGTTCGCCAAGAACGCCTACGTCCGCGCCGACGGGCGCATGATCCACGATATGTACCTGGTCGAGGTGAAGAAGCCCCAGGAGTCCAAGTATCCTTGGGACTACTATAAAGTCCTGGCGACCATCCCGGGCGAGGAGGCCTTCCAGCCCTTGTCGCAATCGCGCTGCCCGCTGATCGGCAAGTAGTCTGCTTCAAGCCTGAAGAATGGCGCCGGCGATCCGCTTGTCTATGAACATGGTCCGTTTCGTGCGAGGATTGCGAGCGTATCGGCAGAGAAGCCATTTGCGGCGCGCGCAACCACTCAAGGAGGGAGCATGAAGATCAGAGCCGCGGTCCTTAGCGCCATGGGCGCGTCCTTGCCCTACGCCCAATCCAGGCCGCTCGCCATCGAGGAGTTGGACCTGGATCCGCCGGGCCCGGGAGAAGTCCTGGTCAAGGTCGCCGCCGCCGGCCTGTGCCATTCGGACCTGTCGGTGATCAACGGCGACCGGCCGCGGCCGCTGCCCATGGCGCTGGGCCATGAAGCCGCGGGCATCGTCGAGGAACTCGGTGCCGGGGTCACCGACCTGCAGCGGGGCGATCACGTGGTCATGGTGTTCGTGCCCAGCTGCGGCCACTGCCTGCCCTGCGCGGAAGGGCGGCCGGCCTTGTGCGAGCCCGGCGCTGCCGCCAACGGCGCGGGCACCCTGTTGTCCGGGGCGCGGCGCCTGCACCGCGGGCAGGAGACGATCAACCATCACCTGGGCGTGTCGGCATTTGCCGAATACGCCACCGTGTCGCGCCGTTCCCTGGTCAAGATCGATCCGGACCTACCCCTGGAGGAGGCGGCCCTGTTCGGCTGCGCGGTGCTGACCGGCGTCGGTGCGGTGGTGAATACGGCCAGGGTGAGCCCCGGGGCCAGCGTCGCCGTGATCGGCCTGGGCGGCGTCGGTCTGGCTTCCCTGCTGGGGGCGGTGATGGCGGGCGCCAGCCGCATCGTCGCCATCGACCTGTCGGAGGAGAAGCTGGAGCTGGCGCGCCGGCTGGGCGCGACCGACTGCTACAACGCCGCCCAGGGCGACTGCGCCGCCGAGGTCAAGGCCGCCACCCAGGGCGGCGTGAACTACGCCTTCGAGATGGCCGGCTCGGTCAAGGCAATGGATCTCGCCTACCGCATCACGCGCCGGGGCGGCACCACCGTGACGGCCGGTCTCACCCCGCCCAGCGCCATGCTGTCCCTGCCCCAGGTGAGCCTGGTGGCGGAGGAGCGCACCATCAAAGGCAGCTACATCGGCACCTGCGTGCCGGTGCGGGACGTGCCCAACTACATCGCCCTGTACCGGCGCGGCCGGCTGCCAGTGGACCGGCTGATGAGCGGCGTACTAAGCCTGGACGAAATCAACGCCGGCTTCGACCGCCTGCACGAGGGCAGGGCGGTGCGCCAGATCATCAAGTTCTGAGATAGGGCCGATGCCCTGCCCGAAGGGGCGGGGGAGGGGGAAGTCGCCGCTGATTTGACGCGGGAATCACCCCAGCCGGATACTATGCCGACCCTATCGGCGCCGGAGCATGCTCCATGTCCAATCGGTCTCGTCGCATACGCGTCGCTGCCCTGACGGCCGCTTTGGCCGCTGCCGGTGCGGCAACCCAAAGTACGGCCCAACTGCCGCCGCTCTTTCAGCCAGCCGGCCCGCCCATGATGCGCACCGCCGACCGAGGCCATGTCAGGCTTGCCATCACCAGTCCCGCCAGCGAGGAAACGGTCCACAACAACGATGGCGACGTGCGCGTCGAGGTCGTCGTCCTCCCCGACCTGGCCCCGGGTCAACGCATCGCGCTGCTGCTAGATGGAGAAGTCGTGGCACGGCAGACGTCGGGCACCTTCGAACTGACCGCTCTGGACCGCGGCGCCCACACGCTACAGGCGCAGATTGTAGACCGGGCGGGCACGGTGCTCGCCACCTCGGACCCCGTCACGTTCTACATGTGGCGCGCGTCGGCGCTGTTCCCCAACCGGCGGGTGCGCTGAGTTCGGCTGACAAAAAACCAGTCAGCGGCTGCAACGGCGAGAAGCGATGGCATAGGCAATTGCGCATATGGTGGGTTCGGATGTGCCGGTGCGCGGGGCGGTCACCATAGACAAGACCGGCAACGCTCTGCAGTCCATCGAGTACCGCACTTCCGGCGTGGTGATCACGGTCGAGCCGCGTATCCTGGGCGAATCGATCTTGATGAAGGTCAGCCAAGCCGTATCCACCTTTGGCGTCACCACCACCAGCAACATCGATTCGCCTACTCTGTTCAAGCGCGAGTCGGAAACCGTGATCGATGCCCGGGAAGGTGAGGTCATCATCCTGGCAGGCATGGACGAGACGCGCTCGTCCGAGTCGAGCAGCGGCTTATCCTGGCTGCCGTCCTTTCTGCATTCCACGTCGAAGACGCAAAGCCGGGGCCAAGTGCTGTTGCTCATGGAGGTTTCCAAGGCGCGGGCCATCTAGGGTTATCCCGGAGGTATAATGACGCCGAAATCAAAGGGGGGACCATGAACGAGTGGCTTGACGTGCTGGTGCGCTGGTGGGCGTCCCTGACTTCACGACAGGTGTTCTATCTGCAACTGGCTGGCTTGATTCTGTGGTTGTGGGGCGGGGGCTATGTCGGTTACTACTTCATCCGCCTCGGCCTGGGCCATCGCCGTTATGGCCGGCGCTGGTACAACGCGGAAGAGTGGGACAAGCTCATGCAGGTGTTTCACGAAGCTGAACAGCAGCGCGGCTTTCTGCCCTACCGCGAGGCCTATCTGCTCGATGAGTACCGCAACGGCGGTCGGTCGCGGCTGCGCCGGCTTGCGCAGCGCGACCGGCTTTTTAACTGACAAAAAACCCGGCGCAAGGCCGGGTTCGCATTTAAGGGTGGCCCGGTCTCAGTGGTCGCTGAGCTCTAGGCGCCGCTCGATACGGTCCAGGCGCTCTTTGATTTGGTCGATGACGTTTTGTTGCCGATAGACG
>JBMOQT010000019.1:0-22255 GCA_049320945.1 Pseudomonadota bacterium
GCGCGCAACTTCGACCAGGCGGAAAAGCTGTGGGCTGCCAGCCGCTCGGCGGTTGCCGCCAAGCTGGAGAAGCAGGGGATCAAGGTGCTCTATTCGGTGCCGTGGCCGCCCCAGAGCTTCTTCACCAAGTCGCCCATCAACACCCTGGCTGACCTCAAGGGCGTGCGCTTCCGCGCCTATAACGCCGCCACGGCGCGCCTGATCGAACTCATGGGCGCGGCGCCGACGACCGTGGCCACCGGCGAGGTGCCCCAGGCGTTCAGCGCCGGCGTGATCGAAGCCATGATCACCTCTCCGGCGACCGGGGTCGATACCCAGGCATGGGATTTCTCCAAGTACTATTACGACGTCAACGCCTTCATTCCCAAGAATTTCGTCATCGTCAACCTGCGCGCCTTCAACAAGCTGCCGGAGGCCTCGCGCAAGGCGGTGCTGGATGCCGCCGCCCGCGCCGAGAAGAAGGGTTGGGAGCTGGCGCGGAGCAAGACCCAGGAACTGGTCCAGACCCTGGGACAGAAGGGCATGCAGATCAAACCGACGCCGCCTGCGGTCGAGGCCGACCTCGCCAAGATCGCCGCCACCATGAAGGAAGAGTGGCTCAAGCGCGCCGGCCAGGACGGTCGCCAGATCCTCGACGCCTACTCCGCCAAGTAAGCGGCGATGCGTGCGGCACTCGCGCGGGTGTACCTGGCGGCGGGACTGGCCGCCGCCTTTTTCCTGGCGCTGATCGGTGTGATCGTCGTGGCGCAGATCGTCGCGCGCATGTGGGGTGTCCTGATCCCGTCGGCTGACGAATTCGCCGCCTACTGCATGGCGGCCGCCAGCTTCCTGGGACTGCCCTACGCCCTGCACCACGGCGACCACATCCGCGTGGTCCTGCTCCTGCAACATCTGCCGGCCCGGCTGCGGCGGGTGTGCGAGGTCGGCAGCACCGCCGTCGGCTTTGGGCTGGCCGCCTACTTCTCCTGGCAGGTCGCCCTGTTCGTGCACGAGACATTCACCCTGGGTGAGGTCTCGACCGGCCTGGTCCCCATCCCCATGTGGATTCCCCAGTCGGCCATGCTCGTGGGCACGCTCCTGCTGGCGGTGGCCTTCCTGGAACGGCTGCTGTCCACGCTCGCCGGCTCGCCCGAGGAGGCGCCGGCGGAGGGCGCCTTGACGGAGTAGGAGATCTGCCATGGATCAGATAGTGCTCACCGTCGTCCTGGTCACCCTGCTGTTCGCGGCCCTCCTCCTGGGCGTGTGGGTGGCGCTCACCCTGCTGGGGGTCGGGCTGTTCGCCATGGTCTTCTATGCCGACGCCCCGGCCGGCTCCATTCTCGCGTCCACCAGTTGGACCGCCAGCGCCAGCTGGACCCTGACTGCCCTGCCCCTGTTCATCTGGATGGGCGAGATCCTCTACCGCACCAAGCTGTCCGAGCAGATGTTCCATGGCCTGGCGCCCTGGTTGAGCCGCCTGCCCGGGCGTCTGCTTCACGTGAACGTCCTGGGCTGCGGCATCTTTGCCGCGGTGAGCGGCTCGTCGGCGGCCACGGCGGCGACCATCGGGCGCATTTCCCTGCCGGAACTGAAGTCCCGCGGCTACGACGAACCCATCAGCCTCGGTTCCCTGGCGGGGGCGGGCACCCTGGGCCTGCTGATCCCGCCGTCGATCATCATGATCGTCTATGGCGTCGCCGCGCAGGTTTCCATCGCCCGGCTGTTCATCGCCGGGGTCCTGCCCGGCATCCTGCTCATGGTCCTGTTCTCGGCGTTCATCGTGCTCTGGTCGCTGGCCAATCGGGAGCGGGTGCCGAGCGAATCCATCGCCATGAGCCTGCGGGAAAAACTATGGCAGTCGCGCCTGCTGATCCCGGTGGTGCTGCTGATCATCTTCGTGATCGGCTCGATCTATGCGGGCTGGGCCACCGCCACCGAGGCGGCGGCGCTGGGGGTGGTGGGCGCGCTGATCCTGGCCGGCGTCAGCGGCTCGCTGAACTGGGAGACGCTGCGCGCGAGCCTGCTGGGCGCCGTGCGCACCTCGTGCATGATCGCGTTCATCCTCCTGGGGGCCGCCTACCTGACGACGGCCATGAGCTTCACCGGGCTGCCGGCGATGCTGGCGGAATGGATCGTGGCCAAGCAGTTTTCCCAGGCAGTGCTGATCGCGGTCCTGACGCTGCTGTTCATCGTCCTCGGCTGCTTCCTCGATGGCATCTCCATGGTCGTGCTCACCACGTCGGTCATCCTGCCCGCGGTGCAGGCCGCGGGCATCGATCCCATCTGGTTCGGCGTTTTTGTCGTGCTGGTGGTCGAGATGGCGCAGATCACGCCGCCCGTGGGCATGAACCTGTTCGTCATCCAGGGACTGAGCCAGCGCAACATGTTCTACATCGCGCGCGCGGCGCTGCCGTTCTTCTTCCTCATGGTGCTGGCCGTGGTACTGATCACGGTATTTCCGCAGATCGTCACCTTCCTGCCCAACGCCATGCTATAGCCCGGATTTTTCACGAGGCGCTCGCTTAACATGACCGAAATCGTTACCCCGTGCAGTGTTCCGGGAGACATGGCGTCGGTGCAAAGTACTTCCGGGCGCTCGCTGTCGTGAAGAATCCGGGCTAGGCCCATTGACCGTCAGTGAACATCCGCTTTCTCGAAACCTTCGTCTGGCTCGCGAAACTGAAGAGCTTCCGGCTGACCGCCGAGAAGCTGCACACCACCCAGGCTGCGGTATCGAGCCGGATCGCCTCCCTGGAGCAGGACTTCGGCACCCGCCTGTTCGACCGGGACAGTCGTGACGTCACCCTGACCCGCGACGGTATGCGTGCGCTCGCCTATGCCGAACGCATCGTCAAGCTGGCCCATGCGTTCCGCCAGGAAATGCTGGACCATCGCGCCGTCACCGGGGTGGTGCGCATCGGCGTCATCGAGTCGATCATGCACAGCTGGCTGCCGTCCTTCGCCGAGCGTGTGCACAGCGACTACCCCAAGCTCGACATCGAACTGACCGGCGACACCTCGCTCAATCTCAACGATCAGCTGCAGAAGGGGCACTTGGACCTCGCCCTGAACAACGATGTCATTTCGGCCGCCGATGTGGTCAATATGGACCTCGGGCGCTTCTCCATGTCCTGGGTGGCGAGCCCGCGGCTTCCCATCGCCGACGGCCTGCTGGACGTGATCGACCTGGTGCCCTTTCCGATCCTGAGCTTCTCCCGCAACTCCGCACCCCACAAGGCCCTCGAGCGCATGTTTGCGGATCTGACCGACTCCGCGCCGCGCATCAACTGCGTCACCTCGCTGGCGGCGATCATCCGGCTGATCGGCAACGGCTTCGGCATCGGCGTCGTGCCCCTTGCCGTCGTCCAGCAGGAGCTGCGCGAGGGCAGCCTGCGCCTGCTGCGCACCCGGGAGCGCTTCCCGGACCTGCGCCTGTCCGCCGCCTACCGCAGCAGCCCCGAGTCCCCGCTGATCGAGTCGATCGCCCTGATTGCCAGGGATACCGCCGACCGCTACGCTCTCGCGGTCGGCAAGGACGTCGCCGATCCGCCCGTACGGGATTGACCTTAGGCGCCGTCAGAATTCCTTGAGGAGCACACCATGTTCAAACCCATACTCGAACTTGCCCAGGACCTGGCCGCCGGCCGCACCACCAGCGTGCGCCTGGTGGAGCAGGCGCTGGAACGCATCGCCTTCCACCAGGCGGACGGCGGCACGGCTTTCCTGCGCGTGGACGCCGACACGGCACGCCGGGCGGCGCAGGCGTCCGACCTGGCCCGGGCGGCCGGCGTCGTTCCCTCGCCGCTGGCCGGCATCCCCGTCTCGGTCAAGGACCTGTTCGACGTGCGGGGGCAGGCGACCACCGCCGGCTCCCGGGTGCTGCGGGATGGGGCGCCGGCTCAAGGCGACGCACCGGCGATCACACGCCTGAAGCAGGCCGGTGCGGTGATCGTGGGCCGCACCAACATGACCGAGTTCGCCTTTTCCGGGCTCGGCCTCAACCCCCACTACGGCACGCCCCTGTCGCCCTGGCGCGCGGGCGGCGCGCGCATCGCCGGCGGCTCGTCCTCGGGCGCCGCCGTGTCGGTCGCCGAAGGCATGGCGGCCGTGGGGCTGGGCACCGACACGGGCGGCTCGGTGCGCATTCCGTCGTCATTCTGCGGCCTGACCGGGTTCAAGCCGACCGCCCGCCGAGTGCCCACGGAGGGCGCGTTCCCGCTCTCCCAGAGCCTGGATTCCGTGGGGCCGCTGGCGCGCACCGTGGCTTGCTGCGCCCTGACCGACGCGATCCTGGCCGGCGAGCCGCCGGTGCTGCCGGCGGCGCTGCCGGTGAAGGGCCTGCGCCTGGGCGTGCCCCAGGATTTCGTGCTGGAGGCCCTGGACGAAACCGTTGCCAGGGCCTTCGAGCAGGCCCTGTCGCGGCTGGCGGCCGCCGGCGCGGCGCTGACCGAGATCGCCACCCCGGAGTGGCGCGACCTGCCGGCGGTCAACAAGCACGGCGGCTACTCGCCCATCGAAGCGTGGGCGGTGCATCGCGAGCGGCTGGCGGCGCGCGAGCCGGAATACGATCCGCGCGTGGCCGTGCGCATCCGGCGCGGCGCGGCGGCCAGCGCCGCGGACTACCTGGAGCTGCAGGCGGCGCGAGGCCGCATGATCCGCAGTTTCGAAACCAAGGCCCAGGGCTATGATGCCTGGGTCATGCCCACGGTGCCCGTCGTGCCGCCCCTGCTCGCCCCCCTGGAGACGGACGACGATCTTTACGCCAGGACCAATCTGCTGGTGCTGCGCAACCCGAGCGTGATCAACTTCCTCGACGGCTGCGCGCTGACGCTGCCCTGCCAGGGGCGCGGCACGGGCGAGGCTCCGGTCGGCCTGATGCTGGCGGCGCCGGCGCTGCGGGACCGCCATCTGCTGCGGGCGGGACTGGCGGTCGAACAGGCACTGGCCTAGCGCGTCGCCGGCCATGGCATGCACGGAGGGATAAGGTGACGTCGAAATCGTTCTGGGTGGTGCTCACCGACAGCGGGCTCGCCGAGCTGGAGCCCGTGCTGAAGGACTACCTGGCCGAAGGGCCGGCGGGCAAGTATCTCTATTGCAAGGAGGCGAGCCCGGATCGCAACTATTTCCACCTGGTGGCCGAGTGCAACAAGGACGACGGCTCGCGCTTCGAGTCGGAGATCTTCATTCCCCACCGCTTCGTCAGGATCGTCATCTCCAGCGCCGACCGGAAGCACATCGGCTTCTTGTAGCGGGTGGACCCGGGCGTCAGGCGCAGACCGGCTCGCAGCGCACCTCCGTCTTCACCGAATTGGCGATGAAACACTGCTGGTGCGCCTCGTGGTGCATGGCCTCGAGCTCCGCCGCGCTCGGCGGTGTCGCCCCGGAAAAGACCACGCGCGGGCGCAGGGTCACGCGCGTCATGGCGAGCCGGCCGGCTTCATTCTTTTCCATGATGCCCACGGCCGTGTCCGTGTAGCTGTCGATGCGGAACCCGCGCTTGGCGGCGATGGAGAGAAACCACAGCATGTGGCAGCTCGACAAGGAGGCGACGTAGGCTTCCTCCGGGTCCACCGCCGAGGCCACCGAATAGGGCAAGGGCACCACGTGGGGCGAGGAGGATGCAGGGACTTGCGCACCGCCGTCGAAAGTCCAGGTGTGGCCGCGGCTGTAGCGGTTGTCGGTGAACGGCTGGGCGCCGCGCTGCCAGTGGATCGTTGCCGTGTATTCGGACATTCCGGGCTCCGTCAGGAAAAGGGGTTCGCCGCGCTATTCTAAGGCGTTGCGGGCCATGGGTTAGAATGGGGTCCATGGATCCGCTGTCCCATGCCCTCCTGGGCGCCGCCGGCGGCCAGGGCCTTGCCAGGCGCCACGGCCGTACCGCAGCCCTGGCCGGGTTCGCCGGCGCCATGCTGCCCGATGCCGACGTGCTGATCGGCGCCGCCGACGATCCCCTGCTCAATATCGAATTCCATCGCCATTTCAGCCACGCCGTCGTGTCGGCGCCGCTGGGCGCGCTGCTGGCGGCGACGCTGGTCTGGCTGGTGCTGCGCCGGCGTGCGCCCTTTGCCGTGCTCTATGGCTCGGCGCTGATCGGTTTCCTCAGCGCCATCCTGCTGGATGCCTGCACCAGCTACGGCACGCGCCTGCTGTGGCCCTTTGCCGAGACGCGCTTCGCCTGGAGCGTGGTGGCCGTGGTGGATCCCCTGTTCACCCTGATCCTGCTGGTCGGCGTGGGCCTGGCGCTGTGGCGCGGGCGACCCGGGCCGGCGAGGGTGGCCCTGGCGCTGGTCGTGCTCTACCTGGGTTTCGGCTGGCTGCAGCGGGAGCGCGCCGAAGCGTACATGGAAACCGTCGCGGCGGCGCGCGGCCACCGACCGGAGCGCCTGGAAGTGAAGCCGACCATGGGCAACCTGCTGTTGTGGCGCTCGATCTACCTGAGCGAGGGTCACTACCTGGTGGATGGCGTGCGCGCCGGCCTGGACGGCGGCATGTTGCTGTACCCGGGCACCGCGGTGCCGCGTGTCACACCGGCGGATTTCGTACCGCCGCTGCCGGCGGACAGCGTGCAGGCAGCGGACATCGCGCGCTTCGGCATGCTCTCGGAGGGCTACCTGGTGCGCCATCCCGAGCGCCCGCGGGTGATCGGCGACGTGCGCTACGCCCTGCTGCCCGACAGCCCGCTGCCCCTGTGGGGCGTGGTGATCGACCCGGCCCGGCCTCAGCGTCACGTGGCCTTCGAGGCGTTCCGCGACATGACGGCCGTGACGCGCCGGCGCTTCCTGGCCATGCTGCGGGGGACGCCCCCGGCGGCGCTGCCGCGCTAAGGCTGCACCGGCGGTTTCCGGGCCATCCCCAGCAGCGACTCCAGCAGCTCGATGGGCACGGGGAAGACGATGGTGGAGTTCTTGTCGCCGGCGATGGAGGTGAGCGTCTGCAGGTAGCGCAGCTGCATGGCCTGGGGCGTCTTGGCCAGTACCTGGGAGGCCAGCAGCAGCTTCTCCGAGGCCTGCAGCTCGCCTTCGGCGTGGATCACCTTGGCGCGGCGCTCGCGCTCGGCTTCCGCCTGGCGGGCGATGGCGCGCACCATGGATTCGTCGATGTCCACATGCTTGATCTCCACGTTCGACACCTTGATGCCCCAGGCGTCGGTGGCAGCGTCGAGAATCTGCTGGATGTCCTCGTTGAGGCGCTCGCGCTCGGCCAGCATCTCGTCCAGCTCGTGCCGGCCCAGCACCGAGCGCAGGGTAGTCTGGGCCAGCTGCGAGGTGGCCTCGAAGAAGTTCTCCACCTGGATGATGGCCTTTTGCGGATCGATGACGCGGAAATAGATCACGGCGTTCACCTTCACCGACACGTTGTCGCGCGAGATCACGTCCTGGCTCGGCACGTCGAACACCACGGTGCGCAGGTCCACCCGCACCATCTGCTGGATGCCGGGCACCACGATCACCAGCCCCGGCCCCTTGACGCGCCAGAAGCGGCCGATGAGGAACACCACGCCGCGCTCGTACTCCCGCAGGATGCGGATGCTGGAGACGATCAGCAGCAGAAGAAGAAAGCCGGCACCGGCCCAGCCGTATTCCCAGATCATGGCCCACCTCCTTTGTCTTGCGGTTGCACGAGCAATGTCAGGCCGTCGCGGCCGACGATGGTGGCCCGCTGGCCGCGGGCCAGGGGCGCGGTGGTGCGTGCGCGCCAGCGCTCGCCGAACACCCACACCCAGCCCTCGCCGTCGATATCCTCCAGGGCCCTGGCTTCGGCGCCGATCATCGCTTCCTCGCCGGCGGCGGGGCGGCGCCGGTGGGCACGGTAGGCAAGAGTGCCGATGCCGGCGATGACCAGGGCGCTGGTCACCGCCAGGGGCACCACCAGGGCCCAGGACACGGTGAGCTGGGGTACGTCCGCGTCCACCAGCATGAGCGCGCCGGCGACGAAGGCGACGATGCCGCCGATGCCCAGCACGCCGAAGCTGGGCAGGAAGGCCTCGGCCACCATCAGTGCCAGGCCCAGCAGCAGCAGGGCGACGCCGACGAAGTTGAGGGGCAGCAGGGCCAGGCCGTACAGACCCAGCAGCAGGCAGATGCCGCCCAGCACCCCCGGCGCCGCCATGCCGGGCGAATAGAACTCGAACAGCAGGCCGTAAATGCCCACCATCATGAGAATGAGGGCGATGTTGGGATCGGCGATGACGGCCAGCAGCCGTTCCTTCCAGTTGCGCTCCACGGCCACCGCCGCCGCGCCGGCGACGGAGACGGTGTGGGTCCTGTTCTCCAGCTGCACTTTGCGGCCTTCCGCCTGGCGCAGCAGGTCGGGCAGGTCGGTCGCCACCAGATCGATCACCTTGAGCTGCAGCGCTTCGTCGGCCGACAGGCTGGCCGCTTCGCGCACCGCCTTCTCGGCCCATTCCGGGTTGCGCCCGCGCAGCTGGGCCAGGCTGCGCAGGTAGGCGGCCGAGTCGCTCACCGCCTTGGCTTCCATCGAGTCGCGGCCCGAGCGGCGCTTGTCCTGTTGCGGTTCGTCGCCGGGCTTGTCGCGCTCGCCGCCCAGGCCGATGGCCACCGGCGTGGCGGCGCCCAGGTTGGTGCCGGGCGCCATGGCGGCGATGTGGCTGGCGTAGAGCAGGTAAGTGCCGGCGCTCGCCGCCCGCGCGCCGCTGGGGGAGACGTAGATGGCCACCGGTACCGGCGAGGCGAGGATGCCGCGGATCATGTCGCGCATGGCGGCATCCAGCCCGCCGGGCGTGTCCAGGGACAGCACCAGCAGCTGCGCCTGCTGGCGGCGCGCTTCGTCCAGGGCGCGCAGGAAATAGGCCGAGCTGGCGGGACTGATGGCGCCGCGGATCTCCGCCGTGACCACGGTTGCCGCCCCTGCCCACAAGGGCAGCAGCAGGACGGCCAGCCAAACCGTGCGTCGCAGCATTAACCCCTCCTGAGCGTGGCGTTATATCCATTCGACTGTCGGCCTGCGGCATTGTTCGCCCGCTGCGAAAACGAAACCGGGAGTAAGCTGTCGCCAATGTAACGGTCGCGACCGTTCCAGGCAAAGGGCCTGGGCAGTTTCGGCCATTTCCCATCCCACGGCGAGCCACGATACTTGAGCTGACAGACATGGCCGATCTTCCGCCCCTCGCCGAACCCCACAGGCCGATATCCCTGGGCCAGCTCGGGCTCCTCCTCGGTTTCCTCAGGCCCTACCGCCTGCGCGTCGCCGGCGCCCTGCTGGCCCTGGTGCTGGGTGCGGCGAGCGTGCTGGCCCTGGGCCAGGGCCTGCGCATGGTGGTGGACCGGGGCTTCGTCACCGGCACCAGCGCGGAACTGGACCGGGCGCTGTTCGCCATGCTTGCCATCGTCATGGCGATGGCGGCGGCCACCTATGTCCGCTTCTATCTCGTGTCCTGGCTGGGCGAGCGCGTGACCGCCGACCTGCGCCGCAATCTGTTCGATCACCTGCTGCGCCTGCCGCCGGGCTACTTCGAGCTGGCGCGCACCGGCGAGCTCCTGTCCCGGCTCACCAGCGACGCCACCATGCTGGAGACGGTGATCGGCTCCAGCGTGTCCCTGGCGCTGCGCAACCTCCTGATGCTGGCGGGCAGCCTGGTCATGCTGGCCATCACCAGCGTCAAGCTCACGCTGTTCGTGGTGCTGGGCGTGCCCCTGGTGGTGGTGCCCATCCTGCTGTTCGGCCGGCGCCTGCGCCGCTATGCGCGCCTGAGCCAGGACCGCTTGGCCGAGACCGGCGCCTACGCCGACGAAGTGCTGCACGAGATCCGGACGGTCCAGGCCTGGGGCCACGAGGAGCTGGACCGGCGCCACTTCGCGGCGCGCATCGAGGCGGTGGTGGACACCGCGGCGCGGCGCATCCGCCAGCGCGCCGGCCTCATCGCCCTGGTGATCGTGCTGAGCTTCGCCGCCGTCGGCTTCATCCTGTGGGTGGGCGGCCACGACGTGCTGGCGGGCAGGATCAGCCCGGGCGAGCTGTCGGCCTTCATCTTCTATGCCACCCTGGCGGCCATGGCGGTGGGCGCCGTCAGCGAGGTCTACGGCGACCTGCAGCGTGCCGCCGGCGCCACGGAACGCATCGCCGAACTGCTCGCCACCGCGCCCGACATCCGCGCGCCCGCGCACCCAGTGCCGCTGCCCCAGCCGCCGCGCGGCACGGTCGAGTTCCGCGACGTGGTGTTCGCCTATCCTTCCCGCCCCGAAACCCCTGCCCTGGACCACTTCTCCCTCGCCGTCGCCCCGGGCGAGAAGCTGGCCCTGGTGGGCCCCTCGGGCGCCGGCAAGACCACCGTATTCCAGCTGCTGCTGCGCTTCTACGATGTCCAGGCGGGGATCATCTGCCTCGACGGGGTGGACCTGCGCGCCGCCGATCCGGCGCAGCTGCGCCGGCGCATCGCCCTGGTGCCCCAGGAGCCCGTGATGTTCGCCGCCAGCGTGCGCGACAACGTGCGTTATGGCCGTCCCGAGGCGGGCGAGGAGGAGATCCTGGAAGCCTGCCGCGCTGCCTTCGCCCTGGAGTTCGTCGAGCGCCTGCCCCAGGGGTTGGACACCTATCTGGGCGAGCGCGGCGTGCGCCTGTCCGGCGGCCAGCGCCAGCGCATCGCCATCGCCCGGGCCATCGTCTCGGACCGGCCCATCCTGCTTCTGGACGAAGCCACCAGCGCCCTGGATGCGGAGAGCGAACGCAAGGTGCAGCTCGCTCTGGAGCACCTGATGCGCGGGCGCACCACCCTGGTCATCGCCCACCGCCTGGCCACCGTGAAAAACGCCGACCGCATCGCCGTGATGGAGCACGGCCGCGTCGTCGGCGTCGGTCGCCACGAGGAGCTGGTGCGCTCGAATCCCCTGTACGCCCGCCTCGCCGAGCTGCAGTTCGGGCGCGAGCGGGCCCTGGGCGCGGTGTAGCTCAGAACTTCTCCACCCAGGGCCTCAGGTCCATCTCCAGGGTCCAGGCGCTGCGCGGCTGGATGTAGAGCTGGTAGTAGGCCTCGGCGATGGCGGCCGGGTCGAGCATGTCGTCGCCCTGCTCGGCGCCGGTCTGTTCCACCGTCGCCTGGGGACGGATGTGCCCGTCGATCACCACATGGGCCACGTGGATGCCCTTGGGCTGCAGCTCGCGCGCCATGCTCTGGGCCAGGGCCCGCAGGCCGAACTTGCCCACCGCCAGGTTGTGGAAGCGGGCACTGCCACGCAGGCTGGCGGTGGCGCCGGTGAACAGGATGGTGCCGCCGCGCCCGTTCTCCACCATGGCCCGGGCCGCCGCCCGTCCCACCAGGAAGCCGCCGAAGCAGCCGACGCGCCAGCAGCGCTCGAATTCCTCGGCGCTGGTCTCCAGGATGCCGTGGGGCACGAAGGCGCCGGCGTTGTAGACCACCACGTCCGGTTCCCCCAGCTCGGCGCGCACGCGCACGAACAAGTCCTCCACCGCCTGCTCGTCGGTTGCATCGCAGCCATAAGCACGGCCCGCATGGCCGATGCCGGAACATTCCACCGCCAGGCTCCCCAGCCGCTCCGTATTGCGTGCCGCCAGGGCCACGTGCATCTCCGCCTTGGCGAAGCGCCGCCCCAGGGCGCAACCCAGGCCCGGACCGGCACCCACGATCACTGCCACCTTGCGTTGTTCCATGCTTGCCTCCTTCGACGCACCTGCTTACAGGGTAGTTTATGCGCCATGGTTTTGCGCACGCTGCGCCATCGTAGAATGACGCTCTGGTGCAGGCTGCGGGGATGCCATGGTGACGGCAAGGTGGGTGTGGGCGACGGCGTTGGTGCTGGGCTGGGCCCCAGTGCCTGCCGGCGCGGCGGACGAAGCGCCGGCGGTGCGGGCAAAGCCGCAGGAATCCTGGGCCGCTCGGCCGGTGGCAGAGCAGCTGGCGGCGCTACGCCCGGTCCTGGTGGGCAAGCGCCATCTGGACGCCTTCCGCAAGCGCCTTGCCGTGCAACTGTTCCGCCTGAGCCGGCAGATGGACCGGCCCGGCCCCTGGATGGCCGACAACGAGCTGGCGGTGGGCGAGTTCCTGGAGGACGTGCAGGTCATGTTCGTCCTGGACCTGCCCGAAGGGGCGCAACTGGTCTCCCGCGGCATGATGGCCGCCTGGGGCATGGACGAGGCGCGCCTGTACCAACAGGCGCTGGCCAATCTGGACACTGCCGCGGGCGAGCTGCGGGTCAAGTCCGTGGGCAAGCTGCCCTGGCTCAGCGTGATCGACGCCGAGGACGGCTACGCGGCCAGCCGCGTGCTGCTGCACTGGCGCTGGGAGCCGCTGGTGCGGCAGGCGGGCGGCGCGCTGATCATGGGTATGCCGGCGCGCGACGTGGTGGTGTTTACCGCCAGCACCGACGCGGACAAGCTGCGGCAACTACGCGACACGGTGGAGACTGTCGAGGGCCACGAAGCCCATCCGGTGAGCCGCAGGCTGTTCCGGTGGACTCCTGGAGGCTGGCGTGAATTCGCCGACGACCCCGCGCGGCCCGCGGGGAGCCAGTTACAACAGCCGCGCCAGTAGTGCCAGCAGCAGGGACAGCAGCAGAGTCGTGGCGAAGGGCAGGTAGTAGCTGCGGCCGCGCAGGCGCAGGGTGACATCCCCCGGCAAGCGGCCGATCTTCAAGTGCCGTGCCACATGGGGCAGGGCCAGGCCCAGAATGAAGACGGCAACGATCAGGGTTAACAGCCACTTCAGCATGGGCCGCACGCAGGGGATAATGCAGGAGCAGGCATCTTACACGCCCGTGCGGAAAAGGCTACGGCGATGCGGGATAGACTGCGCCCATCCACGGAAGACGACGTAGCTTTGAACAAACCACGCAGCGACACGCTTGAAGTCCTGGCGCGCCTGCCCGAGGCCGCGCCCCGCCCCACCCCCCTGCTGTTCATCCACGGCGCCTACGCCGGCGCCTGGTGCTGGGAAGAGTATTTCCTGCCCTTCTTCGCCGAACGGGGCTATGCCAGCTTCGCCGTCTCCCTGAGCGGCCATGGCGGCTCGCGCGGGCGCGAGCACCTGGATGTCCTGAGCATCGGCGACTATGTGCGCGATCTGCACGAAGCCATCGCCCTGCTGCCCGGCCCGCCGGTGCTCATCGGCCATTCCATGGGCGGCATGGTGGCGCAGAAATACCTGGAGAAGGCGCCGGTGCCGGGTGTGGTGCTGATGGCCTCGGTGCCGCCCCAGGGCCTATGGAGCGCAGCCCTCGGCCTGGCCTTCCACAAACCGGGCCTGCTGCGGGATCTCAACCGCATTCTGGGCGGCGGGCAGGTGGCCCTGGATACGCTGCGGGAGGCCATGTTCGCCCAGCCCGTCGGCGCGGACCGCCTGACGCGCTATTACACACGCATGCAGCCGGAATCCCATCGCGCCATTTGGGACATGACCCTGTTCGACCTGCCGGCGCCCCACCGCATGCACCGCGTGCCCATGCTGGTGCTGGGCGCCGAGCATGACAGCCTGATCCCCTCCTCCCAGGTGGCCCTCACTGCACGCACCTACGGCACCCGGGCGGAAGTCTTCCCCGGCATGGGCCACGGCATGATGCTGGAGCGCGACTGGCAACCCGTGGCCGAGCGCATCCTCTCCTGGGTGCAGGAAAACGGTTTCTAGTTGCGGGCGTGCCGCTGCAGGAAGGCGAGGATGTCCTCGACGCGCAGCTGCGGTTCGTCCTTGTCCGGCCGGGAGCCTACCACGCGGTTCATCCAGGCCATGTTGCGCTCCATGCGCGCCACCACCTTGCGCCACTCGGCGGCGCTGTGGGACTTGGGATCGGGCAGCCCGTGGCATTGGCCGCAGGCCTGCTCGAAGCTGCGCCCGGCGGGCGAGGCGAGATCCGGGTAGCGGCGCCGCTCCAGGGGCCGCTGGGCGTGGCGCTGCAGATACTCCTTCAACATGCGGATTTCTTCCTCGCGCGGCGCCTGTACCTCGCCCATCATTTCCTTCATCAGCGCGCCCATGTTGCCCTTGCCGCCCATGCGCTCGACCATGCGGTCCACGATCCTGGGCCACTTGGCCGGGTGATGCATGGCCGGGTTGGGCAGGTGATGGCATTGGGCGCAGTAGCGGACGAGGAGGGCGGCGCCCCGGGAGTGCGGCTCCGGCAGTTGCGCCGGCGTCACCGAGGGCGGCAGGATACGCGCCAGCCAAGGACCGTGAGGATTCGCCTGCCAGCGCCCCTGCACTTGCGCGACGAAAGCGGCGTTGCGCGCCACGGCGTCGGCTTGCGCCGCCGCGGTGTGCAAAAAAACAACGGTCGCCAGGAGAACCGTGCGCAGCAAGTGTTTGAGGGTTGAACTGTGGAATTGCCCAATGATACGCTCGAATCGCCGGGTCCGTATCCCGGCCGCCGATGGAAATCCGAGCCGCGAGGTTCAACTTTTTCGTCGGGCCGACGTTATACCTATTGACGCGCGGCGCCCGCCGGGCGTGAAGCGGTGCGGAGGTGGGAAATGGTGATCGTCATGGACATGAGCACGGGGAAGAAGCTGGACGAGCTCGAACAGGCCTACGGCGACGAAGTGCTGCTCTCCAACTGGCTGCCCCGGCCGGAGCCGGGCCTGGGCCTGCAGGAGGTGCAGGCGCATCACGATGCGCCGCCCGAGGATGCCGAAGCATTCCTGCGTGCCGTTTATCTGAGCCAGGAGTAACGGTTCTGTCCTTGAGGCCGGAAACGGTGCTGGTTGCGTTCGCCGTCGGCCTGTGACCGGTTGCGCCCGCGGGCGGCGCGCGGTCGTTTCTCTTTGCCCTTCCTTCCTGCGACTTACCCGCGCGTTGCCCGAGAGCGCCGCCGGGCACCTATAATCCGTCCAGCTTCGATCCCGTGGTGAAGGCACAGTCCATGACCAACTTCCTGGAAACCCGCGGCGGCTACGCCCATTTCCTGTCCATCCCCACCCGCTGGATGGACAACGATACCTATGGGCATGTGAACAACGTGGTCTATTACTCCTACTTCGACACGGTGATCAACGAGTACCTGATCCGCGAGGGCGGGCTGGACATCCACCACGGTCCGGTGGTGGGCTATTGCGTCGAGTCCTTCTGCCGCTATCACCGCTCCTTCACCTTTCCCGACGTCATCGATGCCGGATTGCGCCTGGGTCACCTGGGCAATTCCTCGGTGCGCTACGAGATCGGCCTGTTCCGCAAGGACGAGGACAGGCCCGCCGCCCAGGGGCACTTCGTCCATGTGTTCGTGGATCGGGCCAGGAACAAGCCGACGGCGATGCCCGACGGCATCCGCGCGGCGCTCAAGCGCCTGGAGGTGCGGGCGCCGTCTTTCTAGCGCGTGGGCAGAGGCGCCTCGACGGCGAAGCGAAAAGTGGCGCCGCCCGCCGCCTTGGCGCTGCGCAGGGCGCGCTCCGCTTCACGGAACAGGTGTTCCGCATTGTCGGCGTTGTCGGGGATGCTGGCGATGCCCAGGCTGCCCGTGACCGACAGCGGACCGCGCGAGGTGCGCAGGGGCGGACGCATCGCTTCCAGCACCTTGGCCGCGACCGCAGCGATGTCGGCATCGGCATTGATCGAAGGCAGCACCAGGGCGAACTTGTCGCCCCCCAGGCGCGCGATGGTGTCGTACTTTCTTACGATGCCGCGCAGCCGCGCGGCCGTTTGCCACAGTACTTCGTCGCCGGCGGCGAAGCCGCAGGTATCGTTGATGTGCTCGAAGCCGTCCAGGTCGAACAGCAGCAGGGCGCTGCGGATCTGTTCCCGCTTGGCGCGCAGCGCCGCCTGCTCGATACGGTCGATCAGCAGGCGGCGGTTAGGCAAGGCCGTGAGAGGGTCGAAGTGGACGACAGCGGCCTGGGCGTCCAGTCCTTCCATGCGCTCGGTGATGTCGCTGCCCACGCCGCGGTAGCCGGCGAACTCGCCGTGCTCGTCGAACACCGGCTTGCCGCTGATGCTCACCCAGCGCACGGCGCCCGCCGCCGTCTTCACCCTGTAGATGAAGTCGGTGAAGGGCAGGCGTGCCTCCAGGGTATCCCGATGGGCCTGCCACTGCTCGGGCGTGACGCCGAAGACGTGCTCGATTTCCCAGCGGCGTTTGCCCAGCACGGGATCGGCGCCGGCGCCGTACTGGTCGAACAGGCCGCGCGACACATAGGTGAAGCGCAGCTCCGCGTCCTGCTCCCAGTACCACTCCGAGGCGAGTGCCAGCAGGTCGCGCAAGCGTTCCTCGCTGGCCTTGCGCCGGATTTCCGCCTGGCGCTGCTGTGTAAGGTCGGTGACGCACCACAGCGTGCCCGCGGCCGGTTCGTCCCGGCGCAGGGGCGCCGTGCGCAGCCGGGCGGGAAAGGCATGGCCGTCCGCGTGCCGCAGCAGGAGCTCCGCGCCCGGCGCCGGCTGGACGCCCGCTTTCCAGGCCTGCCAGGCGCGCCGGGTGTCGTGCCAGTACCACTCGGGTGCGCCGGCGGCCTGGTCCTGGGAGACGCCGAACGCTTCGCACCAGGCGCTGTTGCAGGCGAGCAGCCGTTCGTCCCGGAACAGGCCGACGGCATCGCTGACGGCCTCGAACAAGGCCTGGAATTCGGGGCATTCGAACGGATTCATACTGTGCGCCTGGGCGAGCCTCGCCGGACTATAAGCCATCCGTTGCGCGCCGGCCAGCCTAGCCCTCGACCGGAACATGTTGCCACGGCTACGCTCCAATAATTACCGGCCGTTGAACAGTTGTGGCAATCGGAAGTAGATTTATCGTCAAGTTCAGCCTTCGTAGCGCCGTAAACCGGGCAAGGAGTGCCTATGACCGCTGCCGAGATCCAGATCCCCCTCGCCGATTACCGCGAGATCTACAGCGTCGCGGAAGTGGAGCGGGCCATGGAGGAGGCTGCACCGGCGCGCAACGAGGCGCTGGCGGCCTTTTATGAAAAGATGAAGAGGCTTGGCGGCTTGCGCTACCTGGTGAAGCCGTCTTCGCAAGAGGCGCTCGATTCCCTGTACCAGCGCTGCCCCAACTTCAAGGAAGTCCTGGACGACCTCAAGAAGTATCTGGCCCTGGCGGTGTCGGGCAACGAGCCGCTGGAATTCACGCCCCTGCTGCTGCTGGGCGAGCCCGGCATAGGCAAGACCCATTTCGCCAAGCAGCTGGCCGCCGCCCTGGGTACCGACTACCAGTTCGTGTCGATGAGTTCGCTCACGGCCGGCTGGATCCTGTCCGGCGCCTCCAGCCAGTGGAACCACGCCAAGCCGGGCAAGGTCGCACAGGCCCTGGTGGTGGGTGACTACGCCAATCCGGTGATGGTGCTGGACGAAGTGGACAAGGCCGGGGGGGATGCCCGCTACGACCCCATGGGGGCCCTCTACGGCCTGCTGGAGAAGGAGACGGCGCGCCACTTCCGCGACGAGTTCGTGGAGGTGGACATCGACGCCAGCCATGTGCTGTGGGTGTCTACGGCCAATGACGAGCGCAACATCCCGGAGCCCATCCTCAACCGCATGAATGTCTATCATGTGCCGCGTCCGGACGCGGACGAGGCCTACGGCATCGCCTGCCGGCTGTATCGGGAGATCGTTGCCGAGCACGACTGGGGCTTCCCACCGGAGCCGCCGGCGGAGGCGATGGAACGGCTGGCTGCCATGCCACCGCGGGACATGCGCAAGCTGCTGCTTGCCGCCTTCGGCAACGCCAAGCTGGAGAAGCGCGACCATCTCCTGGTCAAGGACATCGACAGCGCCCGCGCCGGCCGGGGCAAGCCCAAGATCGGCTTCTAGAGGGCGTGCAGCCGGTCGCCGCGGCGGAAGCCGAGCAGCGGCGCCGCCAGGCCCTTGCCCAGGGCCAGCACCTTGAACAGCTCGCCCATCTCCGAGGGGCTGAGAAGCTTCTGGACGCCCGCCGCCAGGCGCGCGTGGGCCGCCGCTTCGGCGCCGGGCGCACCCAGCAGGTCGACGATGCCGCAATTGAGCAGGAACTGGGCCTGGGACGTATAGCCCAGAACCTGGAAGCCGGCAGCGTGCCCGGCTTCCGCCAGGGCGGTGAAATCCACGTGGGCGGTGATGTCGGTGAGCCCGGGCAGGTGGAAAGGATCATCGTGGGCGTGGTGGCGGTAGTGGCACATGAGGGTGCCGCTGGCGCGCTGGGGATGGTAGTACTCCCGGCGCGGAAAGCCGTAGTCGATCAGCAGCAGCGCGCCCGATTGCAGGATGCGCCCCCATTCGGCCACCCAGGCGCGCGCCGCCAGGTTGATCTCGCTCACATAGGGCGCGCCTACCGGCAGGTTTGCCGCCGCCGCCAGCACGGCGCCCTCAGCCGGCCGCTCCTGCCACCGGAAAGCGCCCGCCGCATCCAGGGCCACGCCGCGCTCGTGGATGCCGTCCTCGCGCCAGGCCACCAGGTGCACCGGCATGGCATCGAGCAGCTCGTTGGCCAGCACCAGCCCGGAGAAGGCCGAGGGCAGCCGGTCCAGCCATTCCACCCGCGCCAGCAGCTGGGGCGCTGCGGCGCGCAGACGCTGCTCCTGGCGTTGACGCAACTCCCCCGACAATTCCAGGATGGCATAGCGCCGGGGCGGGGCGCCGCGGCGCTCCAGCTCCGGCAGCAGGGCGGCGGCGAGCGCACCGCTGCCGGCGCCCACCTCCAGGATGTCCGGACCGCCGGCGGCCAGGATCTCCTGGGCCTGGCCGGCGAGGCTGCGGGCGAACAAGGGCGACAGCTCGGGCGCCGTGACGAAATCCCCCGCCGCGCCGAACTTGTGGGCGCCGCCGCTGTAATAGCCCAGCCCGGGTGCATAGAGCGCCAGTTCCATGTAGCGCGCGAAGGAGATCCAGCCGCCGGCAGCGCGAATTTCCTGGCGCATGCGGTCGCGCAGGTGTTCGCTGTGGGCCAGGGCGTGGGGATCGGGCGAGGGAAGAGGCATGACGGGGGCGCGGCGCGGCGAAGGCAGAATATTCTCCGAATCCGCTAAAATCCGCAAATGATGGGGAGGGCTGCATGACCGTCACACTGGACGGCAAGGTGGTGTTGATCACGGGGGCTGCCAAGCGGGTCGGCGCCGAGATCGCGCGCACCCTGCACGGGGCCGGGGCGCGGGTGCTCATCCATTACCGCAGCGCCGCGCACGAAGCCGAGGCCCTGGCGGAGGAGCTCAATGGGCTGCGCCCGGGTTCCGCCGCCATCGCCGCCGCCGATCTCCTGGATGTGTCAGCCCTGCCGTCGCTGGTGGCGGCGGCGCTGCAGCACTTCGGCGGCCTCGACGCCCTGGTCAACAACGCCTCGAGTTTCTTCGCCACGCCCCTGGGCTCCATCTCCGAGCGGGAGTGGGACGACCTGGTGGGCACCAATCTCAAGGCGCCCCTATTCCTGGCCCAGGCGGCGGCGCCCCATCTGCGCGCCGCCCGCGGCGCCATCGTGAACATCGCCGACATCCATGCCGAGCGTCCGCTCAGGAACTACGCCGTGTACTGCGCTGCCAAGGCCGGCCTGGTCGGGCTGACGCGGGCCCTGGCCCTGGAGCTGGGACCCGAGGTGCGTGTCAATGGCATCGCGCCCGGCCCCATCCTGTGGCCGGAGGATGGCTCTTTCGATGAAGCCCTGCAGGCGCGCGTCATCGGCCGAACCCTGCTCAAGCGTGTCGGCTCACCCGCCGACATCGCGCGCACCGTCCTGTTCCTGCTGGCCGATGCACACTATGTCACGGGCCAGATCCTGGCTGTGGACGGCGGCCGCTCGGTGTATCTGTAGGCACTCAGTCGCTCATGCGCACTGCCCGAGGACGCGCGGGCACCATGTTATGATCAAAATCGCCGGAGCGCGAACGGCCGCTCCCCGGCGGAAAAATGGGGACAGACAATAAATGGTGCAGGCGCAACGTAAGCTGTGCGTGCTTTTTGCCGACGTTTCCGGCAGTACGCGCCTACATGAAAAACTGGGCGACAAGGAGGCGCGGCACGCTGTGGAGCGCTGCATCAACCGCATGACGCGGGTGACCGAGATGCGTCATGGGCGCGTGGTCAAGACCCTGGGGGACGAACTCATGGCGGTCTTCGCTGCCGCGGAGGACGGCCTGCAGGCCGCCTGCGAGATGCAGCAACGCGTCGCCGACCTGCCGCCCGTTTCCGGTGTGAAGCTGTCCATCAGGGTAGGCCTCCACCACGGTGCCGTGACTGTGGACGGCGACGACGTGTCCGGCGACACGGTGAATACCGCTGCGCGCATGGCCGGCCTGGCCCAGGGCGGGCAGATCATCACCACCGGTGACACCGTCGACTTGCTGCCGCCCTTGCTGCGCCCGGCCGCACGCGACATCGATGCGCTCACGGTAAATGGGCCGGGTGCCCAAGTGCGCGTGTGCGAAGTGCTGTGGCAGCAAGGCGCGGAGCTGACCGTCAAGCCGGCCGGCATCTCCCAGGCGCCTGCACCGAGCGCGCTGCGGGTGCGGCACGGCGGCAGGGAATTCCTGGTCAATCCCGAGCGCGGCATCCTCACCATGGGCCGCGACCAGGGCAACGACATTCTGATCACCGATCGCCGTGCATCGCGCCGGCATGCGCGCATCGAGCGGCGCCGCGACAAGTTCGTGGTAATCGATCAAAGCACCAACGGGACTTACGTTCTGTTCGACGGGGGCGCCGAATTCGTGCTCAAGCGCGAAGAGGCGATCTTGCGCGGGCGCGGACGGATCAGCTTCGGCCATGGCTATGTGGACGACGGGCGCGACGTCGTCGAGTTCCAGGTGGTGGGCTGATTCGCCCTCACTCGTTCTTTCGCGGAGCGGGAGCATGTGGCAAAGACGACTAATCAAGCGGGCCGTGGCACGCCTGGAGGCGCGCAGCCTGCCGATACAAGTGCGGTTCTGGGATGGCACCGACTACCGGCCGCCGATGCCCCCCAGGCTGCGCCTGGCCATCCACAAGCCGGAAGCCCTGCGCGCCCTGGCCAACCCCACCCTGGGCAAGCTGGCGCGCGCCTACGTGGAGCAGCACCTGGACCTGGAGGGTGACCTGCGCGACGTGCTGCACATCGGTGAACAGCTGTGCGATGCCGCCACGGCGGTGGACAAGAAAGGCTCTGGCGCCCTGTCCTGGCTGCGCCACAGCAAGCCGGGCGACCGCAAGAACATCAGCTACCACTACGACGTCTCCAACGACTTCTACGGCCTGTGGCTGGATGCCCGCCGCGTCTATTCCTGCGCCTACTTCCGCCACCCGGGCGACAGCCTGGAGCGTGCCCAGGAGCACAAGCTCGATCTCATCTGCCGCAAGCTCATGCTGGCGCCCGGCGAACGGCTGCTGGACATCGGCTGCGGCTGGGGCGGGCTGATCCTGTGGGCGGCGGAGCATTACCGCGCCCAGTGCGTGGGCATCACCCTGTCCCAGCACCAGTACGACTATGTGTGGCGCCTGATCGAGCAGAAGGGCCTGGGCGACCGCGTCGAGGTGCGCCTGATGGATTACCGCGACGTGCCCGATTCCGAGCAGTACGACAAGATCGCCTCGGTGGGGATGTTCGAGCACGTGGGCCGCCGCAATCTGGGTCTCTATTTCGGCAAGATCTACCGCCTGCTCAAGCCCGGCGGGCTGGCCATGAACCATGGCATCACCGCCGCGGGCGTAGACAGCACGGGGCTGCGCAGCGACATCGCCGAGTTCATCGAGCAGTACGTCTTCCCCGGCGGGGAGCTGGAGCACGTGTCCACCGTCGTCGAGGCTCTGTCGGACAAGGGTCTCGAATGCGTCGACGCCGAGTCCCTGCGCCCCCACTACGCGCGCACCTTGTGGCACTGGGTGGAGCGCCTGGAGGCCAATGCCGACAAGGCGCGCGCCCTGGTCGGCGAGAAGAAGTACCGCATCTGGCGCATCTACATGGCCGGCTCGGCCAACGCCTTCAGCCGCGGCTGGATCTCCCTGTTCCAGATCCTGGCAGGCAAGCCGCTGGCCGACGGCAGCCTGCCCTACCCCTACACCCGCGATCACATCTATCAGCCGGAACCGGCCCAGCAAGGCATGCCTGCCACGCGTGCCGCCTGAGCGCCGCCGCGCGACGAACATGGAAATCTCACCGGGAGGGTGGGTATGAGAACTGAGGCGATCTTGCTTCTGGGCAGCGTGTTCAACGCCGGCTTCGCGGTCTTCCTCGGCGGCGCGGCGTTGCACGCCTATCCGCTGCTCTAGCCCGACTTTCACTATTCAAACGTTTTGAGATCGATAACTAACTGATTTTTCGAGAAGCGCCCCCGCTGGTCTCCACTACACGGGGGCTGGCTCGGTGTGACGGACCTGTTTGGCCGAGATCTTCGGCGGGGGTTGTTCGGGCAATTTCAGCCGCAACAGATCGAGCAGTACGCGGTGTTCGGGTTC
>JBMOQT010000020.1:0-13934 GCA_049320945.1 Pseudomonadota bacterium
GTGAATGTCCAGTAGCCCCAGGGCACGGAATAGGAGAGGCTATCCCCACGCGTGCCGCGCCTGCCGTTGTCGTTCTGGGCGTCGCTGTTTACGCTGAGGGAAAGCAGGTCGTTCAGCCCCAGCGGGTTGTCCAAAAAAGCAATGAGGGAGGCCTGCATGCGGCCGGTGGCCTTCACACCCGAGTCGTCCATCGTGAGGCCGATGCGCCAAGCTTTGGCGTGCATGAGTGTCACGACCACGTCGCTTTCACCCGGTTGCTCCCCCGGCACGATTTGCAGTTCGGCGTCCTGGGAGGGCACGCGCTTCAGCTGCTCCAGCCCCTGTTCAAGGTCCCGCAGATTGAGCAGGTCGCCCGGCCGGGCGGGAAAGGCGGCGCGCCAGCTGCCCTGGGCGTCACTGGCAAAGCGGATATCGCGGATGATGCCGGGAATCAGCACCAAGGTGAGGGTGCCGGAGGACAGGTCCTGCTCGGGGATGCCGACGCGAGTCGTGACGAAGCCACGTTCGATGAGCAGCGCCGTCAGGCGCTTGACCATCAGGTTCAGGCCCTCGCGCCCGATGTACCGGCCCCGGTAGCGGTCGAGATGCTCCTGCAGCCAGGGGAACTCGCCCACGCGGCGGCCTTGGAGTGCAAGCCGCGCAATCGGGAAGCACGGTGTTTCCTCCGGCAGCGCCAGGGATCGAGGGTCGGCAGGGAGATCGGGTGCGGGCAGGGCGACGCGCGGTGCTTCGCGACCGCGCAGGCGTTCCTCCGTCTCGCGCTGGACACGGCGCCGTTGTTCTTCGCTATCGGACGAAATCTGCGCGGCGACGATGTGGGCAAAGCCACCCGCGCCGACGACGCAGATCCGGAGCCAGCGCGCGAGGTTGCCCCAAGCCGGCACGCCGAGGACGCGGCGTTTCAAGTGAACACCTCCCAAAATCGGCGCCCTTGCCTGTGGAGCGGCGGGCGCTGATCACCTTGGTCTTGTTTATTGCGCGTGTTGTTTATTCTGGCCGACTATGCCGCACAAGACATTGTCGTGATTCAAAGGCGGGACATCATACCACTGAATAGGACGTTGGCAAGTGTGAAGTATTTCACGGGAGGATGATTGTTCGACCTGTGCGGTCTGTTCTGGTCAAGCGAGCTCCGGCTGCCGGACGAAGGCGCGGGCGTGGGCGAGGAATTCGTCCAGCATGGGCGTGCCGTCCAGCAGGTCCTTGTTGCGCGGGTCGTGGAATTCCGGATGCCACTGGACGCCGAACACGTAGGACTCGCCGTCCCAGCGGATCGCCTCCACTAGCCCGTCGTCGGACACGGCTTCCACCTGCATTTCGCGCCCCAGGTCCTTGACCGCCTGGTGATGGATGGAATTGACCGTGGCGCCCGGCAGGCCCCCGTACAACTCGGCCAGGCCGGTGTCGGGCAGGATGCGGATGCGGTGGAAGTGGTTGTCGTAGTTTTCCTGGTCGTGATGGGACACGGCGCCGGGGCGCTGGGTCGGCAGGTCCTGGTACAGGCTGCCGCCGAAGGCGACGTTGAGCAGCTGCATGCCGCGGCACACGCCCAGCACCGGCTTGCCGCTGCGGATGAAGGCGAACAGCAGCTCGATCTCGAAGCGGTCGCGCACCGGATCGCCGCTCCACTCGGGCTGCAGGGGCTCCTCGCCGTAGCTCAGGGGGCAGACGTCGGCGCCGCCCTGAAGGATGAGGCCGTCCAGTTCCTGGACGTAGTCGCCGATCGCCACGTCGCTGCGGCGGATGACGCTTTCGGTCTCGATGGTGGGCAGCATCAGGATCATGGCGCCCCGGGACATGGCCCAGTGGGCCAGGGACTGCTCCATGTACTGCAAGGTCTTGCCCTTGAAACCGAGCTCGGCCGGCACGTGGTGCAGGATGCGGGGAGAGAGGCCTATCTTGGGACGCAATGCAGGCATGGCACTAACAACGCGCTTCGTGCCCAACGGGATGACGCGAGCTTACACCGGCCCGGGGGTGGGCTCAAAGTGCCTTACTTTTCCAGTATGGCCTGCCCTTCACAGTGAAGTTCCGCGTTTTTCCGCGCTTCCGCGCAGCTTCCCAGCGCCAGGCAGGTGGCCATCTCCTCCTGCAGGAAATCGACGAAGGTCTTCACCTTGGCCGGGAGGTAGCGCCGGCTGGGGTAGGCGGCGTACACGTTGAGCTCGGGCAACGGGTACTCGGGGAACAGCTGCACCAGGCGGCCGGCGTGCAAGTCCTCGGCCACCACATAGCTCGGCTGGAACACGATGCCCATGCCGGCGCAGCCGGCCACGCGCAGGGCTTCCAGGCTGTTGGTGCGCAGCATGCCGCGGGCACGGATGGCGCCATGGCCGCCGGGGGCCTCGAGGGCCCATTCCTCCCGTTCCAGCTGCACCAGGCTCAGGCATACGTGCTGCTGCGCCAGCTCTTCCAGTGTGGCGGGCACGCCGTGGCGTTCCAGGTAGGCGGGGGCGGCGCAGATGACGCCGTGGATGGTGCCGATGCGCCGCACCACCAGGGCCGAATCGGTGAGCTCGGGCCGGATCACCAGGCCCAGGTCGAAGCCTTCGGCCAGCAGGTCGGGCACCCGGTCGGTGGCCGCCAGATCGAGGCGCACCTGCGGGTAGCAGGCCGAGTACTTGGGAATCACATAGGCCAGCATTCTCTCGGCGAAGGCCACCGGCGCATGCAGCCGCAGCGTGCCTTCGGCGCGGGTGGTGGCCGACGAGGCGAGCTTTTCCGCTTCGTCCACCTCCGCCAGGATCTTCACGCACTTGTCATAGTAGGCGGCGCCCGATTCGGTGAGGCTGAGCTTGCGCGTGGTGCGATGGAGCAGCCGGGTGCGCAAGTGGGCCTCCAGGTCGGCCACATAACGGGACACCAGGGCCGCCGACATGTCCAGGGCTTCGGCCGCCCGGGAGAAGCTGCCGGTGTCCACCACCTTGGCAAATACCTGCATGGAAAGAAGACGGTCCATAAGTCCTCACTCGATTCGTTTTTGCAGATTATGCAACAAATATTTGCGGGAATGCTTGTTTATCTGGTGATTATTGAAAAATAGAATGCAAACCGTGATGCGCTGATGGCCTTGATGAGCAACCAACAGCTTCGGCGCAACGCTTTCAACCTCAACATTTTGTAAGGAGATGGAACATGAAAAAGCAACTTGCCGTTGGCGTCTTCGCCCTGACCGCGGGTCTGTTTGCCGCCCCCAGCTTCGCCCAGCCGATCAACGACGCCACCTATCCGGAAATCACCGTGACGACCAACAAGTCGCGCGCCGAGGTTGTGGCCGAACTGCAGGCGGCCCAGCAGGCCGGCGCGCCGCGGCTGAACGATGCGAACTATCCGGTGGCGGCTGCCGAGCCCAGTGGCAAGACCCGCGCTGAAGTGCGCGCGGAAGGCGCCCGTTCCCTGGCCCAGCACCAGTTTGATCTGCGATACGTCAACTGACGCAGCCTGACCTCCCGCTGAGCCGCCCGGCGGCCCGGGCGGGAAGCCGATCCTCTCCCCTCCCTTGCGACAACGGCGCCCGGCGCCGTTGTCGTTTTCTTACATGGCCCGCAGCGCCAGCCACAGGGCGCAGATCAGCAGCGTGGCGCCGGTCACCGGCACCCCTACCGCCGCATGGGTGCGCCAGCCGATATCCACGCCCTGGCGCCGGGCGGCGGCCACGACGATGATGTTGGCGATGCTGCCGACGATGAGCAGGTTGCCGGCGAAGGTGCTCACCAGGGCCAGCAGCGGTCCCGACAGGGGATGGGTGGCGGCGGGCAGCAGCAGCATCACCGCCGGCACGTTGGACACCACGTTGCTCAGGACGAAGCTCGCCACGAACAGCGCCTCGGGCCGTGCCAGGTCGATGCCGGCCGCGGCGAGCGCAGCCATGGCTTCGGCCGTGAGGCCCGTCTGGCGCAGGGCCTCATTCACCACGAACAGGCCGATGAACAGCACCAGCAGCTCCCAATCCACCAGCCCCAGCATCTTTGTCGAGTGCAGCTTGCGGCTCATCAGCAGCAGGCCGGCCCCGGTCAGGGCAACGGTCTCCCGCGGCCAGGGCGCGAACAGGAACAGGGCCAGCAAGACCGCCGCCAGCGCCAGGCCCTTGGCGCTCTGCCAGCGGTCGAAGGGCGGCGGCGCGCTGCGCTCCCGGGCCGCAGGCGCGGCACGGCCGGGATCCTGCCAGCGGGCCCGGCTGCGCCGGGCGAGGATCGCCCAGGCGGCCGCCAGGCCCAGCAGCACCGGCACAGCGGCCTCCAGGGAGTAGCGGGCGAAGGACAGCCCGAGCGCCCCGCCGATCAACATGTTCTGGGGATTGCCGATCAGGGTCGCGGCCGAGCCGATGTTGGCGGCGCAGGCCAGGCCGAGCAGAAAGGGGACCGGGTCCAGCCGCCGCTCCCGGCAGATCTGCGCCAGCACCGGCGCCACCGCCAGGCACACGATGTCGTTGCTGAACACCGCCGACAGGGCGGCGGCGACCAGCATCAGCGCCGCCAGCAGCAGAGGCGGGGGCAGGTCCAGGGCCGCGACCCGGTGCGTCACCCAGGTGTAGAAGCCGCCCAGGCGCATCTGGGCCGACAGCACCATGAAGGAGAACAGCAACATCAGGGTGGGCAGATGAACGGCGCGCGCCGCCTGCTCCTCGCCGATGGCGCCCGAGCCGATCAGGGCGATGGCGCCCAGCAGCGCCACGCCGGTGCGGTCGAGCTGCAGGAAGGGCAGCCCGCCCAGGATCATGCCGAGGTACACGACTGCGAAGACGACCAGGGTGAACGTGGCCATGGCGGGCAAGCCCCGGGCAGGGGGCCGGTGATTCGCGGCGGGCGCCCGGCTTACTTGACCAGCGTGACGGGCACGCTGGCCAGATGCACGACCTTGGTGGCGACCGAGCCCAGCATGAGGTTGTCCACGCCGCCGCGGCCGCGCGTTCCCATGATGATGGCATCGCAACCGTGCTCGGCCGCCGCCGCGGCGATGGTCTCCGGCACCGGGCCGATGCGCACTTCGGGGTGGTAGGGGAGCGCGGCGGCGTCCAGCAGGGCGCGGGCCGACTTGAGGGCGTCGCCGCCGGCGCTCTCCTGCATGGCCTCGATCTCGGCGGCCGGCAGGAAGCGCCGCACCTCCCAGGCGTCTATCGGTTCCTGCACGTTCAGCAGGTATATCTCCAGCGATCCCGTGGCCTGGGCCAGGCTGATGGCGTGCCGTACGGCGCGATCCGAATTGGGCGAGCCGTCCACCGGGAGCAGGATTTTCTTCATTGCCTCGTGCCTCGCATCAAGATTGAGCCTGCGCATTATCCCACCGATTACCGCGGGCGCACCAATGGCCCCGTTGTGGAAAACCTCAACTCACTACTGCGCAATCCCGTACGGCAAGTCCCTGATGCTAAAATCCGGCGCTTTATCCGGGGAGGCCGCCATGACCGCGCACAGAAGAAGAAGCCCGTGCTTGCTTGCCGCAACGGCGGCGCTGTTCGCACCCCTTGCCCATGGGGCGGAGGGGCCCAGTGTCGCGGGCATCCCCGTGGATTTCATCCTGTTCGCCCTGACGCTGATCGGCGTGGCCCTGTTCCACCACCACGTGCTCAAGGTGGCCCTTACGGGGCTGGCGGTTATCACCGCCTACAAGCTGGCATTCACCGGCTTCAAAGAGGGGCCGGGTTTGGCCGGCCTGGCGGCCCACATGGCGCACGAGTGGGTGCTGCTGACCAATCTGCTGTGCCTGCTGCTGGGGTTCGCGCTGCTGGCACGTCACTTCGAGGACAGCCGGGTGCCCGAGGTGCTGCCCCGCCTGCTGCCGGACGGCTGGAAGGGGGGCTTCGTGCTGCTGGTGATGGTGTTTGTGCTGTCAGCCTTCCTCGACAACATTGCCGCCGCCCTGATCGGCGGCACGGTGGCCGCCAGCATCTACCAGCGTAAGGTGCATATCGGCTATCTCGCCGCCATCGTTGCCGCCTCCAATGCCGGCGGCGCCGGCAGCGTGGTGGGCGACACCACCACCACCATGATGTGGATCGACGGCGTCTCCCCGCTGGCGGTGCTCGATGCCTATATTGCCGCGGCGAGCGCGCTGCTGGTGTTCGGCATCCCCGCCGCCCTGCAGCAGGCCAGGATGGCCCCCATCCACCGGGAATTCGCCGAGCACAGCCGCATCGACTGGGCGCGGGTGGGCATCGTGGTGTTCATCCTGGTGGCGGCCATCGTCACCAATGTGACGGTGAACATCAAGTTCGCCAGCCTGGCGGACCACTTCCCCTTCATCGGCGTGGCGGTGTGGGTGGCACTGCTGGCCGCGACACCCCTGCGCAAACCCGAATGGAGCCTGCTGCCGGACGCCTTCAAGGGCAGCATCTTCCTGCTGGCCCTGGTGACCTGCGCCTCCATGATGCCGGTGGAGAAACTGCCGGCGGCGTCCTGGCAGAGCGCGCTGTCGCTGGGTTTCATCTCGGCGGTATTCGACAACATTCCCCTGACGGCGCTGGCCCTGAATCAGGGTGGCTATGACTGGGGCATGCTGGCGTACGCGGTCGGGTTCGGCGGCTCCATGATCTGGTTCGGCTCCTCGGCCGGTGTGGCCGTGTCCAACCTGTTCCACGAAGCCAAGTCGGTGGGGGCATGGGTCAGGAACGGCTGGCACGTGGCGCTGGGCTACGTGGTGGGCTTCTTCGTGCTGCTGGCCGTGCTCGGCTGGCACCCCACGCCCAAGAAGGGTGATCCGGGCGCTGCGGCTGCTCCGGCGCTGGAGCGCCAGGCGAGCCTGGCGGTCATGGCCGCGTAGCCGGCCGGCGGCTGCTGCCGCCCCTTTTTTGAGCTATGCCGTTGTAAGCGCCCGCGCCCTCGGGTAACGTCGGCCCATGCACGACTCTCTCCACATCTCCCTTCTCCTGTTGTCGGCGGCGGTGCTGCTGGTGGCGCTGGCGCGCACCTTCCGCCTGCCGTCAATGCTCGCCTACCTTGCCATCGGCATCGCCGTGGGTCCCCACAGCCTGGGCTGGCTGCCCGCTTCCCAGGCGACGGCGCGCCTGGCCGAGTTCGGCGTGGTGTTCCTGATGTTCTCCATCGGCCTGGAGTTCTCCCTGCCGCGGCTGGTGGCCATGCGCTGGCAGGTGTTCGGCCTGGGCGGCGCCCAGATGCTCGTCACCGTGCTGGTCAGCATGGCAATCGCGGCGAGCGGCGGCTTGAGCTGGCAGGCGGGGCTGGCGCTGGGCAGCGCCTACGCCATGTCCTCGACCGCCATAGTCGCCAAGCTGCTGTCGGAGAAGTTCGACCTGCATTCTGCCTCCGGGCGCCAGACCATGAGCGTGCTGCTGTTCCAGGACCTGGCGGTGGTGCCGCTGCTGGTGCTGATTCCGGCCCTGGCGGCGGATCCGGCGCAACTGGGGACGACCCTGGGCACGGCCCTGCTCAAGGCGCTCGCCATGCTGCTGCTGGTGATCGTGGTGGGGCAGCGCGTGGTGCGCCCCTGGTTCGACGTGGTGGCGCAGCGCAAGTCGGCGGAGCTGTCCATGCTCAATGTCCTGTGGCTGACCGTGGGCATGGCCTTCCTGACGGAAATGGCCGGCCTGTCCCTGGCCCTGGGAGCCTTCCTGGCGGGCATGCTGATCTCCGAGACGCCCTATCGCCACCAGGTGGAATCGGACGTGCGCCCGTTTCGCGACGTGTTGCTGGGCCTGTTCTTCGTCACCATCGGCGCCCTGCTGGATCTGCAGGTGGTGTGGACGCGCATCGAATGGGTGGGGCTGGTGCTGCTGGGCCTGGTGGCGGGCAAGGGCCTGCTCATGTTCCTGGTGACCCTGGCCAGCGGCGTGGAGCGGGTGGTGGCCTTCCGCACCGCTGCCCAGCTCGCCCAGGCAGGCGAGTTCGGGTTCGTGCTCCTGGCCCTGGCCGCCGACAAGCGCCTGTTCGGGCCGGAAGTGGCGCAGCCCTCCCTGGCGGCCATGCTGATCTCCATGCTGATCGCACCGCTGCTCATCGAGCGGGCGCGGGAGATCGGCATGCGCTTGTCGCGCCAGGGCCTGCGGGGCCGGTCGGCCGTGGAACAGATCGAAGCCCACGCCCACGGGGTGCGCGACCACGTGATCGTGTGCGGCTACGGGCGCACCGGGCAGAACCTGGTGCGCTTCCTGTCCGAGGAACGGGTGCCCTTCATCGCCCTGGATATCGATGCCCAGCGGGTGCGCCAGGCGGCGGAGGCGGGCGAGAACGTGGTGTTCGGTGACGCAGACCGGCGCGAGGTGCTGGCGGCGGCGGGGCTGGAGCGTGCCCGCGCCGTGGTGGTGACCTACGCCGACGTGCCCTCGGCCCTGAAAGTGCTGGGACTGGTGCGCGAGGTGCGGCCCGAGCTGCCGGTGGTGGTGCGCGCCACCGACGACTCCCATCTGGAGCAGCTGCGCCGGGCCGGGGCCACCGAGGTCATTCCCGAAGTGATCGAAGGCAGCCTCATGCTGGCCATGCAGACCCTCACCCTTCTGGGCGTGCCGGCGGTCAAGGCCTTGAGAAAGGTGCGCAACGCCCGCGCCGACCGCTACGTCATGCTGCGCGAGCTGTACCGGGGCGAGACCGACCGGGAGCGCCCCGAAACCCCGGCCCTGGCGTTGCGCAACCTGACCCTGGACGAGGACGCCGCCGCCGTCGGCCGCCGCCTGCGCGAATTCCCCTTCGCCGAGCTGCAGGTGCGCCTGGTGGGATTGCGCCGCCACGGCGTGCGCAGCGACAACCCGGACCCGGATACAGTGCTCGCCGCGGGCGACATGCTGATCCTGGCGTGCGAAGCGGACCGCTTCCCCGAAATCGAGAAGCTGCTCGTCTTTGGCGATCGTCTGGCCGCGGCGCGACGGGCATGAGTGTGCGTTCATTCCCTCGTTTCCGTCATTTCACCTTATACCTGGATGCCGCTAAACGGCGACGCAGGCCCCGCTACAGGGGTGCGGCAAGGCGAATGCGGGTTAACCGAGGCTTGATTCTCCCGGCCCCACGGGGTTAGCATCGTTTAAATTGTTTCGCTCCCAACTAAAATACGCGCGACACGCGAAACACCAACCGTATTGCAGTGGCTTCTGCAATGACACCATAGGAGGAGAGACCGTGGATCAAACAAGCAGCAAACCTTCCGTAGCCCAGCCTTCCCGCCGCAAGTTCCTGAGCAAGGCCGCCGCCGGCGCCGCCGGTGCGGCCGCGGCCGGGTTCCCGATGATTTCGGTGGCCCAGGCGCCCATCACCATGCGCTGGCAGAGCACCTGGCCGGCGAAGGACATCTTCCACGAGTACGCGCTGGACTTCGCCAAGAAGGTGAACGAGATGTCCGGCGGCAAGCTCAAGATCGAGGTGCTGCCGGCCGGTGCCGTGGTGAAGGCCTTCGACCTGCTGGACGCGGTGAGCAAGGGCACCCTGGACGGCGGCCACGGCGTGGTGGCCTACTGGTACGGCAAGAATTCGGCCGTGGCCCTGTGGGGCTCGGGGCCGGCCTTCGGCATGGATCCCAACATGGTGCTGGCCTGGCATTACTACGGCGGCGGCAAGGAACTGCTGGACGAGATCTACAAGAGCCTGAACCTGGACGTCCAGTCCTTCCTGTACGGCCCCATGCCCACCCAGCCCTTCGGCTGGTTCAAGAAGCCGGTGACCAAGCCTGATGACGTGAAGGGCCTGAAGTTCCGCACCGTGGGCCTGGCGGTGGACATCTACAAGGAAATGGGCCTGGCGGTGAACCCGCTGCCCGGCGGCGAGATCGTGCCGGCCCTGGACCGGGGCCTGATCGACGCGGCCGAGTTCAACAACGCCTCGTCGGACCGCGTCCTCGGCTTCCCCGACGTGTCCAAGGTGTGCATGCTGCAAAGCTTCCACCAGGCGAGTGAGCAGTTCGAGATCCTGTTCAACAAGAAGAAGTACGATGCCCTGCCTGCCGATCTCAAGGCCATCATCAAGTACGCCATCGAGGCGGCCTCGGCCGACATGTCGTGGAAGGCCATCGACCGCTATTCCACCGACTACCTGGAAATGGCCCAGAAGCAGGGCGTGAAGTTCTACAAGACGCCCGACAGCATCCTGCGCCGCCAGCTGGAGGTGTGGGACAAGGTGATGGCCGCCAAGGAAGCGGAGAACCCCACGTTCAAGAAGGTGAACGACTCCATGCGTGCCTTCGCCGCCCGGGCGGCCCGCTGGCAGAACGACACCCTGGTCGACTACAAGATGGCCTACAACCACTTCTTCGCCAAGCGCCCCGCCGCGAAGAAGGGGTAATAGAGTAACCGCATCGTCTCGGCCTGACGGCCGCCCGGGCACCGCACCGGGCGGCCGCTTCCCCCTCAGGGCTCACCATGCAAAAACTGCTGCTCCTCGTCGACAAGGCGAGCACCTTCGCCGGGCACGTCTTCGCCTGGGCGATCGTTGCCCTCACCGGCCTCATATCGTGGGAGGTGTTCTCCCGTTACGTGCTCAACCGGCCCCACGCCTGGGTGCTCGATGCCCAGATCATGCTCTACGGCGTGCTGTTCATGATGGCCGGCGCCTACACCCTGGCCAAGGGCGGCCACGTGCGCGGCGACGTGCTCTACGGCTTCTTCGCGCCGCGCACCCAGGCCACCATCGATCTGGTGCTGTACATCGTGTTTTTCCTGCCGGGCATCTTCGCCCTGACCTACGCCGGATGGACCTTCGCCAATGAATCCCTGGCGATCCGGGAGCAGACCTTCAGCCCGGAACCGCTGCCCCTGTACCCCTTCAAGTACTTCATTCCCGCCGCCGGCTTCTTCCTGCTGCTGCAGGGACTGGTGGAGATCGTGCGCTGCGTGATCTGCCTGCGCGACGGCGCCTGGCCTTCGCGCGAGGAGGACGTGGAAGAAGTGGATGTGGACAAGCTCAAGGAGATGGTGCACGTGAAGGATGAGGACATCGCCCGCCTGGACCAGTACGTGGTGAAGAAGGAGGGCGGGCAATGAAAAAGGAGTTGCGCTTCGGCTTCTCCCTCATGGCGCTCATCCTGATCGCCGTGGCCGTATTGATGCCCTGGGGCAACCTGACCAACGGCCACCTGGGCCTGCTCATGCTGGCCCTGGTGGTGGTGGCCATCATGCTCGGCTTCCCCACCGCCTTCACCCTCATGGGCATGGGCGTCTTCTTCGCCTGGCTCGCCTACCGCAGCCAGAACCCGGACATCGCCGTGCAGCAGACGTTGGACCTGATGGTGCAGCGCGCCTACGGGGTGATGACCAACGACGTGCTCATCTCGGTGCCCCTGTTCGTGTTCATGGGCTACCTGGTGGAGCGGGCCAACCTGATCGAGAAGCTGTTCAAGAGCATCCACCTGGCCCTGGCGCGCATCCCGGGATCTCTGGCCGTCGCCACCCTGATCACCTGCGCCGTCTTCGCCACCGCCACCGGCATCGTTGGCGCCGTGGTGACCCTCATGGGCCTGCTCGCCTTCCCGGCGATGCTGCGCGCCGGCTACGACATCAAGCTGTCGGCCGGCTCGATCACCGCCGGCGGCTGCCTGGGCATTCTCATCCCGCCCTCGGTGCTGCTGATCGTTTATGGCGCGACCGCCGGGGTGTCGGTGGTGCAGCTCTACGCCGGCGCCTTCTTCCCGGGCATCATGCTGGCGCTGCTCTACGTCGGCTACGCCATTGTCATAGCCAAGCTCAAGCCCCAGCTGGCACCGCCCCTGCCCATGGAAGAGCGGGAAATCCCGCTGCCGCCGGCCGCCCGCGCGCTGGCGGCAGCGGGCCGGCGCAATGCGCTGACGGCGTTTGTCGGCGCCCTGAAGGGCCGGCGCAATGCCGAGGTGCCCATGGCGACGATTTTCGGGCAACTGGTGATCGTGCTGCTGCCGGCCTTGGTGTGGTTCGGCTCCATGTCTCTGGTGTACCGCCAGGTGACGGCGCCGATCGAAACTTTCGACGTCTCCGGCCTGGTGGAGATGGGGTTGGCCACCGGAGGGGCCGAGCGTGCCGCCGAGGAAGGGCCCCAGGCGCCCGGGGTGTCGGAGCCGCCCGCCGCCGAGGGTGTGGAGGAGCCCAAGGCCGAAGGCGTCCAGGAGCCGCCCGCGGAAGGCGTCCAGGAACCGCCGGCGGAAGGCGTGCAGCCGCCACCGGCACAGCGGGCCGAGACGGCCCAGGCGGTGGCCGAGCCGGCGCCTGCCGCCGCAGAAGCCCGCTCCGCCCCCAACGCCTTCTGGATCACGCTGGCAGTGGGCACGGCGGCGCTGCTGGTGTTCTACTGGCTGTTCGATCTCGCCCGGCTGGAAGTCTTCAAGATGCTTTTGGCATCATTTTTCCCGCTGGCGATTCTCATCCTGGCGGTGCTCGGCTCCATCGTGTTCGGGCTGGCCACGCCGACGGAAGCGGCGGCGGTGGGTTCCCTGGGCGGCTTCCTGCTGGCGGCGGCCTACCGCCAGCTCAACTGGACCATGCTCAAGGAGTCGGTGTTCCTAACTGCCAAGACCTCCGCCATGGTGTGCTGGCTGTTCGTCGGCTCGTCCATCTTTTCCGCGGCCTTCGCCCTGCTGGGCGGGCAGGAGCTGGTGGAGAAATGGGTCCTGTCCCTGGACATGACGCCGGTGCAGTTCATGCTGCTGGCCCAGTTCATCATCTTCATCCTGGGCTGGCCGCTGGAGTGGACCGAGATCATCGTCATCTTCATGCCCATCTTCATCCCGCTGCTGGCCCATTTCCATATCGACCCGCTGTTCTTCGGCCTGATGGTGGCGCTGAACCTGCAGACTGCCTTCCTCAGTCCGCCGGTGGCCATGGCGGCGTTCTATCTGAAGGGCGTGGCGCCGCCCCACGTCAGCCTGAACCAGATCTTCGCCGGCATGCTGCCGTTCATGGCCATCCAGGTGGTCGCCATGTTCCTGCTCTACATGTTCCCCGACATCGGCCTGTGGCTGCCGAAAGTGCTGTATCAGTGAGAGACCATGAAGCCGAAGATCTTCATCGCCTGCGAGACCTTTCCCGAAGTCATCGCCTACCTCGCACCCCATTGCGATATCGATGAGCATCGGGGCGAGGAGGGCTTGCAGGGCGCGGCGCTCGCGGCGCGCCTGGCGGACAAGGATGCGGCCATGCTGACCACCGTGGAGCGGGTCGATGCCGGCCTGCTCGCCGCCTGCCCGCGCCTCAAGGCCGTGTGCAACATCGCTGTCGGCTACAACAACATCGACGTGGCGGCGTGTACCGCTGCCGGGGTCATGGTCACCAACACGCCGGGCGTGCTCGACGACACCACGGCCGACCTGGCCTGGGCGCTGATCCTGGCCAGTGCGCGCCACGTGGTGGCAGCCGACAAGTGGCTGCGCGCCGGCAAGTGGCCGGGGCTGCGCTTCAAGCAATGGCTGGGCAGCGACGTGCACCACGCTACCCTGGGCATCTTCGGCATGGGGCGCATCGGCCAGGCGGTGGCGCGGCGCGCCCAGGGCTTCGCCATGCGCGTGCTGTACCACAACCGGCGGCGCCTGGCCGTGGAAACCGAGCAGGCGGTGCATGCGGAGTACGTAACCAAGGAGGCGCTGCTCAGGGAAAGCGATTTTGTGGTGCTCATGCTGCCCTACGCCCCGGAGAACCACCATTACATCGGCGCCGCCGAGCTGGCGCTGATGAAGCCGACGGCCCATCTCATCAACGTCGCGCGCGGCGGCATCGTGGATGATGCGGCCCTGGTGGCGGCGCTCCAGGAGGGGCGCATCGGCGGCGCCGGCCTGGATGTCTATGAGAACGAGCCGGCGCTGCACCCCGGCTTCCTGGAGCTTTCCAACGCTGTGCTCACGCCCCACATCGGCTCGGCATCCCACGCCACGCGCCTGAAGATGGCGATGCGCGCGGCGGAGAACCTGGTGGCCGCCCTGGCCACGGGCAGCCCGCCCAATCTGGTGAATCCGGAGGTGAGGCGAGGCTACTGAGCGTTCACCGGAACGCTCAGCCCTCACCCCCAGCCCCTCTCCCGCTTCGCGGGCGAGGGGAG
>JBMOQT010000020.1:13944-21891 GCA_049320945.1 Pseudomonadota bacterium
CCGGGGGAAGGGCCGGGGATGAGGGATTGCGGGCGAGGGGAGCTTCGTGCAGGAAATGGTCGTCAACCATTTCCTGAAAACTCAATAGGGGATTGCTGGAAGCCAAATGATTTAGAATTGGGCAGCCGCGCGGCTGCCTTTTTTCTGAGGCCGGCGCAACCGCTCCCGGGAGGTCTCCATCGTTACGCTCACACCGGCGCAGGCGCGACTGCGCGCCCTGGCCCTGACCCTGGCCATTCTCGCCTACCTGCTGTCCTTCTTCCATCGCGTGGCCCCCGCCGCCATCGCCCGCGACCTGGCCGCGGCTTTTGAGACCAGCGCCGCCTCCCTGGGCGTGCTGGCCGCCACCTACTTCTACGTCTATACGGTCATGCAGGTGCCCACCGGCGTGCTCGCCGACACCCTCGGGCCGCGCAAGATCCTCGCCCTGGGCGGCCTGGTGGCGGGTGCCGGCTCGCTGCTGTTCGGAATGGCGCCGAGCTTCCAGGTCGCCGTGGCGGGCCGTACCCTGGTGGGGCTGGGCGTGGCGGTGGCCTTCATCGCCATGCTCAAGCTGATCGCCGTGTGGTTCGAGGAGCGCCGCTTCGCCACGCTCACCGGTGCGGCCATGTTCATCGGCAACGTCGGTTCGGTCCTGGCCGGGGCGCCGCTCGCCTGGGCGGCTCAGACGGCCGGCTGGCGCAGCGTGTTCGTGGCGGTGGGCGTGGCTTCCCTGGTGATCGGCGTGGTGAGCTGGTTTCTGGTGAAGGACCATCCGTCCGAGGCGGACGGCGGCAGCCGCGCCCATGGCACGCGCGTGGACCGCACCGCCTGGCTGGGCGGGCTGGCGACGGTGCTGCGCAACCGCGCCACCTGGCCCGGCTTCTTCGTGAACCTGGGCATCGCCGGCAGCTTCTTCGCCTTCGCCGGGCTGTGGGCCGTGCCTTATCTCACCCAGGTGCAGGGCTTGAGCCGCGCGCTGGCGTCCAATCACATCAGCCTGTACTTCCTTGGCTTCGCCATCGGCGCCGCCCTGATCGGACGCGTGTCGGACCGCATGGGCAAGCGCAAGCCCCTCATGGTGGCCGGCGCCGCGCTGCACGCCCTGGGATGGCTGGTGTGGCTGCAGGGCGGTGCGCTGCCGCTTGCCGCCACCTACACGCTGTGCGCCGTCATGGGCCTGCTCACCGCCAGCCTGACCCTGTCCTGGGCCTGCGCCAAGGAGGTGAACCCGCCGCTGCTGTCGGGCATGGCCACCAGCGTGGTGAACGTGGGCGTGTTCCTCGGGCCGGCGATTCTGCAGCCCCTGGTGGGCTGGGCCATGGACCGCAACTGGGACGGGACGGTGGAGGCGGGCGTGCGCATCTATTCCGCCGCCGATTACCGCATCGGCTTCGTCCTGATGCTGGCGAGCGCCGCGGTCGGCGCCGCCGCCACCCTGTTCGTGCGCGAGACCGGCTGCCGCAATATCTGGCGCGGGTCCGAGCCTGACGCGCTATCATCACAAGAGCAGTTAACCTTAAAAACCGCACTTAACGCAAAGGACGCGAAGCAACGCCAAGGACGCAAAGGGAAATCCTGAAGGATGGCCGACACCCGAAGGGTAAGGCTTCGATTGTTCTTTGCGGCCTTTGCGTCTTTGCGATCTTTGCGTTGAAGGCGGTTCCAGCTGCGGCTTTCCACGATCATTGCCCCCATGACTACGGACACCGCCCTCATCCTGTTCGCCCACGGCGCGCGCGATCCCCAATGGGCCGAACCCTTCCGGGCCGTGCGCGCAGCCATCGCCCGGCGGGCGCCGGAAATCCCGGTGGAGCTGGCTTTCCTGGAGCTCATGTCGCCCAGCCTGGGGGAGGCAGTGGACCGGGTGGTGGCGCGTGGCGCCCGGCGGGTGGTGGTGGTGCCCGCCTTCATGGCCCAGGGCGGCCATCTCAAGCGCGACCTGCCGCGCCTGATCGGCGAAGTGCAGGCGGCCCATCCCCAGTGCGTGATCGAGCAGACCCGCCCCATCGGCGAGGTCCAGGAAGTCATCGAAGCCATCGCCGCGTTCGCCCTGACCCAAGCAGGGTCTTGAAAGGCGGCAGCGCGCACGCATTTGTTGAGAAATCGCAAGACGGCCGTGCCGCGCGGCAGATAAGTTCCCCAGCGTAGCCGTATCTTGGGTCCAACCCCGCCGTCCTTGGGGAGTTGACAAAATATTAGTAATTGCTAATATACCGATATGAGAGCTGGATCGGCGTATTTGTTTTTTTTGGGGCTGCTGTTGGCGCCGGCTGCGGGCTTCGCCCAGGCGGTGCCGACGGCGGCGGTGGAGCTGCGCGACGTGGATCTGACTTACCCGGCCGAGAGCCTGGTGGAGGCGGTGAAACAGGCCACGGTCGCCGCCCAGGTGCAGGGGCGCGTGGTGGACGTGCGCATCGAGGCCGGCGACAGCGTGAAGCGGGGGCAGCTGCTGATGCGTATCGACGCCGCCGAGGCCGCCCAGGCCGCCGCCGCCAGCGAGGCGGTGCTGGCCAATGCCAAGGCCCACTACGAGCGCACGCGCCATCTGTTCGAGCAGAAATTCGTCTCCCGGGCCGCCTTGGACAAAGCGGAAGCCGATTACAAGGCCGCCCGGGCCGCCGCCGGCCAGGCCGGTGCCACCCTGTCCTTCGCCAGCGTCACCGCCCCCATCGACGGCGTGGTGGCCCAGCGCCATACCGAGCTGGGGGAGATGGCCGCCCCCGGCCGACCCCTGGTCACGGTGTACGACCCCAAGGGGTTGCGCGTGGTGGCCAGCATCCCCCAATACAAGCTGGCGGAAGTGCGCCGCAGCCTGCGGGCCCAGGTGGAATTTCCCGAATCCGGCAAATGGGTGGACGCCGCCCGGGTGGAAATGCTGCCCGCCGCCGACGCCCGCACCCACACGGTGCAGGCCCGAGTCTATCTGCCCGAGGGGCTCAAGGACGTCATCCCCGGCATGTTTGCGCGCGCTCACTTCGTCGTCGGCAAGGCGCGGAAACTGCTGGTGCCCGGGCAGGCGGTGCTGCGCCGGGGCGAGGTGACGGCGGTCTATGTGGCCGACGGCAACGGCTCCTTCCAGTTGCGCCAGGTGCGCCTGGGCGAGCCCTTGGCGGGCGGCATGCAGGAAGTGCTGGCGGGCTTGGCCCCCGGGGAGAAAGTGGCCCTGGATCCGGTCAAGGCCGGCATCCAGGCCAAGCAGGCTATAACCAAGTAGTGGGGCGCGACCGGCGGCGCGCCACGCCATCCCCATTCCAGCCGGAGGAGGCAAACATGGCACACATCGTCATACTGGGCGCGGGCATCGGGGGTTTGCCCATGGCCTACGAAATGCGCGACAACGCGCGCCCCGAAGACAAGATCACCGTGGTTTCGAACACGGCACGCTTTCATTTCGTGCCGTCCAACCCGTGGGTGGCGGTGGACTGGCGGCGGCGCGAGGACATCGAACTGGACCTGGCGGCGCCCCTGGCCCGGCGCAAGATCGATTTCATCCCGGTGGGCGCCAGGCGCGTGCACCCGGAGCACAACCGGTTGGAGCTGGACGACGGGCGCATGATCGACTACGACTTCCTGGTCATCGCCACAGGGCCGAAGCTGGCCTTCGAGGAGGTGGAGGGCCTCGGCCCGACCGGACACACCGAGTCGGTGTGCCACGTGGATCACGCCGAGCAGGCGAAGAAGGCGTGGGACCGGTTCGTGCGGGAGCCGGGGCCCGTGGTGGTGGGCGCGGTGCAGGGGGCTTCCTGCTTCGGCCCGGCCTACGAGTATGCCCTGATCATGGACACCGACCTGCGCCGGCGCAGGATACGCGACCGGGTGCCCATGACCTTCGTCACCGCCGAACCCTACATCGGCCACCTGGGCCTGGGCGGCGTGGGCGATTCCAAGGGGCTGCTGGAGTCCGCCTTCCGCGACCGCCACATCAAGTGGATCTGCAACGCCAAGGTGACCCGGGTCGAGGCGGGCAAGATGTTTGTCACCGAGCACGACGAGGACGGCAAGCCCAAGAAGGAGCACGAGCTGGCCTTCAAGTACTCCATGATGCTGCCGGCCTTCAAGGGCGTGGATGCGGTGTTCGGCATCGAGGGCCTGACCAACCCGCGCGGCTTCATCCTGATCGACGAGTACCAGCGCAATCCCAAGTACCCGAACATCTACGCGGTGGGGGTGTGCGTGGCGATCCCGCCCGTGGAGGTGACGCCGGTGCCCACGGGGGCGCCCAAGACCGGCTACATGATCGAAACCATGGTCACCGCCACGGCGCGCAACATCCGCGCCGTGCTGGACGGCCACCAGCCCAAGGAGAGGGCCACCTGGAACGCCGTATGCCTGGCCGATTTCGGTGATTCGGGCGTGGCCTTCGTGGCCATGCCCCAAATCCCGCCGCGCAACGTGAACTGGTTTGCCCAGGGCAAGTGGGTGCATCTGGCCAAGGTGGCCTTCGAGAAGTACTTCCTGCGCAAGATGAAGAAGGGCACTTCTGAGCCGGTGTACGAGAAGCTGGTGATGAAGGCTCTGGGCATTATGAAGTTGAAAAATCAGTGACGGGTGACGGGTGACGGAAACCCGCGCCACGTCACTCGTCATACGTCACTCGTCACACGTCACTCGAAATGGGTATTTCCGGACGCATCGCCGCTTATTTCCAGCGCAATCAGCTGACGCCGCTGATGGCCCTGGTCGCCTTTCTGCTGGGCCTGTTCGCCGTGTTCGTCACGCCGCGGGAGGAGGAGCCCCAGATCAACGTCACCATGGCCAACGTGTTCATTCCCTTCCCGGGCGCCTCCGCCCAGGACGTGGAGGCCCTGGTGGCGCGCCCGGCGGAGCAGGTGCTGGCGCGCATCTCCGGCATCGAGCACGTGTACTCCGTATCGCGCCCGGGCATGGCCGTGATCACCGTGCAGTACGAGGTGGGCGAGGACCCGATCCAGGCGCTGGTGCGCCTCTACGACACCCTCGACTCCCACCGCGACTGGGTGTCGCCCAACCTGGGCGTGGGCCAGCCCATCGTCAAGCCCAAGGGCATCGACGACGTGCCCATCGTCAGCCTCACCTTCTGGACCGCCGATCCGAAGCGCTCGGCCTTCGAGCTGCAGCAGGTGTCGCGCGCCGCGGAGATCGAGTTCAAGCGCATTCCCGGCACCCGCGACGTCACCACCATCGGCGGTCCCGGCCACGTGATCCGGGTCATCATGGACACTGACCGCATGAACGCCCACGGCGTCACCGCCCAGGACCTGCGCGCCGCGCTGCAGGTGTCCAACGCCGTACAGCCCTCGGGCAGCCTGGTCTCGGGCAACCAGGAAATGCTGGTGGAGACCGGCACCTATATCGAGACGGCGGCCGACGTGGAGCGCCTGGTGGTGGGGGTGGACCGGGGCAAGCCCGTGTTCATGGCCGACGTGGCGCGGGTGGAGGACGGACCGGATCAGCCCGCCAACTATGTCTGGCACGGCACCAAGGAAGGCGAATCCCCCGCCGTCACCCTGGCGGTCTCCAAGAAGCCGGGGGTCAACGCCGCCGACGTGGCCGAGGCGATCATCGCCCGCGCCCAGTCCCTCAAGGGCAGCGTCATTCCCGAGGGCGTGGAATTCACCGTCACCCGCAACTACGGCGCCACCGCCACCGACAAGGCCCAGAAGCTCATCGGCAAGCTGGTGTTCGCCACCGGCTCCGTGGTGCTGCTGGTGCTGTTCGCCCTGGGGCGGCGCGAGGCCCTGATCGTCGGCCTGGCCGTGACCCTCACCCTGGCGGCCACCCTGTTCGCCTCCTGGGCCTGGGGCTTCACCCTGAACCGGGTGTCCCTGTTCGCCCTGATCTTCTCCATCGGCATCCTGGTGGATGATGCCATCGTCGTGGTGGAGAACATCCACCGCTGGCGCGAGCTGTACCCGGACAAGCCCTTGTGGCAGATCATCCCCGGCGCCGTGGACGAAGTGGGCGGGCCCACCATCCTCGCCACCTTCACGGTCATCGCGGCGCTGCTGCCCATGGCCTTCGTTACCGGCCTGATGGGACCGTATATGAGCCCCATCCCCATCAACTCGTCCATGGGCATGCTGATCTCGCTGGCCATCGCCTTCGTGGTGACGCCCTGGCTGGCGGTGAAGCTGCTGGCCAAGCATCATCACGCCGCGGGCGGCGAGAGCCGGCTCAACGCCCGGCTCGACGGGCTGTTCCGCCGCGTGCTGCCGCCTTTCCTGGACGAGCGTACGGGCGGGCGCGCCCGGCTCAAGCTGTGGCTGGGCGTGCTGGCGGCGATCCTGGTGTCGGTGTCCCTGGCGGCGGTGCAGCTGGTGGTGCTCAAGATGCTGCCCTTCGACAACAAGTCCGAGTTCCAGGTGGTGCTGGACATGCCGGTGGGCACGCCCGTGGAGCAGACCGCCAAGGTGCTGCGCGAGATCGGCGGCTACGTGGCGAAGGTGGAGGAAGTCACCGACTACCAGGCCTACGCGGGTACGGCCAGTCCCATCAACTTCAACGGCCTGGTGCGCCAGTACTACCTGCGCGCCTCCAGCGAGCTGGGCGACATGCAGGTGAACCTGGTGGACAAGCACGAGCGCGAGCGCCAGAGCCACGAGATTGCCGTGGCGGTGCGCGACGAGATCGCCGCCATCGCCCGGCGCCACGGCGGCAACGCCAAGGTGGTGGAAGTGCCCCCCGGCCCGCCCGTGCTTTCGCCCATCGTCGCCGAGGTCTACGGGCCGGACGAGGCGGGGCGCATCGCCGTGGCCAAGAACGTGCGCGCCGCCTTCGAGGGCACGGCCGACATCCTGGGCGTGGACGACTCGGTGCAGGCGGACGCGCACAAGGCGGTGCTGCGCGTCTCCCAGAGCAAGGCGGCCATTCTGGGCGTGGCCCAGAAGGACATTGTGGAAGTGGTGCGCATGGGGCTGTCGGGCGAAGACGTCACGCCCGCCCATTCGCGCGGCGCCAAGCGCGAGATCCCGGTGCGCATCACCCTGCCGGCGGAGAAGCAGGACTCCCTCGACCAGCTGCTCAAGATGACGGTGCGCGCCCGCGACGGCCGGCTGGTGCCGGTATCCGAACTGGTGGAGGTGCGCCAGGCAGGGCGCGAGAAGGCCATCTACCACAAGGACCTGCTGCCGGTGGTCTATGTGGTGGGCGACATGGGCGGCAAGCTGGACTCGCCCCTCTACGGCATGTTCGACATCCGCTCGAAGCTGAAGGACCTGCCCCTGGAGCAGGGCGGCACCTTGGGCGAGTACTTCATCCGCCAGCCCAAGGACCCCTATGCCGGCTATGCCCTCAAGTGGGACGGCGAGTGGCAGGTGACCTACGAAACCTTCCGCGACATGGGCGCCGCCTACGCCGTGGGCCTGATCCTCATCTACCTGCTGGTGGTGGCCCAGTTCCGCTCCTACCTGGTGCCGCTGATCATCATGGCGCCCATCCCGCTCACCATCATCGGCGTCATGCCGGGCCATGCCCTGCTGGGCAGCCAGTTCACCGCCACTTCTATGATCGGCATGATCGCGCTGGCGGGCATCATCGTGCGCAACTCCATCCTGCTGGTGGACTTCATCAACGAGCAGGTGAAGGCGGGCATGCCCTTCGCCGAGGCGGTGATCCAGTCGGCGGTGGTGCGCGCCAAGCCCATCGCCCTCACGGGCCTGGCCGCCATGATCGGCGCCTTCTTCATCCTCGACGACCCGATCTTCAACGGCCTGGCCATCAGCCTCATCTTCGGCATCTTCGTATCCACCCTGCTCACGCTGGTGGTGATCCCGGTTCTGTATTACGCCGCCATGCGCAAGCGCATCGGGCAGCAAGACAACCCTTCCAACTCTTGACCCTTCGGAGCTACAACATCATGGCCGTTAATCAATACATCCGCATCTTCGCCGGCGCCTTCGTGCTGATCTCCCTGGCCCTGGGCGTCGAAGCCAGCCCCCTGTTCGTGAGCAAGAACTGGCTGTGGTTCACCGCCTTCGTCGGCGCCAA
>JBMOQT010000021.1:0-15960 GCA_049320945.1 Pseudomonadota bacterium
TGTTCTTCACCCAGTCGGTGCTGCACAACCCGACCTCGGGCAACCTGTCCCCGGCCAATGCCTTCCGCATCCTGCAGCTGGCGGAGAAGCACAACTTCCTGATCGTCGAGGACGACATCTGCGGCGATCACTACCCCGGCCCCACCACGCGCCTGGCGGCCTTCGATCAGCTACATCGGGTGATCTACGTGGGCAGCTTCTCCAAGACCGTGTCGGGCAACCTGCGCGTGGGCTTCCTCGCCTGCCAGCAGGACCTGGCCCACGCCCTCACCGATGTGAAGATCGTGTCCTTCATTTCCAGTTCCGAGTTCGCCGAGCGCCTGGCCTACCAGATGCTCACGGAAGGCCACTACCGCAAGTACATCGAGCGGGTGCAGGCGCGCCTGGCGGAGGCGACCCATGCCACCCTACGCATGCTGGAGCGTACCGGCCTGAAGCTGGATGCCGAGCCCAAGGGCGGCATGTTCGTGTGGGCCCAGGTTCCCGGCCTGCAGGACTCGGCGGCCCTGGCGCGCCGGGCGATCCGGGAAGGCATCGTGCTCGCCCCAGGCAACGTGTTCCGCCCCCAGAGCCAGCCTTCGCCCTATCTGCGCTTCAACGTGGCCTATGCCACCGACAAGCACCTGGAGCGCTTCCTGGCGAAGGCGGTCAGCTAACGCGATTCCTTGATCAGCCGGCCGTGGGCCGGCTGCAGCGGCCGCGCGTTCGAGGGATAGAGGCGGGCGAAGATCGCCAGTTGCTCGGGCGAGAGCTGCACCGGCGTTTTCAGCACCAGCCACAGCACGCCCTCGGTGCACGGCGGCGTGGTGAGCGAGCCCATGTAGGCCGCATAGGCGCGACTCTCCGGCAGCAGCTGCCGGGCGTCGATGCGCACCTCGGGCGGCGCCACTTCCACTTCCGGCTCCAGGGGCAGGTAGTTCCAGAAGATCTGGATCAGGGGATGCTCGCCGCCCGCCTCCAGCATCACCGCCACGATGGCGCTGCGCCCGGCCTTGTCCCGGTGCGCCAGGTGGGCCGACATGTCGTACTGGCGGCCGTTGATCCGTCCCTCGGCGGGCCGGTGGAAGTCGATGTGGGACAGCTCGTAGTCCTGCCCGGCCACCTGCAGGCGGCTGCCCGGCGCGATGTGGACCCGCACGGTGCGCCCGGTATCGACGATGCGCAGGGGCGAGGGCTGGTAATCGAACACCAGGGGTGGAGCATCGACGCGGATGCCGTCGCGCACGTCGATGGGCGACTGGCGCCTGCCGGCGCCGCACCGGGCGTAGTCCCGGGACAGGCTGGCCCAGCGCTCGGGCGCGCCGGCGCCCTGGTAGCCCCACGGGACAGCCTGCCGTGCGCGGCCGTGCGCCGCCGCGGGGCGCGGCGCTTTGACCTTCTCCCGCGCCGAAGCCGCCGCCTTGGCCGCCTCCTCGGCGCTGTGCCGCACTTCCTCGGGGCTGGGCTGGCAGATGTCGTTGAACAACTTCTCCTCCGTGGTCCCCGCCTCCACGGGCAGCGCTTTGCCGTCGCTTACCGCCTCGTCGCGGATGACGATCAACTGGGAGCTGAGGTACTCGCGCCGCACCGGCGCTACCCGCCGGGCGGTGCAGTCGTAGCGGCTGAAGGTCTTGAGTATGAGATAGCCGGTGCGCCTCGCCTCGTCGGGCGCCAGCACCACGCGCACCCAGGCAGTCTTGCGTCCCGGGTCGGCCTGGCGCACGCTGGCCCGGTCCACCTCGAAGCGGCGATCGGGTTCGCTGGCAACCTTGTGCCAGTCGGCGGCAAAGGCGGCCGCAGCGCAGCCCCAGAGAAGAATGGCGATGGCGGTTTTCATGTGGAAATGGCGCGGGTGCAAGCCCTTTATCGGGCGCCGGGACGGCAAGCTTTAGCCAACCTTGCTTTTCGTCCCGCTTTGGGCTACTTTCGAGACCTACGTTAGGGGTGCTGGCGGCAGTTCTGCTGCAACGCCGGCTGAGAGATACCCTCGAACCTGTACGGGTAATGCCGTCGTAGGAAAGCGTCGCTCCACGCCCTTGCGCCCATTGCCCCTGCCAGCAAGGAGCTTCCCAATGAATGCCAGCGAAAAGTTCATCGCCTCCCAGGCCCACGTGGACCAGGCCGCGATCCAGCCTTTGCCCAATTCGCGCAAGGTCTACGTCCAGGGCTCGCGTCCGGATCTGCGCGTGCCCATGCGCGAGATCGTGCAGTCGGACACGCCCACCGCCATGGGCGGCGAGAAGAATCCGCCCATCTTCGTCTATGACACGTCCGGCCCCTACACCGACCCGCAGGCCGCCATCGACATCCGCAAGGGCCTGCCGGCGCTGCGCGCCAAGTGGATCGAGGAGCGCGGCGACACGGAACCGCTGGACCAGCTCTCCTCCGCCTACGGCCGGGCCCGGGAGGCGGACCCCAAGCTCGCCGAGCTGCGCTTCGAGCTCAAGCGCCGCCCGCGCCGGGCCAAGCCCGGCTGCAACGTCACCCAGATGCACTACGCCCGGAAGGGCATCATCACCCCGGAGATGGAGTTCATCGCCATCCGCGAGAACCAGCGCCTGGAAGGCCTGAGCGAGATGCTGCGGCGCCAGCACCCGGGCGAGGGTTTCGGCGCGGCGATGCCGAAGGTCATTACCCCCGAGTTCGTACGCGACGAAGTGGCGCGCGGCCGCGCCATCATCCCCAGCAACATCAATCACCCGGAGTCGGAGCCGATGATCATCGGCCGCAACTTCCTGGTGAAGATCAACGCCAACATCGGCAACTCGGCCCTGGGCTCGTCCATCCAGGAGGAAGTGGAGAAGATGACCTGGGCCATCCGCTGGGGCGGCGACACGGTAATGGATCTGTCCACCGGCAAGAACATCCACGAGACGCGGGAATGGATCATCCGCAACTCACCCGTGCCCATCGGCACCGTGCCCATCTACCAGGCCCTGGAGAAGGTGGACGGAAGAGCGGAGGAGCTCACCTGGGAGATCTTCCGCGACACCCTGATCGAGCAGGCGGAGCAGGGCGTCGACTACTTCACCATCCACGCCGGCGTAAGGCTGGCGTACATCCCGCTCACCGCCAAGCGCATGACCGGCATCGTCTCCCGCGGCGGCTCCATCCTTGCCAAGTGGTGCCTGGCCCACCACAAGGAGAACTTCCTCTATACCCACTTCGAGGACATCTGCGAAATCATGAAGGCCTACGATGTGGCCTTCTCCCTGGGCGATGGGCTACGCCCCGGCTCCATCTACGACGCCAATGACGAGGCCCAGCTGGGCGAGCTGCGCACCCTGGGCGAGCTTACCGATATTGCCTGGAAGCACGACGTGCAGGTGATGATCGAGGGCCCCGGCCACGTGCCCATGCATCTCATCAAGGAGAACATGGACCTGCAGCTCAAGTACTGCAAGGAGGCGCCCTTCTACACCCTGGGCCCGCTCACCACCGACATCGCCCCGGGCTACGACCATATCACCTCGGCCATCGGCGCCGCCATGATCGGCTGGTATGGCACCGCCATGCTCTGCTACGTGACGCCAAAGGAGCACCTGGGCCTGCCCGACAAGGATGACGTCAAGGACGGCATCATCGCCTACAAGATCGCCGCCCACGCCGCGGATCTCGCCAAGGGCCACCCGGGCGCCCAGGCGCGCGACAACGCCCTGTCCAAGGCGCGCTTCGAGTTCCGCTGGGAGGACCAGTTCAACCTGAGCCTCGACCCGGACAAGGCCAAGGCCTTCCACGACGAGACCCTGCCCCAGGAAGGGGCGAAACTGGCCCACTTCTGCTCCATGTGCGGCCCCCACTTCTGTTCCATGAAGATCACCCAGGACGTGCGCGACTTCGCCGCGTCGGTCGGCGTGAGCGAGGATGAGGCACTGAAGAAGGGCATGGAGCAGAAGGCGGTGGAGTTCGTGCGCACCGGGGCCGAGGTGTACCGCAAGCTCTGAGCCAGGACGCGCCCCGGGCGAAGGCCGGGGCGCAATCACGCTCAGTCGATCAGCCCCGCCGGCGGCGAACTCGGACAGGCGGCGTAGAATCTTCTCGGCATGCGTCCGGCCAGGAAGGCATCACGCCCCGCCGCCACCGCTTTCGCCATGGCGCCGGCCATGCGCACCGGATCGCCGGCGGCAGCAATGGCGCTGTTCATCAGCACGCCGTCGCAGCCCAGTTCCATGGCGATCGCCGCATCGGAGGCGGTGCCGAGCCCGGCATCGACGATCACCGGCACCCGGGCGCGGTCGATCATGATGCCCAGATTCCAGGGGTTGAGGATGCCCATGCCCGAGCCGATCAGGCTCGCCAGCGGCATCACCGCCACGCAGCCGATCTCCTCCAGCAGGCGTGCCTGGACGGGGTCGTCGGCGCAATACACCATCACCCGGAAACCCTCCCTCACCAGCTGGGCGGCGGCCTTGAGGGTCTCGGGCATGTTGGGATAAAGGGTCTCGCGGTCGCCCAGCACCTCCAGCTTCACCAGGTCACGGCCGTCGAGCAGCTCGCGCGCCAGGCGCAGTGTGCGCACCGCCTCGGCGGCCGAAAAACAGCCGGCGCTGTTGGGCAGGATGGTGTAGCGCGACGGCGGCAGCACGTCGAGCAGATTGGGCTCGCCCGGGTTCTGGCCGATGTTGGTGCGGCGGAGCGCGACGGTGACGATCTCGGCACCGCTCGCCTCGATTGCGGCGCGGGCGTGTTCGAAGTCCCGGTACTTGCCGGTTCCCACCAGCAGGCGGGATCGATAGGCGACCCCGCCCACCACCAGCGCGTCCTCCGGCAGCGCCTTGTACTTGTCCGCAGCCTGCATGTCTCAGCCAAGGAAGCGCCCGACGAGCCGGTTCACCTCGCCGGCGGCCTCCATCTGCACCATGTGCCCGCGCCCGGCCAGCACCTCGACCCGGGCCTGCCCGGCCACGCCCTGGGCGTGCGCCACCGGGATGACGTGGTCATGGTCACCCCAGATCACCAGCACCGGCCTGCCCGACGCGACCACCGTCTGGCGCAGCACATTGGCCTGGCGGCCGTCGCGAAAGAGCCTGCCGGCCAGGGTGCGCAGCGCGGCATCCACGCCCTCCAGGCGCTTGTACTTGAGCATGTCATCCACCAGCTGGCGGGTGACCAGCCCGGTGTCGGAGAACAGCTGGCTCAGCACGGGCTTCAGCGTGCGGCGGTCGGCGGCGGCAACGAAGCCGTCGATGTAGGCGCCGTTGATCTCTTCGCCCAGGCCCGCGCTGGCGATCAGGGTGAGCGAGCGCACCCGCTCGGGGGCCCGCTGGGCGACCGCGAGGGACACGGCGCCGCCCAGGGAGTGGCCGGCAAGATGGGCCGACGGGATCCCCACCGCGTCCATGAAGCCGGTCACCGCCGCCGCCAGCTCGTCCAGCGAGCCGTCGCCCACGTCCTTGCTCGATTCGCCATGGCCGGGCAGATCGATGGCATAGACCGCCCGGTCGGTGGCCAGCGCCTCGTGGTTGAACAGCCAGTTGTTAAGGTCACCGCCAAAACCGTGGATGAGGATGAGGGGCTCGCCGCCCTCCCCGCGCCTGAGGTAGCGCAGCCTGCGTCCTGCGACCTCGACCTTCTCCGGCCGCGGTCCGGCGTCCTCCTGCTCGTCGCGGCCCGGGGTGAAACCGGCGGCGAACTCGGCCACCGCCGCATCGATCTCGGCCTCCGGCACCTCGGCATCGGCCACGATGCCCAGCAGCGCCCCCACCGGCAGCACGTCGTCCGCTGCTGCCACCTGACGGCGCAGTACGCCGGCCGCCGTCGCTTCCACGGCGCCGGCGATCTTCTCGCTTTCCACCTCGACGATTTCGTCCCCCGGCGCGACCGTGTCGCCGATCTGCTTGAGCCAGGCGTTCACCTTGCCCTCCTGCATGGAAAGGCCCCACTTGGGCATGGTGAGCTTGTGGATCTGCGGCATCAGCGATACTCCTTCACGCGGGTGACGGCAGCCTCGATGGCGGCCGGGCTGGGAATGTAGAGGTCTTCCAGCACATCGCTGAAAGGTACGGGCACATGGGGGGCGGTGACCTGCTCGATGGGCGCCTTGAGGGCGCCGAAGGCCTTCTGCGCCACCAGGCCGGCGATATCCGCGGCCATGCTGCAGCGCGGGTGGGATTCGTCCACCACAACCAGCCGGCCGGTCTTCTCCACGCTCTCCAGGATGGTGTCCTCGTCCAGGGGCGAAGTGGTGCGCGGATCGATCAGTTCGCAGTGGATGCCCTTGTTCTGCAGGGCCGCCGCCGCCTGCTGCGCCTGCAGCACCATGCGCCCGAAGGCGACGATGGTGACGTCGTCCCCCTCGCGCAGCACGGCGGCCTCGCCGAAGGGCACGGTATAGCTCTCCTCCGGCACCTCGCCCTCCACGGTGTACATGGCCTTGTGCTCGAAGAACATCACCGGGTCGTTGTCGCGGATGGCCTGGATCAGCAGCCCCTTGGCGTCGTAGGGATTGGAGGGCATGACCACCTTGAGGCCGGGGACGTGGGTGAAGATGCTGTAGAGGCACTGGGAGTGCTGGGCCGCGGCGCGAAAGCCGGCGCCGTACATGGTGCGGATCACCACCGGAGTTTGCGCCTTGCCGCCGAACATGTAGCGGAATTTGGCGGCCTGGTTGAAGATCTGATCGAAGCACACGCCCATGAAGTCCACGAACATCAGCTCCGCCACCGGGCGCAGGCCGTTGCAGGCGGCGCCGATGGCGGCGCCGATGAAGGCCGATTCCGAGATGGGCGTGTCCAGCACGCGCCCGGGATGCTTGTGGAACAGGCCCTTGGTCACGCCCAGCACGCCGCCCCAGGCGTCCTGTTCGCCCGGCGAGCCGGCGCCGCCCGCGTTGTCCTCACCCATCACGATCACGCTCGGATCGCGGCTCATCTCCTGGTCCAGGGCCTCGTTGATGGCCTGCTGGTAAGTGATCTTTCTTGCCATTTTCAGTCTCCTAATAGGACACGTAGACGTCGGTGGTGAGATCGGCCGCGGTCGGCTTGGGATCGGCCTTGGCGCGCACCACCGCATCGTCGATCAGGGCCTTCACCTCGCGGTCGATGGCGTCGAGCTGCTCCCGGGTGATCTCGCCGTTGGCCGTGACGCGCCGCGCGAACTGCATCAGGCAATCCTTGGTCTCGCGCAGCTTCTGCACCTCGCCCGGCGCGCGATAGGTCTGCTGGTCGCCCTCGAAGTGGCCGTAGTAGCGCGAAAGCTTCACCTCGATCAGGGTTGGCCCGCCGCCGTCGCGGGCGCGGTTGATGGCCTCGCCCGCCGCCTCATGCACGGCGAAGAAGTCGAAGCCGTCCACGATCGCCCCCGGCATGCCAAAGGCCGAGGCGCGGTCGCCGATGTTGCCGCAGGCCACCGACCAGCCGGAGGACGTGGTCTCGGCATAGCCGTTGTTCTCGGCGACGAAGATCGCCGGCAGCTTCCACACCGTGGCGAGGTTCATCGCCTCCAGGATGGTCCCCTGGTTGGAGGCGCCGTCGCCGAAGAAGCACACGCCGACGTTGCGCGTGCCCTTGATCTTGGCCGCCAGGGCGGTGCCGCAGATCAGCGGCCCGCCGCCGCCGACGATGCCGTTGGCGCCAAGCATGCCCAGCGACAGGTCGGCGATGTGCATGGAGCCGCCCTTGCCCTTGCAGGTGCCGGTGCGCTTGCCCCAGATCTCGGCCATCATGCCCACCGGGTCGACGCCCTTGGCGATGCAATGGCCGTGGCCGCGGTGGGTGCTGGCGATATAGTCGTCACGCGTCAGGTGCATACATACTCCAGTGGCAGAGGCCTCCTCGCCCGCGTACAGGTGGACGAAGCCCGGAATCTCGCCGGTGGCGAAGTCGGCATGCACCCGCTCCTCGAACTCGCGGATGGTGCGCATGATGCGGTAGGCCTTGAGCAGGCTTGCGCGGTTCAGTGTCTCGCTCATCATTGCTCCTCACTCTGGTTGGAAAGGCTTGAAATGCGGCTCGCGCCGCCCCTGCTCACCACTCCCTCCCCGGCGGCCCGGTCATCACCCCGGCGCGTGCGGCCCAGGCCAGAGTGGCCGCGACGTCCAGGGTGAGGGGGCCGGCCGGATCGAGGCGGACGCTGGCCTCCTCGCCCGCGGCCAGCTCGATCTCGCGCTCGCCGTCGAGCGCAATCGTCCCGCCCCGGCTGTGGATCGGATAGGCCACGCCCGGCTCCATCCACCCGGACTCGGCCACGCGGACCGGCGCCAGCAGGCCGGGCACGATGGCGGCAAGAACCTCGCGCCGGGCCTCGCCCGCCGCGGCGCAGCGCACGAAGTAGCCGCGCCGGTCGTCGCGCGCCACCGGCTGCAGCATCGCGGCGATGGAGGACAGGCCGATGGCGGCGGGCTCGGCGAAGGCGACGAACAGTTCGGCGATGCGCGCGGCATCCCATACGGCCCGCGCGGCACGGTGGGCGTGGCGCGTCACGCAGACATCCACCAGGGCGATGTCCTCGCGCCCGCCGGCGCGCACGCGCAGCAGCTTGTTGCGCCGCGCGGCGGCTGCCAGCGGCACCCGGCCGGTGGCGACCAGCGCCGCCGCGATTCCGGTCACGGTCGCTTCGCGCAATTCCGGGAAGGCGTTGTTGGTGCCCGAGGACAGGGTGGCAAGCGGCGTGTCGCCGCACTCGCCCGCCACCACGCGATGGGTGCCGTCGCCGCCGAGCACGACGATGACCCGTACCCGCGCGGCGCGCAGCGCCCGCACCGCGGCCACGCTGTCCTCGGCGCTGTCGGTGAGGGGCAGTTCGAGAAACTCCAATGGCGGCCAGGCGGGCTGGCGCTGGTGGTCGCGCGCCCGCAGCACTCCTGCGGCGATGCCGGCCCGGTCGGGCAGCATCAGCACCCGCTCCACACCAAGCGAACCGAACGCGCCCAGCATGCGCTGCACCATGCTGGATTTCTCCGCGGTGGGAAACACGGAGGCCCTGGCGGACAGGCGGCGGATGTCGCGCCCCGAGGCGGGATTGGCGATGACGCCGATGACCGAGGAAGCGGCAGTCGGGATGCGCACGATAGTCCCATTGGTATCCTTGCCGCGCCTTTCGCACGAGTTGTGCCAGCTATCAGCGCTTCACCGACGCTACTCCGGGCCTATGCCCAAATGCCTGAGTTCGCGGGAGAATCGCCGGCACACAGGTATCGCGAGTGGATTATGGATGGCACAGGTGCACCACATATGTTTGCGACATCTGTCTCAGATGCTGAGACAGATGTTCGTCCTTGATTTCTCTGGGCCGCCCACATAACCTGAAAACAAAAGAAAAATGCCCTTTCCTGGGGTTTCCGGCGCCACCGAAGCCGGGCGGAGAGCAAGGCGATGAGGGGACATCAAGAAATCATTGACCATGTCGGCCGGGTGATCGACGTGGTCGAGCACGGCGCGCGACTGGGTTATGACAGCGCCCAGGAGCGCCTGGCGCGCTCCTGGCAGCGCTCGCTCAACTCCCACCAGGTCGATCCGGCCCAGGCGACGACGCCGCGGGTGGTGACCGCCCAGGAACTGCGCGAACACCGGGACCGGCTGGATGCCTTCATGCGCATCGCCCGGGAAGGCATGGACCGGCTGCACGCGCAATTACTGCCGGCCAACTACTGCGTGCTGCTTACCGATGTGGATGGCGTGACCCTGGATTTCCGCACCGTGCCGGCGCTCGATCGGGAGTTCAAGGCGGAGGGCTTCCGGGTCGGCACCTGCTGGTCGGAGGCCTTCGAGGGCACCTGCGGCGTGGGCACCTCCCTGATCGACGGCCAACCCACGCTGGTGCACCGCGAGGAGCATTTCCGCTCGCACAACATCGCCTTCACCTGCAGCGCCGCCCCCATCTTCGGCCTGGACGACCGGCCCGTGGCGGTGCTCGACGCCTCCGCCCTGTACTCGCCGGCACAGCGCGACAGCCAGTTGCTGGTGTATCGCATGGTGATCGAGCGCGCGCAGCAGATCGAGAATGCCTTCGCCTGGTATAGCCTGCGCCCCTACTGGGTGCTGCAGCTCGGGCGGCTTGCCGAGTTCCTCAGCGTACAGACCGACTACCTGGTGGCGTTCGACGACAGCGGCCGCCTGGTGGGCGGCAACCGCCGCGCCCGGCTGGAACTGCTGGGCGGCGAGGCGGCCCCGGCTTTCGTGCACGATCTGTTCGAATGCACCGCCAACGACATCCTTGCCGCCGCCCACGCGCGGCCCGGCCAGGCCTTCCCGCTGCGCCCGCGCCGCCGCGGTGGCGAGCGCCTGTTTGCCCTGCTGCGCGCGCCGGCGGCGGGCAGCCGCCGCCCCGTCGCCCGCGAACCCGCCAGCGGCGCGGATGCCGCTGCCACCCAGGTGCGCGGCTTCAGTCGCCTGGCCCTGGGCGACGCGCGCCTGCGCGGCAACGTGGAACGCGCACTGAAGATCGCCAACCGCGACATCCCGGTGATGCTGCTTGGCGAGACGGGTACCGGCAAGGAGGCCTTCGCCCGCGCCATTCACGAATACAGCGAGCGCCGCGACAAGCCTTTCGTCGCCCTCAACTGCGCGGCGATTCCCGAGACCCTGATCGAGAGCGAGCTCTTCGGCTACCGCGACGGCGCCTTCACGGGGGCGCGGGCCAAGGGGGTGCGCGGCAAGATCCTGCAGTCGGACGGCGGCACGCTGTTCCTCGACGAGATCGGCGACATGCCGCTGCAGCTGCAGAGCCGCCTGTTGCGCGTGCTGGCCGAGGGCGAGGTGCTGCCCTTGGGCACCGAGACGCCCATCGCCGTGCGCCTGCACATCATCTGCGCCACGCACCAGGACCTGCCGGAGCTGGTGCAGCAGGGCCGCTTTCGCGAGGATCTCTACTACCGCCTGAACGGTGCGGTGTTCCGGTTGCCGGCGCTGCGCGAGCGGGACGACATTCGCGAGGTGATCGAGAAGGTGTTTCAGGAAGAAGCGGCAGCCATGGAGCGCAGCGAACTGCGCCTGGACCCCGACGCCGCCGACGCCCTGGCGCGCCACCCCTGGCCCGGCAACATCCGCCAGCTGCACCATGCCATGCGCTACGCCTGTTCCATCGCCGAGGGCCACACCATGCATCTGGGGCATTTCCCGCCCGAGCTGCTGCGCATGCCTGTCCGCCCGGCGTGCCCGCCGGCCGCCGCCGAGCCCCATGGGGAGCCGCCTGCGTTGTCGGACGCCGAGGCGGCGCTGCGCGCCCGCATGATCGGCGCCCTCAAGCGTCATCGCTGGCAGGTCAAGGTGTCGGCGCGCGAACTGGGCATGTCGCGCGCCACTTTCTATCGCAAGATGGCGCGGCTGCAAATCGTCAGCCCCAACCGGCGCGACGCCGAGCCGTGACGCCTTGCGCTCTGATGTGTATAATTGCATCGAATCATACACATTACCAGCAACATGCGCACTAACATCGACATCGACGACAAGCTCATGGCCGAAGCCATGAAGGCCGGCGGCTTCAAGACCAAGAAGGAGACCGTGGAGGCGGCGCTGGCGGCCTTCGCGCGCCAGCGCCAGGCCTATGCCAAGCTGCGCGCGTTGCGGGGTAAGGTGGACTGGGACCTCGACTACGACTACAAGGCGATGCGCCAAGGCACTCCGCCCCGCAAGCGATGATCCTGGTCGATTCCAGCGTTTGGATCGATTACTTCCGCGGAATCGATACCGCGCAGACCGACCGCCTTGACCGCGGGCTCGCCGATGCCGCCGGGCGAATGGCGATCGGCGACCTGATCGTGGCCGAAGTGCTGCAGGGGTTCCGCTCCGACAAGCAGGCGCGGGAGGCAAACGATCTGTTCGGTCTCATCCGGTGTCTGCAAGTCGGCGGGCGCGACATCGCATTCCGGGCGGCACGCAACTACCGGCAGCTCAGGGCCAAAGGGGTCACGGTACGATCCACCATCGACTGCCTGATCGCAACCTACTGCATCGAGAAGCGCATCACCCTGCTGCACGCCGACCGCGACTTCGACCCGTTTGTCCAATACCTGGGCCTGCGCTGCCTTTAATCACGACAGGAACACCTCATGACGGAAGCCCCGAACGAACCGGACGACCGCCTGGCCATGCTGCTGGATGCGACGCTGCAGTTAGCGGCCGATAAAGTAGTAGCAGGCGCCGGCTTCCACGATTTCTGCCTGTGGTTTTCCGAGTCCTTCCCTGACCTGCTGCCGGAGCTGGCGCAGCAAGTGGAGGGCGGCGATGTGGGGCGGCGCGGATTGGCGCTGAAGATCGCCCGCGACCTGTGGCGCGAGATGCCCAATCCCACCTACAACTGGCGCCCGGCGCCGTTGCCCAAGCTGGAGCGCAATGCTCCCTGCCCTTGCGGCTCCGGCCAAAAGTACAAGCACTGCTGCGGAACCCTGGACGCCATTCCCTCGCCGATAACCGGACTCAACCTGCTTATCTATGTGCTGCAGGCGCTGCCGCGGCAGGCGATCAGGAACCTGCCCTATAAGCAGCTGTCGCCCATCGCCCTGGCCGATGCGGCCCACACTTGGGCGGAGAAGGGCCGGGTGCAGGAGGCCGTCCGGCTACTGGAACCGTTGTTCGAGCACCCCGAGGCCCTGGACGAACGCCACGAACCGGCCTTCGACTTGCTGGCCGACCTGTACAACGAGCTGGACAAGCCGCGCAAGAAGAAGGCACTGGTGGAGCGGATGATGTCCGCCCCGGATGTCACGCTGCGCAGCGCCGCCATGCACCGGCGCTGTTGCATGCTCGCGGACGAAGGCGATTACGCGGCGGCGTGGGCCCTGTTCGACAAGGCCTTGCGCCTGCAGCCCGACAATCCCGGCCTGGCGCAACTGGAGATCACCCTGCTGCTGAGCGAAGGCAAGAGCGATCTCGCCCAGGAGCGGGCACGTTTCTGGGCCCAGCGCCTGACGCGCCTCCAGGACCCGGACCTCGAAGAGCTGGTGGGCTGGTTGCATGAAGTGGCGCAGAATGCGCCGCGCGCAGCCTTCGGCCTCGTTGCCCGCGGAGATCCGGCCTTCGAGCGGCTGGCGGACCTGCTGGAGGCGGCGCCCGCACCCACGTGCCACTACCAGCTGGAGGTGGTCGATAGGGACGCCGGTCCCCTTACGCCCAAGCGCGGCCTGCAAACCCTGGAGCGCCGCTGGGCAGTCGCCTTCGAGGGGGACTCGGCGGGATTCCCGGATTTCGATCCAAGCGATCCCGAAGTGTGGCAGCGGGCCGGCACCTGGCTGGACTGGCTGGCCGCGCACCCGCTCGCCTGGCACAGCTTCCGTGTGCTGGACGACCTGGTGCTCGCCCTCGACGGCGTGGGTGCCGACATTCCCGGGGTCCAGGAACGCCTGCTGATTCCCGTGCTGGACCGGGCGGTAAGTCTGCTGCGCACCGTCCTCGCCGCCCACCAGGCCGAAGACGCCCGGCTCGAATGGGCGCACCTGGACAACCGCCCGGCGCTGCGCCTGGCGGCGCGCCGGATTCATCTCCTCGAAGACAGCGCGCCCCACGAGGCGTGTTCCCTGGCGGAATGGCTGGTGTTCACCCTCAACCCGCGCGACAACCAGGGCTTGCGCGCTCGCCTGTCGCGGCTGTATCTGGCCAGCGGACGCCATGAGGACGCCCTGGCGCTGGCGCAGCGCTACCCGGAGGACTTCGCCGCCATGCAGTACAGCCATGCCCTGGCGTTGTATCATCTGGGCCGCCGCGATGAAGCGCGGCAGGTACTGGAGCAGGCAACCGCCGCTTATCCGCGTGTGCTCAAGACCCTCCTGGCCGCCAACCCGCGGCGCCCCAGACTCGATCCCGGTTACGTGACCCTGGGCGGCTCCGACGAAGCCTGGTATTACCGGGAGGATCACCTGGCGCTCTGGCAACAGGACGGCGCACTCGAGTGGGCGCGGACTCTTGCCCGGAAGCGGTAATGCCCATGACTACCCCGCAACTGCCCGTCCTGTCCCTGCTGGAGACCCGCGCCCTGGGCGTGCTGGTGGAGAAGGAGCGCACGGTCCCTGACACCTATCCCCTGTCCCTGAACGCCCTGGTGGCCGGCTGCAACCAGAAGAACAACCGCAACCCCGTGATCAATGCCAGCGAGGCGGAAGTTCAGGCGGCGCTGGACCGTCTCAAGAGCCTGTCGCTGGTGGTGGAATCCAGCGGCAGCCGCGTGGCGCGCTACAGCCACAACATGGGCCGCGTGCTGCAGGTGCCCGCCCAGGCGGTGGCCCTGCTCGCCACCCTGATGCTGCGCGGACCCCAGACGGCGGGCGAGCTGCGCATCAATTGCGAGCGGCTGCACAAGTTCCTGGACATCTCGTCGGTGGAGGCCTACCTGCAGGAGCTGGCACAGCGCTCCGCCGGCGCCCTGGTGCAGGAGCTGCCGCGCCAGCCGGGCATGCGGGAGAACCGCTGGACCCACTTGCTGGGCGGAACGCCGCCGGTGGGTGCGACCGAGGTCGCAGCTCCTGCCGCCGCAGCCGACGTCACGGTGGGCGAACTGGCGGCATTGAAGGCCAACGTGGCGCGGCTCGAAGACGAAGTGGCGGCGCTGCGCGCCACCGTGGCACGCCTGTGTGCCGAGCTGGGCGTGGCGCCCGGGGGCAGCGACGAAGCCTAGAGCCTACAAAAAACGCGCCGGGTCCACGCGCCACTTCTCCGGCGCCTCGTGGCCGACGATGCGGTCGGCGCCGCCCTTGCCCATGGGCCGGGACAGATCGATCTCCTCCGGCTTGATGTAGGCGTTGGACTTGGTGCTGAAGAAGACCTTCACCCTGGGCTGCAGCAGCTGGGCCTCGTTCTGTTCGGTCACCACACCCAGGCGTCCGCTCTCCAGCAGCACCAGGGTGCCCACCGGATAGATGCCGATGCAGCGCAGGAAGGCCTGCACCAGCTGCGGGTTGAAGTGGAACTTGCTCCACTCGAAGATCTTGCGCAGGGCCTCGGTGGGCGCCATGCCCTTGTGATAGCAGCGGTCCGAAGTGATAGCGTCATACACGTCGACGATGGCCGCCATCTGCGCCAGGGTGGTAATGCTCTCCCCCGGCAGGCTCTTGGGATAGCCGCTGCCGTCCATGCGCTCGTGATGGTGCAAAGTGATGTCCAGGGGCATCTCGCCGATGCCGGGCGTGCGCACCAGGACGGCGTATCCCTCCTCGGGATGACGCTTGATCAGGGCGAATTCCTCGTCCGTAAGGCGCCCGGGCTTGTTGAGGATGGCATCGGGCACCATCATCTTGCCCGTATCGTGCAGCAGCCCGCCGATGCCCGCCTGGCGTATGGTGTCGGCGTCCATGCCCACCGAGCGGCAGAAGGCGACCATCAGGGTGCACACGCTGACCGAGTGCAGGAAAGTGTAGTCGTCCTTGTTCTTGATCAGGCACAGGGACAGGAGCGCCCCGCTGTTGCGCAGAATGGATGAGGTGATGTTCTCCACCACAGGCTCCACCTGCTCCAGCTGTACGGCGCGGCCCAGGCGCACGTCCTGCATCACGCTGCGCACCACCCGGTGGGCCTGCCGGTGCACCGCCTGGGCGCGCGCCATCTCGGCCGCCACCGAGTGGCGTACGGGAGCCGCCGGCCCCTGGGCGGCCGCGGCCATCTCCCGGTCCAGTTCGGCGATGACTTCCTCGCGCGTGGGCGCGTCCGCCACGTCGCCGCCCCTAGCGGTGTCGATGTACAACTCCTTCACCGCCGCATCGCGGATACGCTGCACGTCCTTGTCGCCGCCGACCAGGAAGCGGTTGCGCAGGAAGGGATGATCCGTCCAGTTGCAGTTCAGGTCGTGGACGAACATGCCCGGCTTGAGCTGGTCGATCCTGATTTTCTTGAGCATCTCGCTGTCTCTGTCTTGCCTGGGGGGAAGCACGCTTGGGAGGAACGCAAAACGGCTCATCCCGGTTATCGGCAGCCCGGCGGAAAAGTGAAGGCACGCCCCGCGCGCCCATGCCCACCTGATGCTGCTGGGACTGGTGCTGATGAATATCTACGGCATCGGCCTGCACGTGCTGCCGCGCTTCGGCGGCCATCCCCTGCGCTGGGAAACCCTCGCCTGGTG
>JBMOQT010000021.1:16060-21854 GCA_049320945.1 Pseudomonadota bacterium
ACGCCCCGCGCGCCCATGCCCACCTGATGCTGCTGGGACTGGTGCTGATGAATATCTACGGCATCGGCCTGCACGTGCTGCCGCGCTTCGGCGGCCATCCCCTGCGCTGGGAAACCCTCGCCTGGTGGCAGTTCTGGCTGGCCAACGGGGGCCTGCCCCTCATGGTCGCCGGGTGGCTCGGCTCAGTGATGCCCCTGGTGACCCTGGGCGCCGTCCTGTCGTTTGCCGCCATGGCCTTGTTCGCGGCCAACATCGCCTTCACGGTGGGCCTGCGCTCGCCTCTCGACCGGTCATGAGCGAATACCGCGGCTGCGAGCTGCCCGAGAACCTCTGGTATGACCTGGACTACGTCTGGGTCAGGCCCGAAGCGGACGGCACCTACACCATCGGCCTGACCGACCCGTCCCAGACCATGGCCGGCCGGGTGCAGCACGTAACGATACGGGAGCCGGGCACCCACCGGGCGCACCGCAAGCCGGTGGCGCGGCTGGAGTCGGGCAAATGGGCGGGCGGCATCCCGGCACCCTTCGACGGCACCATCGTTGCCCGCAACCAGCAGGTGCTCGACAACCCGAGCCTGGTGAACATCGCTCCCTACACCGATGCCTGGCTGGTGGTCATGCGCCCCGACGATCCGGCCCGGGCGCTGGCCCATCTGCACACGGGCGAGGCGGCGCAGCAGGCGCTGCGCGCATGGATCGACCGCTACGACGTCCAGTGCCTGCGCTGCGCCCAATGAAGGTCGAGCTGCTCGTCTCCGACTGGTGCCCCACCTGTCCGCAGGCCGAAGCGGTGTGGCGCCAGGCGGCGGAAGAGAAGAATTTCGACTTCGCCGTGGTGGACATGGCCCAGCCGGAAGGCCGCGCCCTGGCGCACCGGCTGGGCATCCGCACCATTCCCGCAGTGGTGATCGACGGCGTCCTCACGGGCGTCGGCGTGCAGCCCCTGGCGGAAGTGCGCGCCCTGGTGGCGGCGGCGCCCGCCAAGGCCGCAAGCGCGGCGCGCCACGCGGGCATGCTGCTGTCCGCGGACAACCGCGCCTGCATCGTCTCGGCCATGGCCTATCTGGCGGCGGCAGGTCTCGCGCTGCCGTGGCACGGCAGCCTGCTCGGTGACGGCGCGGCAGGCAGGGCGGCGTTCCACGTGTTCGGCGTCGGCTGCGTACTGCTGCTGATCTTCGGCCTGGGCGCCCACATGCTGCCGCGCTTCACCGGCAATCCCATCCGCATGGGAGCGTGGCCATGGCTGCAGCTCGCGGCCGCACACCTGGGGCTGATGCTCTTTGTCCTGGACATGGCCCTGGGCAGCAGCGCGGCGGCGGCGGGCGGCGGCTTCCTGCTGTGGTGCGCGCTGCTGCTGTTCACCGTTCGCCTGTGGCCGGTGCTCTGGCCGCGCGCCGTGCGCTGAGGCTCCCGCCTACGCACTCTCCAGGCGCTTGAGCTTGCGCCACAGGGTGGTGCGGCCGATGCCCAGCCGCTTGCAGGCGGCCGCCTGGTTGCCGTTGCATTCCTCCAGCACGCGCCGGATGTGCTCCAGCTCCGAGCGGCGATTGACCGAGCGCAGGGGCACCGCCTCCGGCGCGGGCTCGGGCGCGGCATCGGCGAACAGCTCGGGGACGATCTGGCGCAGCTGGGCCGGCTCGGGCAGGGCGGCGTTGGTGTCGCCCCAGAACACGGCGATGCGCTCGATGATGTTCTCCATCTCGCGCACGTTGCCCGGCCAGGCGTAGGCGGCGAGGTAGGGGATGAGCACCGCCGCCAGGGGCCCCGGGTCGCGCCCGCCGCCCATGCGCGCGATGGCGCCGCTCAACAGCTGGGTGGCCATGAGCGGGATGTCGCCGGGCCGCTCGCGCAGCGGCGGCAGCTCGATGCGCAGGATGTTGAGGCGGAAATACAGGTCTTCCCGGAACTGGCCCGCCGCCACGCGCTCCCGCAGCTTGCGGTTGGTGGCGGCGATGACGCGCACGTCCACCGGCGTCGGCTCGGTGCTGCCCAGGCGCAGCACTTCGCGCTCCTGCAGCACCCGCAGCAGGCGCGTCTGCAGGGCGATGGGCATCTCGCCGATCTCGTCCAGGAACAGGGTGCCGGTGTGGGCCGACTCGATCAGGCCCGCCTTGCCGCCGCGGCGTGATCCGGTGAACGCCCCCTCCTCGTAGCCGAACAGCTCGCTCTCCAGCAGCGCCTCGGGAAAGGCGGCGCAGTTGATGGCCACGAAGGGATGGCGGCGGCGCCGGCTGGCGTTGTGGATGCCCTGGGCCAGCAGCTCCTTGCCGGTGCCCGACTCCCCGGTGATGAGCACGGTGGCGTCGGTGGCGGCGTACTTCTCCGCCAGGGCCCGGGCGCGGCGCATGGGGGCGGAATCGCCCAGCAGCTGGGACAGGCGGTACTTGGCGACGAACTGGCGCGGCCGGTCCTGGGCGCGCAGGTTGCGGTCGGCGCGCTGGATCGCGGCCGCGTCCTGGAACGTGAGCACGGCGCCGGCCGGTGCCCCCTGCTCGCTGATGGGGATGCGGTTGGCGACCACGGTGCGGCTGCCGATGCGCTCGATCACCCCCATTTCCGCCGCGCCCTCCTTGAGGGTATGCGCGAGGGACAGATGGGGGGCGATCTCGCTCCAGGGCCGCCCCAGCGCCTGGTCGGCGGCCACCCCCACCAGCTGCTCCATGGCCGGGTTGATGGACTGCACCCGCTCCTCCAGGTCCACCGCCACCACGCCCTCGTGCAGATGGCGCAGGATGATGTTGAGGCGCTCGCGCCGCGCCTCCTCGATGCGGGCCAGGCGCGCCAGCTCGATGGCGTCGTCCAGGGCCTCGCGCACGGCGTCCCGGGAATAGAGGAACACGCCGGTCAAGCCGCGCTCGTCGGCCAGATCGCTGATCAGGCTGGGGCCCACCACCACCTTCACGCCGCGCGCCGCCAGCTGCTCCACCTGCTCGCGGGCATCGGCCAGGGACGTGTAGCGGCGCAGCTCGATGTCCAGATTGAACAGCCGGGTGAATTGCTCCAGCTCGGGGCTGATCTCCTCGTGGGTGACGATGGCCACGCGCGTGGACACCTTGGCCGCCTGCACCAGGGCGCGCATGATGTCGAAGCCGCCCACCTTGATGATCACCACCGGGAAATCCAGGTAGCGGCGCAGGAAGGCGCCGTTGGCGCCGGCGGACACGAATACGTCCACCTCGCCGGCATCGATCAACTCCCGGGCCGTGTCCAGGGCCTCCTCGAAGCGCCGGCTGGCGATGCGGATGTCGGCCCGCTGCTGGTAGTCCGGCATCATGCTTTCCACCAGCCTTGAGAGCCGGCTGTAGCTCATGACCCAGATGCGCGGGCGGCGGTGAGCGTCGAATTCCCTCATGGCTTTCCTCGCCTTCGTTTCATCAATGAAACGTCTTGCTCAAAAACCGAAACATCACTTGTTTCACGCACAGTCTATAGGGTTAAGGGCAAAAAATCCCCTTGCGGCCCATTGTTCCCGTACTTTCAATTGACTACACCCGCGCTTCCGGTCTGTTCCGCCAGCCGGCACGGGGCTTGCAACCGCCGCCCGGACCAGGCGGCAGGACGGACGTCAGAAGGTCGTAAGCTGGCCGGTCCACACTGGCCGCCGGCCGCATCTCAACATCGCGAGGAGGTAGCATGGGAGCCAAGTATCAGGAGTTCCACCGGCGCTCGATCGAGCAGCGGGACGCCTTCTGGGCGGAGCAGGCCCGGATGATCGAGTGGCACAAGCCCTTCAGCAAGGTGCTGGACTATTCCCGTCCGCCCTTCGCCAAGTGGTTCGTGGACGGCGAGACCAACCTGTGCCACAACGCGGTGGACCGCCACCTCGAGGAGCGCGCGAGCCAGCCGGCGCTGATCTATATCTCCACCGAGACGGGGGAAGATAAGACCTACAGCTACGCCGAGCTGCACCGGGAAGTACAGCGCATGGCCGCCGTGCTGATGAGCCTGGGAGTGGGCAAGGGGGACCGGGTGCTGATCTACATGCCCATGATCCCGGAGGCCGTGTTCGCCATGCTGGCCACGGTGCGCATCGGCGCCATCCATTCGGTGGTGTTCGGCGGCTTCGCCGCCAATTCCCTGGCCACCCGCATCGACGACGCGCGTCCCAAGGTGATGATCACGGCCGACGCGGGCATGCGCGCCGGCAAGGCGGTGCCCTACAAGCACCTGGTGGATGAATCCCTGCGCCTGGCCCAGTTCCCGGCCGAGAAGGTGGTAATCGTGAATCGCGGCCTGGACAAGGACATGCCCCTCGTCGCCGGCCGCGACCTGGACTACGCGTCCTTGCGCGCCCAGCACCTGGACGCCCAGGTGCCCGTGACCTGGGTGGAGTCCTCCCATCCCTCCTACATCCTGTACACCTCGGGCACCACCGGCAAGCCCAAGGGCGTGCAGCGGGACACCGGCGGCTACGCCGTGGCCCTGGCCGCCTCCATGAAGCACATCTACGACGGCCGTCCCGGCGAGACCTACTTCGCCACCTCCGACATCGGCTGGGTGGTGGGCCACTCCTACATCGTGTACGGCCCCCTGCTGGCGGGCATGGCCACGGTGGTGTATGAGGGCACGCCCATCCGGCCCGACCCGGGCATCTGGTGGAAGATCGTGCAGGACCACAAGGTCACGGTCATGTTCTCGGCGCCCACCGCCATCCGCGTGCTCAAGAAGCAGGACCCGGCCTATCTCGCCAAGTACGACATCTCCAGCCTGCGCCACCTGTTCCTGGCGGGCGAACCCCTGGACGAGCCCACCGCCAAGTGGATCGCCGACGCCCTGGGCAAGCCCATCTACGACCACTACTGGCAGACCGAGACCGGCTGGGCCATCCTCACCGGCGTGCCGGGCATCGAGCCCATGCCCACCAAGTTCGGCAGCCCCTCCTTCCCCGCCTACGGCTATGACGTACGCCTGCTGCACGAGCAGACCGGCCAGGAAGTGGGCGCCAACGAGAAGGGCGTGGTGTGCGTCATGCCCCCCCTGCCGCCCGGCTGCATGAGCACCGTGTGGGGCCAGGACGAGCGTTTCGTGCAGACTTACTTCACCTCATTCCCCGACCGCCTCATCTACACCACCTTCGACTGGGGCATCCGCGACGACGACGGCTATTACTTCATCCTGGGCCGCACCGACGACGTGATCAACGTCGCCGGCCACCGGCTGGGCACGCGCGAGATCGAGGAGGCGGTGTCCTCCCACCCGGCCATCGCCGAGGTGGCGGTGGTGGGCGTGGCCGACCAGCTCAAGGGCCAGATGCCCCTGGCCTTCGCCGTGGTGAAGGACCCGGCGCGCATCGCCACGCCGGAAGCACGCGCCGCCCTGGAGAAGGAGGTGATGGCCACGGTGGACAGCCTGCTGGGTGCGATCGCCCGGCCCAAGCACGTGCACTTCATCAGCCTGTTGCCCAAGACGCGCTCGGGCAAGGTGCTGCGCCGCTCCATCCAGGCCATTGCCGAGGGGCGCGATCCGGGCGACCTGACCACCCTGGATGATCCCACCGGCATCGAGCAGGTGAAGGCGGCGGTGGCTTCGAGGTAGGTCGGGCTTCAGCCCGACAACGGGTTGCTGTTCTCCCCGGCCGGATGCGTCCCCGGCCGGGGAGCTGGCCGGACCGGGGCCACGGGTCCGGCCGGGGGCGTCCCGCACTTCGGTGCGGGATTCTTCTTTGGGGGCGGCGGCGCCTGCCGCCGCCCTTTGACCCACGTCAATGCCCCCCGGCGCGCCCCGTCCTACAGTCTCCCGTCCGGCGCAGCCGCGCCTCTCGTTTGCTTCCCATGCTGACCAACAAACCCTTC
>JBMOQT010000022.1:0-13939 GCA_049320945.1 Pseudomonadota bacterium
TCAGACAAGAATTTTTCAGGTCAGAAACCCTCGGCTCTTGCGCAACCCAGCAGTAATCCTTCACCAAAGTCTCGTTGCCTAGGAACTCTTCGGCCAGGCTTTGGAGTGTCAGCAGTCTATATCCGCCGACATCCTGGCCAAGCAGGGGTAAAACTGGAGACCCGTAGAGCCGAATAAAGCAATTGGTATCGACAAAAACAAAACGCGGCTTGCCCGTCATTGTTCCGTGGAGCTCCCTAAGCACGGCATTTCTTACGATTCGCGCGTATCTATTCTACATGTTCGATCGGGCAACCTTGACTTGCACCCAGAACAGTGCCGCCGGAGTTGCCGATAACATATCGGCCGGTAGCGCCATCCTGGCCGACATGGCACACCACGCCATCGTGCTGTGAATCCCTCGCCGGTGGCCGCGGCTTCCGCTCCCGATCCTGGGGATCAGCTGCGACGGGATTTGCTTGCAGCGAGGGCAGGCCTGTTGCTGGTCACCGGCGACAAGCTGTTGCTTCAGGATTCTGGCCGGGGCCGAGTGATTGCCCCGCGGGCGTTCGTGGCCGGTTTGCTCCCGAATCAACGTATAACCCGCGTCGTGCTCCGTTCCCCGCCGGGCTCGATGGCGGCGCCGCTGAAGTGGAAGGTGCGGCCGCCGCGGCGCTTGGCTTCGTACATGGCGATGTCCGCGTCCTGGAGCAGGCGCTCCGCGTCGTCCGCGTGGTCGGGGAAGACGGCGATGCCGATGCTCACGCCCAGCTGGTAATACGCCTCGGCGGCGCGCACCGGCTCGCGCAGCGCTTCCAGGATCTTCTCCGCCACCGTCACCGCGTCCGCCGCCTGGTGGGCATTGGGCAGCAGCACCACGAACTCGTCGCCGCCGAAGCGCGCCACGGTATCGCTCTCGCGCACACTGGCGCGCAGGCGGTGGGCGATGGTCATCAGCACCTCGTCGCCCACGGAGTGGCCGTGGGTGTCGTTGATGATCTTGAAGTCGTCCAGGTCCAGCAGCATGACGATGACCCGGTTGCCCTCGCGCCGGGCGCGGGCGATGGCCTGCTCCAGGCGGTCGGCGAGCAGGCGCCGGTTGGGCAGGCCGGTAAGGCTGTCGTGGTGGGCCAGGTGGCGGAACTGCTCGGCGATGAGCACCCGCTCGGTGATGTCGCTGCCCACGCCGTGGTAGCCGGTGAAGTCGCCGTTCTCGTCGTAGGCCGGGTTGCCGCTGATGCTGAACCAGCGTTCCTCGCCCTGGTCGGTGACGACGCGGTAACAGAAATCGCGGAATGGCAGATGGGCTTCCAGGGTTTCCCGGTGGCGGCGCCACTGCTCGGGCGTGACGCCCTGGATATGGTCCAGTTCCCAACGCCGCTTGCCCAGCACTTCGTGCACCGGATAACCGTGCTCCTCCAAGGCGCCGCCAGAGATGCGCGAGAAGCGGAACTCCCGATCGATCTCCCAGTACCAGTCGGTGGACAGGGACACCAGGTCGCGGAAGCGCTGCTCGCTGGCGCGCAGTTCGGCCTCGGTGCGCATGCGCTCGGAGATGTCGTGGCCCATCCACACCACGCCCAGGTCCAGGTTGCTTGGGTCCACCGCCTTGCCGTGGATCTCGGCGGGAAAGAGCTCGCCGTTCTTGCGCCGCAGCTGGGCGACCTGACGGTACACGCCGCCGGCGGCCAGGGTGTCGCGGCAGGCGCGCGCCAGGTCCTGCCAGTCGTCATAACTGGGATACCAGATCCAGGCCGGCTTGCCCAGGGCCTCCTCCATGGTGCAGCCGAACAGCTCGCACCACTGGCGGTTGCATTTGACCAGGTAGTGGGGGCGGAAGAAGCCGATGGCCTCGGCCGACGAATCGAAGATGACCTGCTGCTCCTGGGCGATGGTGTCGCTGCCGATGCGCCGGGCGATGGACGAGCGGATCAGGCGATGCAGGGAATCATGCACGCCCAGCAGGAACAGCAGATAAATGAGCATGCCGCTGCCGACGGCCGCCAGCGGCGCCGGCGCGAAGGCTGCCACGTGGATGGCGGCGGGCACCACCGCGGCGGCGAGGAAAGCGAGATAGGCGCGCCGGCTGGTGATCAGCGCGCCGGTGGCGAGCACGCCGACGGTGCACAGGGTGACGATGAGCATGACCTGATGGGCCGGCTCCCCGATGGGAAACAGCAGCCACACGAGCATGCCCCAGGCCAGGCCGAACAGAGCGGCCTGGCCGGCGTACAGATCCTCCCAGCGCCGGGACCGGGCCGGGCGGGGCCTGGCCTTGCGGTAGGCCAGCAGCAGGGCGTAGCTGAGGGCGCTCACCGCGGCCATCATGGCCACCCAGGCCACCAGCAGGCGGCGCGGCGCGGCGGGCCACAGGACGGCGACGATCAGGCCGCTGCCGGCGGCCGAACCGACCATGGCGCGCTCCGACAGGGCGAACAGCAGCCGCACGCATTCGGCGTGCACCTGGTCGCTGATGATCGAGCGGTATGAGCCTTGCCTGTCCCCTCGGTACATGGTTGCCCGGTTGTTATTGTTGTTGCCTTGGTGCCACGGGGCGGCGGACCTGTAGATGACGTGGACATGGCCCGTCCGCCCGCCACTATACTCTTTTGTCCTAATTCGGGCCAGCGCCGCCGGCGCAATTGCCTGGCCGGGCGCGCCGTGGTATTCCTTTGCCCATGAACGCCTGGGAAGTTCCCTACCGCGGCCGCTTTGCGCCGTCCCCCACCGGTCCCCTGCACTTCGGCTCCCTGGTCGCCGCCGTGGGCAGCTATCTGGAAGCGCGCCGGCACGGCGGCGCCTGGCTGTTGCGCATCGAGGACATCGACACGCCGCGCAATGCGCCGGGGGCGGCCGACGCCATCCTGCGCACCCTGGAGGGATTCGGCTTCCGCTGGGACGGCGAGGTCCTGTTCCAGAGCCGGCGCCTGGACGCCTACCGCGCCGCTTTCGAACGCCTCAGGCGCGACGGCCTGGCCTTCCCCTGCGCCTGCTCCCGGCGCGAGATCGCCGACTCGGCCCTGGCGCCCGATGGCAGCCGGCGCTACCCCGGCACCTGCCGGGGCGGGCTGCCGGCGGGACGACAAGGACGGGCCTGGCGCCTGCGGGTGGAGGGCTCCCCGGTGCGCTTCCGCGACCGGCTCCAGGGGGAGGTGGTCGAGGACGTGGCCCATGCGGTGGGCGACTTCGTGCTGCTGCGCGCCGACGGCGTATTCGCCTACCAGCTCGCGGTGGTGGTGGATGATGCCGCCCAGGGCATCACCGAGGTGGTGCGCGGCGCCGACCTGCTGGACTCCACGCCGCGCCAGATCTACCTGCAGCGCCTGCTGGGTCTGGCTACGCCAGCCTACAGCCACCTGCCCGCGGCGGTGAATGCCCAGGGCGAGAAGCTGTCCAAGCAGACACGCGCCCCGGCCCTGGACCCGGGCCGGCCGCAGCCGGCGCTGGCCGCCGCCCTGACCTTTCTCGGCCAGGCGCCGCCCCCGGACCTGGCCCGGGCGGGGCTGGACGCCCTGTGGCAATGGGCCCTGGAGCACTGGGACATGGAGAAAGTGCCGCACCGGCGCAGCGCGGCGGCGCCGGCGGGGTTCGCGTAGAATCTGCGGCGGAGCCCCCCAGGGCTCCGCCCTCTCCCCCAGCCCCTCCCCCGCAGGCGGGGGAGGGGAGCGTCGTGGTCCCCTGCGGGAGGTTACTGGCTTGGAGGACACCATGGTTGATGACATCCCCGGCTTGCGCCGGATCCTGACCCAGTACCGCACGATCGCCGTCGTGGGCCTGTCGGCCCAGTGGTTCCGGCCCAGCTATTTCGCCGCCAAGTACATGATGGACCGGGGCTATACCATCATCCCCGTGAATCCGCGCTACGAAGAGGTGCTGGGGCGCAAATGCTACCCCTCCCTGCGCGACGTGCCGGTGCCGGTGGATATCGTGGACTGCTTCCGCCGCGCCGAGGAGATCCCGGCCATCGTCGACGACGCCGTCGCCATCGGCGCCAAGGTGTTGTGGATGCAGCTGGGCGTGATCAACGAAGAGGCGGCACGCAAGGCGGAGGCCGCCGGACTGGAAGTGGTGATGGACCGCTGCGTGAAGATCGAATACGCACGGCTGTTCGGCGGCCTCAACTGGTTCGGCGTCAATACCGGCGTCATTTCCGCCAAGCGTCCTCCCTGCAACCCGGTGGTGCGATCATGAGCCTGCAAGGCAAGACCCTGTTCATCACCGGCGCCTCGCGCGGCATCGGCAAGGCCATCGCCCTGCGCGCTGCGCGCGACGGTGCCCGCATCGCCATAGCCGCCAAGACCACCGAGCCCCATCCCAGGCTGCCCGGCACCATCTACAGCGCGGCCGAGGAGATCGAGGCGGCCGGGGGCCGCGCCCTGGCGCTGGCCGTGGACATCCGCGACGAGAACGCCGTGCGCGAAGCGGTGCGGCGCACCGCCGAGCATTTCGGCGGCATCGACATCCTGGTGAACAACGCCAGCGCCATCAGCCTCACGGGCACCCTGGACACGCCCATGAAGCGCTTCGACCTCATGTTCGGCGTCAATGTGCGCGGCACTTACGCCTGCTCCCAGGCGTGCATACCCTTTCTGCGACGGGCATCCAACCCCCACATCCTCACCCTGTCGCCGCCGCTCAACCTGCAGCCGAAATGGTTCAAGGACCATGTGGCCTACACCATGGCGAAATATGGCATGAGCATGTGTGTGCTGGGTATGGCCGAGGAGTTCCGCGCCGACGGGATCGCCGTGAACGCCCTGTGGCCGCGCACCGTCATCGCCACGGCGGCGCTGCAGATGATTCCCGGCGTCGGCGCCGCACAGGGGCGCAAGCCCGAAATCATGGCGGACGCGGCCTATGCCATCCTGAACCGGGACAGCCGTTCCTGCACCGGCAACTTCTTCATCGACGAGGAGGTGTTGCGCGAAGAGGGGGTGAGCGACTTCGCGCCCTATGCCGTGACGCCGGGCGCGCCCCTGCTGCCCGACCTGTTTCTCGATCTCAAGGAGTGACCATGGGGGGCGGGCGCTTGGGCGCCGCGGCGCTGATCCTGGCAGCCTGCGCCTGGCCCGCCGCCGCCGCCCCCGTCAGCTACACCCTCGACCCCGACCATACCCAGCCGGCGTTCGAGATCTCCCATCTGGGCCTGTCCACCTACCGGGGCAAGTTCACCTCCGTCAGGGGCAAGGTGCTGCTCGACACCGAGGCCGGCAGCGGCAGCCTGCACGTGGTGATCGATGCCGACTCGGTGATCACCGGCTCGCGCGTGCTCGACCAGGTGCTCAAGGGCGAAGACTTCTTCGCGGTGGAGCGCCATCCGGCGCTGATCTACAAGTCGTCGCGCGTGGCCTTCGAGGACGGCAGGCCGGTGCGCGTCGAGGGCGAACTGACCCTGGCGGGCGTCACCCGTCCGGTGGTCTTGCACATCCATTCGTTCCGTTGCACCACCCATCCCCTGTTCCGCTGGCGCCAGGTATGCGGCGCGGACGCCAGCGCCACCCTCCGCCGCTCCGAGTTCGGCCTGACGCGCTACGACAACCTGCTGGGCGACGAGGTGAAGCTGCTGATACCCGTCGAGGCCACGCGTGACTAACTATTAGTGCTTGCCGCCGTATCCCGCCAGACCGATCATCACCCGCACCAGGTTGTAGCTGACCCAACTCGCCAGCCGGTAGAGGATAGGCTTGCGCTTCCAGTCATCCGGCTTCAGTTCCCGAGACCCGTGGTCCATGGCCGCCTGCAGGGAGGTGCGCAGCCCCTCGGCGAAGCGTTCGTTGTGCACCACGACGTTGGCCTCGCGCGCCAGCAACAGGCTGAAGGGATCGATGTTGCTCGACCCCACGGTGGCCCAGCGGCCGTCCACCACTGCCACCTTGGCATGCAGAAAGCTCTTGTGGTACTCGAAGATGCGCACGCCCGCCGACAGCAGCGCACCGTAGAGCGCCTGGGTGGCGTAGTGCAGCAGCAGATACTCCACCCGTCCCTGCAGCAGCACGATCACCGTGACGCCGCGCCGGGCGGCCTCCGTGAGCGCATGGCGGAAGCGCATGCCGGGCAGGAAATAGGCATTGGCCAGAACGATCTCCCGGCGCGCGCCGTCGATGGCCTCCAGGTAGGCCTCCTCGATGTCGCGGCGGTGGCGCAGGTTGTCCCGTACCAGGAAGGCGGCGTGCATGTCGCCGCGCCAGGTGGTGACGGCGGGCGTATAGGTGTCGCCGCGGAAGCGGCGGCGCAGCCTGGCCCAGGCCACCAGCTCCCACAGGCGCCGCGCCGAATCGTGTATCGGCTCGAGCACGGGGCCTTCCACCTGCACCGCGTAGTCGTAGCGCGGCGGCATGTGGCCGGGAGTGTGCATGTCGTCGATGATGTTGATGCCGCCGACGAAGGCCACGCGGCCGTCCACCACCGCCAGCTTGCGATGCAGCCGGCGCAGCCGGTGGCGCCTGAACTTGAGGGGCGCCGCCTCCGGGCGATAGATCAGCACCTGCACGCCGCTTTGCTCCAGCCGCGGCCTCAGCCGCTGCGCGAAGTCGCGGGCGCCGAAGCCGTCGGCCAGCACCCGCACCGTTACGCCGCGCCGGGCGGCGTCCGCCAGGGCCGTGCAGATCATGCGCCCGGTCTGGTCGTCTTCGAAAATATAGGTTTCGAGATAGATCTCGCGCTCGGCGGCGTCGATGGCCTGGCGCAGGGCGGGGAAATAGGCGGCGCCGGTCTCCAGCAGGGTGACGAGATTGCCGGGGAGGAATTCGGCCCGCATGGGCGCTCAGATCGTGGTGATATGGGCTGACAGGGCCGCATGGTCGGAGATCTGGGACCAGGGCGGGCCGAAGTGCACTTCGCAGTGGCTGATGCGGAAACCGCGCACGTAGATCCGGTCCAGGCGGAACACGGGCAGTGTGCTGGGAAAGCTGCGCGCGGGTCGTCCGGTCGTGCCGCAGAACGCCTCGGTCAGGCCCAGGCGGTCGGCCACCAGGCTGCTGGCGTGGTTGCGCCAGTCGTTGAAATCGCCGGCGATGATCAGCGGCGAGTCGCCCGGCGCCAGTTTCTCCATGCGCTGGGCCAGGACCGCCATCTGCTGGCGCCGGGCGCTCGCGGTGAGGCCCAGGTGGACGCATACGCAATGCAGCGGCTCGCTCCAGCCGGGCAGGGACACCTCGCAGTGGAGCAGGCCGCGGCGCTCGAAGCGCAGCGCCGAGATGTCCTGGTGCTGCGTGGACAGGATGGGGAAACGGCTGAGGATGGCGTTGCCGTGATGGCCGTGGTCATACACGGCGTTGCCGCCGTAGGCCGTGTCCAGCCATACGTCCTGGGCGAGAAACTCGTGCTGGGGCGCGCTGGGCCAGTTGCGGTGGCGCCGGGCGTGGGCCAGGTGCAGCCCCTGCACTTCCTGCAGGAACACGATGTCCGGGTTCAGGCTGCGCAGGCGCTCGCGCAGTTCATGCACCACCATGCGCGTGTTGAACTGGGAGAAGCCCTTGTGGATGTTGTAGGTGCAGATGTGCAGCTCGCGGATGAGCCGCTTGTCGGCGCTCTGGTCGTCTGGGGCCGCGCGCGGGGCGCCGGCGGTGGTGCTGTTCGCTGCTGTCATCGCTTCGCGGCTGCCGGGCGCGGGCGTGGCGCCGGGCCCATTGGAACTTGTCTTGCGTATTACGACACCTCGAGCATGCGGTTAAGGGCGATGCGCGCCAGCGCCGCCTCGTGTTTGGGCACCTGGATGCGGTTCACCACGTTGCCCTCGGCCAGGTTCTCCAGGCACCAGGCCAGATGCTGCGGGTCGATGCGCTGCATGGTGGAGCACATGCAGATGGTCGAGGCCATGAACTGCACAATCTTGCCCTCGGGCTTCACTTCCTGGGCCAGGCGCTCCACCAGGTTGAGCTCCGTGCCCACCAGCCAGCGGGTGTTGGGCGGTGCCGCCTTGACCGTCTTGAGGATGTATTCCGTCGAGCCCACGTAGTCGGCGTGGCTGCACACGTCGAAGTTGCATTCGGGGTGGGCGATGACGATGCCGTCCGGATGCTGCTGACGGAAGCGCTCGATATGGGACAGCTGGAACATCTGGTGCACCGAGCAGTGGCCCTTCCATAGCAGCATGCGGGCGTCACGGATCTCCTCGGGGGTGAGGCCGCCGAACTCCCGGTCCGGGTCCCATACTTTCATTTTTTCCAGGGGGATGCCCATCTGGTGGCCGCTCCAGCGGCCCAGGTGCTGGTCGGGAAAGAACAGCACCTTGTCCCGCTGGGCAACAGACCACTCGAGAATCTTGCGCGCGTTGCTGGAGGTGCACACGATGCCGCCGTGCTCGCCGCAGAAGGCCTTCAGGTCCGCGGCCGAGTTGATGTAGGTCACGGGGGTGTACACCCGGTCCGGGTCGCCCACGACCTCGCGCAGCTCGCGCCAGCAACGCTCCACCTTGGCCAGGTTGGCCATGTCCGCCATGGAGCAGCCGGCGGCCAGGTCGGGCAGGATGGAGATCTGCTCGGGGCGCGACAGGATGTCGGCCACCTCGGCCATGAAATGCACGCCGCAGAACACGATGTATTGGGAGTCCGCCTGGGCGGCCAGGCGCGACAGCTTGAGGGAGTCCCCGGTCAGGTCGGCATGGCGATAGACGTCGGCGCGCTGGTAGTGATGGCACAGCAGCACGGCCTTCTTGCCCAGCCGCGCGCGCGCCGCCTGGATGCGTTCCTGGCAGGCGTCATCGGCCAGATCGTTGAAGCGGTCGAAGCGGATCGTTGCGGGTTGCATGTTTTGTATCAGCTCTGGGTCCAGGGCAGGCCGGCCAGGCGCCAGCCGCCTATCTTGCCGCGCTGGCCGGTGGCATCCTTGTCGCCCTCGAAGCCTTCCAGCACGTTGTAGCAATCCGGGTAGCCGGCCTGGGTGGCGGCGACCGCGGCGTTATGGGAGCGGTTGCCGCTGCGGCAGATGAACATGACCAGTGCCTCCGGGTCCACCTGCTGCCGGAGCTGGGACACGAAGTTCGAGTTCAACTGGCCGCCCGGGTAAGTCATCCATTCGATTTCGATCGCCCCGGGAATGCGACCCACCCAGTCCAGCTCGGCGCGCGTACGCACATCCACCAGCTTGGCGCCCGGCGCCAGCTGCCACACTTCGTAGGCCTCGGCCGGGGTGAGCGCGCCTTCGTAGGGCAGATTCATTTCTCTGGCACGCTGCTGGGCCAGGGAGAGAATCTCGGTCAGTTTTCCCATGACACGATCTAAAATTGCGGGCTCGACAGTATACGGCATCCCTCCATGCTCGGCGAAGACCGGCCCGGGAACACCCGGGTAGACCCGCAACGTTTCCACGAGGTTCGGCGCGCGGGACGCATCAGCGTGGTGCTCAACCTGGTGCTGGTGGTGCTGCAGATCATCATCGGCCTGGCGGCCCATGCCCAGAGCCTGGTGGCCGATGCCATGCACACCCTGGCGGACCTGCTGGCCGACTTCCTGGTGCTGTGGGCCAACCGCAAGGCCAGCGCGCCGGCCGACCCCGGCCATCCCTACGGCCACCGGCGCATCGAGACCGTCGCTTCCATGCTCCTGGGCGCCGGCTTGACGCTCACCGGCACGGGCATTCTTATCGCCGCCGCCGACCGCATGCAGCATGTGGCGGAGCTGCCGGCGATCGGGCAGGCGGCCTTCTGGATGGCGCTGATCACCCTGGGCGCCAAGGAGGGCTTGTTCCGCTACGTGCTGCGGGTGGCCGAGCGCGCCCGCTCACTCATGCTGGTGGCCAATGCCTGGCATGCCCGCTCCGACGCCGCCTCCTCCCTGGTGGTGGCTGTGGGCATCGGCGGCAGCCTGCTGGGCTATCGCTTCCTCGATCCCCTGGCGGCAGCCCTGGTGGGCTTCCTCATCTTGCGCATGGGGGTCAAATTCGCCTATGACGCCATCCAGGAACTGATCGACACCGGGCTGGACCAGGAAGAAGTGGCGGCCATCCGCCGCACCCTCCTGGAGACGCCCGGGGTGCTGGGACTGCACGAGCTGCGCTCCCGGCGTATGGCGCACCAGGCCCTGGTGGACGCCCACGTGCTGGTGCCGGCGCGCATCAGCGTGTCGGAAGGTCATTACATCGCGGAAGATGCGCGTCGGCGCGTGCTGTAGGCCCACCCCCACGTGCTGAATGTCCTGGTGCATGTGGACGCGGAGGAGGACCAGCAGCCGGCGGCCAAGCCGCCCGCGCTCCCGCCGCGACCCGAACTGGTGCGCCACCTGCGCACCGTCCTGGGCGAGGATGGGCCGGAATTCGAGAAGATCCTGCTGCACTACCTGGGTGACCGGGTCGAGGCGGAGATCTTCCTGTTGCCCTCGGCCTGTGCCAACCCCGGCCGCTTGGCCGAGCTGGAACAGAGGGTGCGAACGGCCCTGGCCGCCGACCCCTATTTCCGGGACGTCACCCTCAACTGCCGCGTTGCACCAAAGTAGTGCCGTCCGGCGGCTTGGCGCACCGTAATGGTGCCGACCACAGGGGTGTTATCCCTTGTGGCACAATAGCATCCCTTCGCCACAGCCTTAGCAGCCGTTGGCATGGAAAGTGCTATGCGGTCGGGACATCTTTTCCGTTACCGCGCTCAACTCGCTAGGAGACATCCCATGACGCCGCAAGAAGTTCTGAAGTTGATCAAGGAGAAGGAGGTCAAGTTCGTCGACCTGCGCTTCACCGACACCCGTGGCAAGGAGCAGCACGTCGGCGTTCCGGCCAAGGCATTCGGCGCCGACAAGTTCGAGTCGGGCCACGCCTTTGACGGCTCCTCGATCGCCGGCTGGAAGGGCATCCAGGCTTCCGACATGCTGCTGATGCCCGACGCCGATTCCGCCTACATCGACCCGTTCATGGATGAGACCACCGTGGTCCTCACCTGCGACGTGGTGGAGCCCGCCGACGGCAAGGGCTACGACCGCGACCCGCGCTCCATCGCCAAGCGCGCCGAGGCCTATCTCAAGTCCACTGGCCTGGGCGACACGGCCTATTTCGGTCCCGAGCCCGAGTTCTTCATTTTCGACTCGGTCGAATGGAACGTGGACATGTCCGGCTCCTACTGCAAGGTGTTTTCCGAGGAAGCGGCCTGGGCCTCCGCCGAGAAGTTCGAGGGCGGCAACATCGGCCACCGTCCCGCCGTCAAGGGCGGCTACTTCCCCGTGCCCCCGGTGGACAGCCTGAACGACGTGCGCGCCGCCATGGTGCTGGCCCTGGAGCAGTGCGGCGTGCCCGTGGAAGTGCATCACCACGAGGTGGCCACTGCCGGCCAGTGCGAGATCGGCACCCTTTTCAACACCCTGGTGAAGCGCGCCGACTGGACCCAGGTGCTGAAGTACGTGGTGCATAACGTGGCCCACAGCTACGGCAAGACCGCCACCTTCATGCCCAAGCCCATCGTCGGCGACAACGGTTCCGGCATGCACGTGCACCAGTCCATCTGGAAGGACGGCAAGAACCTGTTCGCCGGCAACGGCTACGCCGGCCTGTCCGAGTTCGCCCTGTACTACATCGGCGGCATCATCAAGCACGCGCGGGCGCTCAACGCCATCACCAACCCGGGCACCAACTCCTACAAGCGCCTGGTGCCCGGCTTCGAAGCGCCGGTGAAGCTGGCCTATTCCGCCCGCAACCGTTCCGCCTCGATCCGCATCCCCTATGTGTCGAGCGACAAGGCGCGCCGCATCGAGGTGCGCTTCCCGGACCCCACCGCCAACCCCTACCTGGCCTTCACCGCCATGATGATGGCCGGCCTGGACGGTGTGCAGAACAAGATCCACCCCGGCGAAGCGGCCGACAAGAACCTGTACGACCTGCCGCCGGAAGAGGATGCCAAGATCCCGACCGTGTGCTCGTCCCTGGACCAGGCGCTGGACTACCTGGACAAGGACCGGGAGTTCCTGACCCGCGGCGGCGTGTTCTCCAACGACATGATCGATGCCTACATCGAGCTGAAGATGGAGGAAGTCACGCGCTTCCGCATGACCACCCACCCGGTCGAGTACGACATGTACTTCAGCCTGTAACCGGAACCGGCGTGCCAAAGAGACGGGGCCTGCGGGCCCCGTTTTTTTCTCTGTTTGCCAAAACCAATCTTGTGACTTAAACTGAAGTTCGCTTTCTAGCGGATTGAAGAATCATGAGATTTTCCAGCGGACGTAAAGCCCTGTATGCCCTGCTGGTTGGGACGTTGCTGCCCCCGGCCGTCTCCGCCGAGGCTCTCTACAAGTGCGTCGACGAGGAGGGCCGCGTGAGCTATGTGGATAGCAAGAACAAGGGTTCCCTCAAGAACTGCAAGCTGTTGAGTCAGGATCTGCCGGTGTCCACGATCTCGCCGCCGCGCGCGCCGGCCAAGGCGCCCGGCGATTTTCCCAAGGTGGATCGGGAGACCCAGAAGGGCCGCGACGGCGAGCGCCGCAGGATTCTGGAGCAGGAGCTGTCCACGGAACAGGAGCACCTGGAGAAGGCCAGGAAGGAGCTCGCCGAGCAGGAGGCCGTGCGCCTGGGCGACGAGCGCAATTACCAGAAGGTGCTCGACCGGCTGCAGCCCTACAAGGACAAGGTGGCGCTCCATGAGCGCAACATCGAGGCGATCAAGAAGGAGCTGGCCAACATCCGGTGACTTCCCCGCCGTGGTGCGGTTTTTGCTAACTTAGGGCGCATGACCGCACCAGAGCCCCACGCCAACCCCGCCTTCGCCGGACTGGATCTGCTTTCGTCGGCCGTCATCCTGGTGGATGGCGCCCTGATCATCCAGTACCTCAACCCCGCCGCGGAGAACCTGTTCGCCGCCAGCAGCCGGCAGCTGCTGGGCAAGCCCCTGTCCCATCTCCTGGGCGAGCCGCCCGGGCTGGGCGCGGCGCTGGACAACGCCTTGCGCGACAACTGGAGCTACACCGGACAGAACATCACGGTGCATCGCCACGGCGCCGAGCCCCTACATCTGGACTGCACCGTCACCCCGGTCGAGACGGTCCGGGCGCGCCTGCTGCTGGAATTCCGCCCCATCGACCAGCAGCTCAAGGTGGCGCGGGAAGAGCGCCTGGCCGAGCAGCAGCAGGTCAACCGCGAGCTGATCCGCAACCTGGCCCACGAGATCAAGAACCCCCTGGGCGGCATCCGCGGCTCGGCCCAGCTCCTGGAGCGCGAGCTGAACAACCCGCAGCTGCAGGAATACACCCAGGTGATCATCAAGGAGGCGGATCGGCTTCAGGACCTGATGAACCGCCTGCTCACCTCCCACCGCCTGATGCAGCCCCAGCCGGTGAACATCCACGAGATCCTGGAGCGGGTGCGCCGCCTCATCAATGGCGAATTCCCGGGCATCCAGGTGCGCCGCGACTACGACACCAGCCTGCCGGACCTGATGGGCGACCGGGAGCAGCTCATCCAGGCCATCCTCAACGTTGCCCGCAACGCCGCCCAGGCCCTGGAAGGAGAGGGCGAAATCGTGCTGCGCACCCGCGCCCAGCGCCAGGTGACCCTGAACAAGAAGCGCTATCGCCTGGCACTGGAATTGCAGGTGATCGACAATGGTCCGGGCATACCGGAGGAAATACGCGAGCGCATTTTCTATCCTTTGGTATCGGGCCGCGACGGGGGTAGCGGGTTAGGACTTACTTTGGCTCAAGCCTTCATTCATCAACACCAGGGAACCATAGAAGTGGACAGCCGGCGGGGTCGCACCTGTTTCACCCTGCTGCTGCCCATCCAGAACACGAAGGAATGAGCATGAACCCGGTCTGGATCATCGATGACGACCGCTCCATCCGCTGGGTGCTGGAAAAGGCCCTGGCCCGGGAGGAGATCCCCTACAAGAGCTTCGCCTCCGCCGCCGAGGCGCTGGCGGCCCTGGATGCCGGCACGCCGCGGCCCCAGGTGCTGCTGTCCGACATCCGCATGCCGGGCGAGTCCGGGCTGGCGCTGCTGCAGAAGGTGAAGGCGCGCTTCCCCCAGTTGCCGGTGATCATCATGACCG
>JBMOQT010000022.1:14039-21719 GCA_049320945.1 Pseudomonadota bacterium
CTGGATGCCGGCACGCCGCGGCCCCAGGTGCTGCTGTCCGACATCCGCATGCCGGGCGAGTCCGGGCTGGCGCTGCTGCAGAAGGTGAAGGCGCGCTTCCCCCAGTTGCCGGTGATCATCATGACCGCCTATTCCGACCTGGACAGCGCCGTGGCCGCCTTTCAGAGGGGCGCCTTCGAATACCTGCCCAAGCCCTTCGATGTGGATCAGGCGGTCGAACTGGTGCGGCGGGCGATCGATGAAGGTGCGCACCAAATCGGTGCGCTGCAGACCGAGAACAGTGCGCCGGAAATCCTGGGCAAGGCGCCGGCCATGCAGGAAGTGTTTCGCGCCATCGGCCGGCTATCCCAGTCCCACGCCACGGTCCTGATCAACGGCGAGTCGGGCACCGGCAAGGAGCTGGTGGCGCGGGCGCTGCACCGCCACAGCCCGCGCGCCGACCGGCCCTTTGTCGCCATCAACACCGCCGCCATCCCGCGCGACCTGCTGGAGTCCGAGCTGTTCGGCCACGAGCGCGGTGCCTTCACCGGCGCCACCGCCATGCGCCGCGGCCGCTTCGAGCAGGCCGAAGGGGGCACCCTGTTCCTGGACGAGATCGGCGACATGCCCGCCGAGCTGCAGACGCGCCTGCTGCGGGTGCTGTCCGACGGTCACTTCTATCGCGTCGGCGGCCACCAGTCCATCAAAGCCAACGTGCGCGTCATCGCCGCCACCCACCAGAACCTGGAGGAGCGGGTGAAACAGGGCCTGTTCCGGGAGGATCTGTTCCACCGCCTCAACGTCATCCGGCTGCGCCTGCCGCCCCTGCGCGAGCGGCGCGAGGACATCGCGCTGCTGACGCGCCACTTCCTGCAGAAGAGCGCCCAGGAGCTGGGGGTGGAGCCCAAGCGCATTTCCGAGGCGGCGCTCAAGTTCCTGGCGGCCCTGGACTTCCCGGGCAACGTGCGCCAGCTGGAAAACCTGTGCCACTGGCTCACGGTCATGGCGCCGGCCCAGACCATCGAGGTCGCCGACCTGCCGCCCGAGCTGCGCGAGCAGACCTCGCGCGAGACCCAAGCCAACTGGCTGGTGGCCCTGGGCGCCGAGACCGATCGCCTGCTCGCCGCGCGCACCGGCGTTGCCTGGGACGTGCTGAGCCGCGACTTCGAGCGCACCCTGATCCGCCACGCCCTGATCGCCACCGGCGGGCGGCGCATCGAGGCCGCCCAGCTACTGGGCATCGGCCGCAACACCATCACGCGCAAGATCCAGGAACTGGGCATCGAGGGCGCCAAGGGCGGCGACGAGGAGTGAGCCGGGACGCAACGCCGGCGCGCTTTCGCGCATAATCGGGATGTCCCGTTCTTCGCGAGATTCCGCCGTGACCGCTGCTTTCGACGCCCTCGACGCGCAACTGGTGCGCGCCGCCCTGGACGACCGGGCCGCCCTGTTCCGCCTGGATTTCCTCGATACCTGCGAGTCCACCAATTCGGTGGTCCTGGAGCGGGCCGGCTACGGCGCGCCCTCCGGACTGGTGGTGGGAGCCGAGATCCAGACCGCGGGCCGCGGCCGGCGCGGCCGCAGCTGGTACTCGGCGCCCGGCGCCAGCCTCACTTTCTCCCTGCTGTGGCGCTTCCCGCCGGCCCTGCCCCTGGGGGGCTTAAGCCTGGCGGTGGGGGTGGCCCTGGCGCGGGCGCTGGAGGCGCAAGGCGCCGCCGGCATCCAGCTCAAGTGGCCCAACGACGTCCTGGGCGACGGACGCAAGCTCGCCGGCATCCTCATCGAGATGGTGCCCAATGCCCCGGGCGCCGTGGTCATCGGCATCGGCCTCAACGTGCAGCTGCCGCGCGAGCTGGCCGTCCAGATCGCCGCCGAGGCCATCGGCCTGGCCGACCTGCTGCCCTTCGCGCCCTCGCGCAACCTGCTGCTGGGCAGCCTGCTGAAGGAACTGGCCGCGGTGCTCGCCCGCTTCGAGGCCGACGGCTTCCCGGCCCTGCGCGAGGAATGGCTGGCGCGCCACGCTTACAGCGGCGCCGAGGTGCGCCTGTCCCACGACGGCGTCATAGTGGCGCAGGGCCGCTGCGTCGGCGTGGACCAGGACGGCGCCCTGCTGCTGCACACCGACCAGGGCGTGCAGCGTATCGTCAGCGGCGAACTGAGCCTGAGGGCGCCATGATCCTGGCGATCGACGCGGGCAACACGCGCATCAAGTGGGGCCTGCACGACGGCGCCGCCTGGGGCGCCCGCGGTGCGCTGGCCCTGGCCGAGGCGGAAGAGCTGGGGAGGTCGATCACGGCGCCGCCCGCCGCCATCGTCGCTGCCAACGTGGCCGGCGCCGAGGTGGCGCGGCGCATCGAAGCCGGCCTGGCGCGCTGGCCCACCCCCGTCCGCTGGGCAAGCGCCCAGGCCAGCCAGTGCGGCGTGGTCAACGGCTACGACAAGCCGCAGCAGCTGGGCGCCGACCGCTGGGCGGCACTGATCGGCGCGCGCCATCTCCATGCCGGCGCCAGCCTGGTGGTCAATGCCGGCACCGCCACCACGGTGGACGTGCTGGACGCGGCCGGCGTATTCCGCGGCGGCCTGATCCTCCCCGGTTTCGACCTGATGCGCGCCTCCCTGGCGCACAACACCGCGCAACTGCCCTGGAGCGACGGCCGGTACCGGGACTATCCGCGCAACACGGCCGATGCCATCGTCAGCGGCTGCCTGCACGCCCAGGCGGGCGCCGTGGAGCGCATGTTCGCCGCCCTGTCCGGCGAGGGTCCGGCCCTGTGCCTGCTCTCCGGCGGTGCCGCCGGCCTGCTGGCGCCGGCGCTGCGCGTGCCGCACCGGCTGGTGGACAACCTGGTCCTGGAAGGCCTGGTGCGCATCGCCGCGGACGCCTGACGGCGCGCCGTGCCACGGCGTTCGATCGGCGGCTGCGTGCACTATCTCGCGTCTTCTTTTCGGCGGAGCTTTGGGTTAATGTAGCCGCTCGGTGCGCCATGGCAGGGGGAGGAGCGTGCCGCTTACGCCACTCTACACAAGGAGCGAGACATGTCCGACGTCAAAGTTCTGCTCGACGAATCCGAGATCCCGACTCACTGGTACAACGTCGTCGCCGATATGAAGAACCCACCGGCCCCGCCGCTGGGACCCGACGGCAAGCCCGTGTCGCCGGAAATGATGATGGCCATCTTCCCCGGCAACATCCTCGAGCAGGAGATGTCGGCGGAGCGCTGGATTCCCATCCCTGAGCCGGTGCGCGAGATCTACCGGCTGTGGCGTCCCTCGCCCCTGTACCGCGCGCGCCGCCTGGAGCAGGCCCTGGGCACGCCGGCCAAGATCTTCTACAAGTACGAAGGCGTGTCGCCCGCCGGCTCCCACAAGCCCAACTCGGCCGTGGCCCAGGCCTACTTCAACAAGCAGGCGGGCATCAACCGCCTCACCACCGAGACCGGCGCCGGGCAGTGGGGCTCCTCCCTGGCCCTGGCGGGGCAGATGTTCGGCATGGAGGTGCGCATCTACATGGTGAAGGTGAGCTATCAGCAGAAGCCCTTCCGCCGCTCCATGATGCAGACCTGGGGCGCCGAGGTGCTGGCCAGCCCCACCAGCCTCACCAACGCCGGCCGCGCCATCCTGGAGAAGGACCCGAACAACCCCGGCTCCCTGGGCATCGCCATCTCCGAGGCGGTGGAGGAGGCGGCCTCGCGCAAGGACACCAACTACGCCCTGGGCTCGGTGCTCAACCACGTGCTGCTGCACCAGACGGTGATCGGCCTGGAGGCCAAGAAGCAGTTCGCCAAGATCGGCGAGTACCCCGACATGGTGTTCGCCCCCTGCGGCGGCGGCTCCAACTTCGGCGGCGCCGCCTTCCCCTTCCTGGCCGATGCCGCCGCCGGCAAGAAGGTGCGCGCCGTGGCGGTGGAGCCCACCTCCTGCCCGACCCTCACCAAGGGGCACTACGCCTACGACTTCGGCGACCAGTCGGGCTATACGCCGCTGATGCTGATGTACACCCTGGGCCACGACTTCATGCCGCCCTCCATCCACGCCGGCGGGCTGCGCTACCACGGCGATTCGCCCCTGGTATCCCAGCTCTACAAGGAAGGCATCATCGAGGCCGTGGCGGTGCCCCAGATCGCCACCTTCGAGGCGGGCGTGCGCTTCGCCCGCAGCGAGGGCATCATCCCGGCGCCCGAGTCCTGCCACGCCATCCGGGCGGTGATCGACGAGGCCCTGCGCTGCAAGCAAAGCGGCGAGCCCAAGACCCTGTTCTTCAACCTGTCGGGCCACGGCCATTTCGACATGGCCGCCTATGACAAGTACTTCGCCGGCGAGCTCGAGGACTACGAGTATCCCGAGGAGGAGATCCACAAGGCCCTGGAGCGCCTGCCCAAGGTCGCCGCCTGACGGACGGGGCAAAGGGGGTTCATGCGCGCGCTGCCCGCGGTGTTCGTCGGCCTGGTCCTGGTCAACGGCCTGCTCTATGCCTACGGCCAGGGCCTGCTGGGTGCGTCCAGGGGCGGCGGCGAGGCCGAGCGGCTGGGCGCGCAGCTGGCCCCCGAGAAACTCAAGGTGGTGTCCGTGGGCGCGCCGCCGCCGATGGCCGCCGCGGCCCTTGCCTGCCGCAGCATCACCGGCCTGACGCGCGAACAGGCCGCCCAGCTCGCCCAGCAGCTGTCTGCGGCCGACGCCCAGCTCAAGGCCACGGTGCGCCCGGCAGAGGAGGGCAAGGCCCAGATCGAGCTGCGCGCCCCCGAGGCGCGCCTGGCCCAGGTGCAGCTGGCGGCCGAGTATGCCGGCGCGGCCGTCGGCCCCTGCGCCAACGGCAGGAAAGAATGAGCACGGCCTACATCGTCGGTCTCACCGGCGGCATCGGCAGCGGCAAGAGCGCCGCCGCCGAACGCTTCGCCGAGCTGGGCGCGGCGGTGGTGGACACGGACGCCGTCGCCCATGAGCTCACCCGGCCCGGCGGCGCGGCCATGGAGCCGATCCGGGCCGCCTTCGGCGAGACCGTCATCACCCCCGAGGGGGCGCTGGACCGGGGCGCCATGCGCCGCCTGGTGTTTCGCGACGCCGAAGCCAAGGGCCGCCTGGAGGCCATCCTTCATCCCATGATCCGCGCCGAAACCGACCGCCGTGCCCGCGCCGCCCTGACCGCCGGCGCTCCCTACATCGTGCTGGTGGTGCCCCTGCTGGTGGAATCGGGCAGTTACCGCCGGCGGGTGAACCGCGTCGCCGTCGTGGATTGCGACGAGCAAACCCAGGTACGCCGCGTCGTCGCCCGCAGCGGCCTGACCCCCGAGGAAGTGCGCGCCATCATGGCCACCCAGGTGAGCCGCGCCCAGCGCCTGGCGGCCGCCGACGATGTCATCGACAATGAGGGCGATCTTGCCGCCCTGCGCGCCCAGGTGGACGCGCTGCACCGCAAGTACCTTGAATTGCGTGAGGTTTCATAGGGTTCTGGGCGGTTGTTGTTGTTATTTCCGGCTGATTGGTTCAGAATTGCCGGAATTTTGGCTCCGGCATAACGCGCACTCGCGCGTATTAGCCTCCACCGAAACTTCGTTTTTCATTGCCTACGGTGCGCGGTGATCACTTACGAGTATCCACTCAACGAGCGTATCCGTACCCTGCTGCGCCTGGAGGATTTGTTCGACAAGACCGCCCACTTCATCGGGGCGGAAGGGGCGCAGGAGCACCATGTCGCGCTCATAACCCTGTTCGAGATCCTCGAAGTCGCCAGCCGCGCCGACCTCAAGTTCGACCTGGTGCAGGAACTCGAGCGCCAGCGCCAGATCCTGCTGTCCTTCCGCAACAACCCTGACATCTCCGAAGAGGCGCTGGCCGGCGCCCTCTACGAAATCGAGCAGGCGAGCGCCGCGCTGCTCAACATGCAGGGCAAGATCGGCCACTACCTGCGCGAGAACGAGTGGCTCATGAGCATCAAGAGCCGCGCCGCCATCCCCGGCGGCGTCTGTGAATTCGACCTGCCTTCTTACCACTACTGGCTGCACCGCGACCCGCAGGCGCGCCAGCACGACCTGGCGCGCTGGCTCAATCCCATGCTGCCCATCCGCGACGGCCTGGCCATCGTCCTGCGCCTGCTGCGCGCCTCCGGCCGCAACGAGGAATACGTCGCCCCCCACGGCGCCTTCCAGCTGATGCTGAGCGGCCGCACCGCGCAGATGGTGCGCCTGCGCGTGGAGCGCGGCGAACCCTTCGTTCCCGAGATCAGCGCCAACAAGTATGCCCTCAACATCCGCTTCACTTCCCCCGGCGGCGACATGCGCCCGCGCCAGGTGGAGGCGGATGTGGTTTTCGAGATGACCTTCTGCAATCTGTAGCGGGTCGCGCAGGCGGCGGGCGGACTGCGCTGCTGAATCCCGACACGACCGTCGTCTTCTCCTCTTCTCCGATCGCAGCAGCACGGCCGGCACCCTCGCGGACGGACGATCTGGTCCGTCCACGGCAGCTCGACCCCAAGGCGATTGCATCAAGCTCCCTCTCCCCGATCAATGTGTCGCCTCTCAAGCTGCTCACTGGTACTCGGCAGGTTCCTTCCCCTTCCAGGGGGATAGGCGTTCCACGATGCCCGTCGTGGGGCGGGCAGGCGTCGAGCTTGAAGCCGTAGCAAGGAGCGCTGGGTGTGCGGATCGTGCAGGCAGGCGCGGATGATGGCGCACTTGGCGTTGTCGATGATCAGACGCTGCGGCACCGCCAAGGCCTCCGCCTGACCGAGGAGTGGCGCCCACCCCTGGACTATACTCAGCTCATAGCCCACAGCCGTGCAACTGAGGCGACCATGGTCGATCTGGGTTGGTTCAAGGAGTTCCTGAATCCTTTCGGCTGGTTCCTGAGCCTTGGCAAGGCCGACGCCCAGCACGTCAAGGATGAGATCCAGGATCTGCTTCAACACAGCAGCCAGTCCCTGAGGAGCCTCATCGAGCTGTCGGAGACACTGGAGGAAATCCCTCTCGATCAGTTCACCGAGGAACGCTTCTGGCCGATCGCCAATCACTGCTACTGGTTCTTCACCTCGCCCGATGCCGCCCACAGGGCGCGCACCCACTGTACCGACATCCAGCGGGACGTGGCGCGCATTGAGTTCAAGATGACCAAGCTCCTGCGCACGGAAGACCGGAACTGGAAGGGGATTGACGACGCCTTCCGGACCCTGATGGATGCAGACCACTCCTTCCTGAAACAGTACGAAGCAGAACTGGCGCGGATCGGCGCGGAACTGGACGCGATCGGCCGGCTCCTGGGGGAGGGCGGGCGGCAGCAGGCGTGGGACAAGTACAACGACCTGCGCGCTTCACTGACGAGCAGCAGGCAAGCCTTCAGCAAGGAGATCGCCCGAATGCAGGCGGCCCAGACACATGTGCACCGGCTTCTGACATGAGACAGGTTGGGCTGAAGCCCGGCCTACCAGCGTTGCTGTAAGCCTCATGAGGAGTCGGATGATGAGGATTGCGTAAGCGTCGTAAACCGAGAGCAAGAGGATCAAGCCATGTTCGACAAAGATCGTTTTATCCAGGACTGTATAGACGCTGTTGCCGAGGGTCAGGGAGCAATTCGCGAGCTTGTGGCTGTACCGGCTCGGATTGTCTGGACACGGTTTTGCAACTCAGGCCGCCTCTCGCACGGCATAAACCTGACGGGCTTCCAGGGGTGACATGAAGCCCAGTTTTTCGAGACGCCAATGGCGATTGTAGC
>JBMOQT010000023.1:0-21623 GCA_049320945.1 Pseudomonadota bacterium
CTGGACGAGGCCTGCAGCCACATCATCGCCAAGCGCCAGCCGGCCGCCGGCGACCTGCGCATGATCATGACCGTCATCAAGACCATCACCGACCTGGAGCGCATCGGCGACGAGGCGGAGAAGATCGCGCGCATGGCCAAGCTGCTGCACTCGGCGGAGGCCGGCTTCACGCCGCGCATCGAGCTCAAGCACGCCGCCAACCTGGCGGTGGGCATGCTGCACAAGTCCCTGGACTCCTTCGCCCGACTCGACCTGGCCGCCGCCGCCCAGGTGGTGCGCGAGGACCAGATGGTGGACGACGAGTTCCGCGCCATCATGCGCCAGCTCATCACCTTCATGATGGAAGACCCGCGCACCATTTCCCGCTCCCTGGAGATCCTGTTCGTCGCCAAGGCCATCGAGCGCATCGGCGACCATGCCAAGAACATGTCGGAGTACGTGGTCTACATGGTCAAGGGCCGCGACGTGCGCCACGTCAGCCTGGAGGAGATCGAGCGGGAAGTGTCGGAGTAGCCAGCGCGGGGCTGCGCGGCGCGGCACGCCCCATCTCTCAGCGCCCCACCCGCCGCCGCTCCATGTAGAACTCGTAGAAACCCTCGCCCAGCCCCTTGAGCCTGCCGCGCAGGCTCACCAGTGCGGGGCTGTGGCCGCGCTTCTCCAGCTGCAACAGGCGCGCGAGCACAGTGCAGGCCGCCGCCGCGGCGGGGACGTTCTCCGGCAGTGCATCGGCGGGCAGCGCGCTTGCCGGATGCTCGTGGAGGAACCAGGCCGGGAACCAGCTTGCATCGAGATCCCCGAGCGCCACGCCGAAATCCCGCCACGCTCGCGCAAGCAGCGGCTCGCCCAGTTCCCCCACCAAGGCACCCAGACGTTCGGGCGCGATCCATGCCATCCGTATGACAAAGGGCAGGGCCGCGTCCAGGCCGCCAAGCCGATGGGTCGCCAGGCAGCACCAGCGCAGGACCTCGGGCCGATTCTCGCCGTCGGGTATCTCCCTTGCCGCCGCTTCTGCCCGCGCATATTCCCCGGCGCGCAACCACAGGGCCGCCGCGTGGGCCTCCGGCCGGACCGGGTCGTACGGGGCTGTCGCCCGTTGCGCCAGGCGGCGCCAGAAGGGATGCAGGAACTCCTCGGCGCGGCTGCCCAAGGCCGCGCACGCCGGAACGAGTTCCGCCTCGGCCCGCTCCAGCGCCTCGACGACGGGCAGCCCATCCCATTCCAGGGCCCGGAGAAAGTCGCAAAGGAGGCTGAAGGCCGACAGGTGCGCATGCGCAGGCGCCTCCTTGCGCAGCTCTTCGATGGCGGCCCCGGCACGCGCTGCGTCCCGGGCGATCAGGGCGTCGATGACCGCATTGGCGAGCCAGGTGTCGCGGCTGTCGGCGAAGATGTCCAATTGCTGCATGGCGAGCGCTCCCCCGTGGCGTAGGACAACGGTATTCTACGCACCAATGGCCGGTTTACGGCGATTGGCAATCGTGCGGTGCCGTTTGCCGCAAGAGAAACCCCATTGGTAAGATGCGCGTCTTGCCTTATGAATCCGGTCGAAACCCCTTCCGAGCTTGCCGATTTCCTCCGGCCCGGCGTCCTTGCCGAGGACGTGCCGGGGCTGCATGCCCTCTTGGCCGCCCGCCGTCTCGTCGGCGCCTTCATCGCCCTTTTCCGGGGCGGCGACCACGAAGTGCTGATCCGCCTGGCGGTGCTGCGGGAGATCGGCGCCCGTGCCGAAGCGCCCCAGTGGTCGCCCCGGGAACTGGAGGCCCGCTTCGTCTGGCTGGACCCAGTCAAGCTGGATACGGTGCTCAAGCGCCTGCGGGAGCACGAACTACTGGTCTGGGACCAGGACGCGCGCCTCTATTCCCTGGCGCCTGCCGGGCGCATGGCGCTGGCCGCCCTGGATCAGATGCTGCGTTTCGCGGCGGACGAGGACGCGGAACTGGGCTTCCTGGTCGCCCAGGTGGCGGCCGGCAGCGCCGTGGGCCGGCTTTCTTCGGACAACCTGCGCCACTTGCTGGCGCGGCTGGCGGAACTCAAGGAGGAGTTTGCGGCGGCGGTGGCTTCCGGCTCCGAGTTCCGCCTCAAGGCCGCCCAGGGCAAGCTGGAATCCGTCTGGCAGTGGATGGAGAAAGGCACTCAGGTCTTGGCGGCGCTCTCCGAGGAGGGCTTCGACGATGACACCTGGCGGCTGGCCCAGGAGATCGGTGCCCGCCAGTCGGAAATCATGCGCATGTCGTCCATATTCCAGCGGGAACTGGCCGCCATCGCCCGCCAGCGCGTCCATCTATCCGAGGGCGGCCTGACCACCTCCGAGGTGGCCGCTTGGCTGCGCAACTGCTCTCTGGAGGATCTTGCCGCCCTGGCCGCGGATTGCCTGGCCCAGGTGCCGGAGCCGGTGTTCGTTCTTTCCGACGTGATGCTGGACATCGCCGAGACCGAGCTGGTGGACAAGCAAAAGCCCGGGCGGCGCGCCTCCGTCCTGCCGCCCCCGGCCCAGGCCGAGCCGGTCGCCGATGCTGTCCTGGAGCCCCCGCCCGAGTTCTCCGAATTGCTGGCCCTACTCGGGCGCATCGAAGCACCGCTTCCGCTTGCCGACGCGGTGGTGGGCGGCAGCTTCCGCGCCGCCTCCTATCGTCTGTCACTCCTGCCCTTCCTGGGCGAAACCAACGTGGATCCCGACCTGGCGCCCCTGGCCAGCCTGCCCCTCGTCCTGGACTGGGAGCCAGGCGGATCGTTGCAGCCCATCGGGCGGGAAGAAGTGGCCGCCATGACCCCGGGGCGGCTGAGGCCCAAGGAGGCGGCGGAATGACGGACGCGCCCAAGCTCATCGCCCGCCTTCTCGCCCGCCGCTACCTGCCCCGCAGCGACAGGGAGATCCTGCGGCTGCTGACCGATGCCGGACTGCGCCAGGAGGTGGAAGCGCGGCTCGCCGCCTGCGGCCTGCGCCTGCTGGATCATCCCTATGCCGATCACGTGGCCATCGGCCTCGCGAAGGAGGCAGAGACCCCCGTATTCGAGGGAGAGACCGAATGGCAGCCCAGCAATGCCGGGCTGCCCAAGGACGCGGTGGCGCTGCTTGTGCTGCTGTGGGCACTGATCGTCTTGCCCAAGCGGGAGCGGCAGATTTCCCGCACCGATGCCCAAGGCCAGGGAGAGATGTTCGGCGGCCCCGCCCGCAGGATCGAGACCGACGTCTCCCTCGGCATTTCCGAGACCACCTTGTTGGAGGACTACGGGCGCCTGCTCGGCGGCAAGGCCCGGGTGACCCAGTTCCTGCTGCCCCAGCTCTCCCGCCTCGGCTTCATCGAGCGCAGGAACAAGATCATCCACGAGGGACCGCTGCTGGACCTTGCTTTCGACTATGCCGAGCTCGCGCCGCGCATTCTTGAAGGTACCCTGGCCGAGCTGGTCAGGCGGCGCCGGGAGGGGAATTGATGTTCCGTTTCGAGAAGCTGGAACTCGTCCACTGGGACTACTGGCAGCGGGTGGAACTGCCGCTTAACGCCAGCATCGTCACCATCGTCGGCCCCAACGGCTCGGGCAAGACCACGCTGCTCGATGCCCTGCGCACCCTGCTCGCCCTGGACTGCTCGGGCCAGGGTTCCCGCAAGCGGGATTACAAGCGCTACGTGCGCCGCAACGGCGAGGATTTCGCCTGGCTGCGGGCCGTGGCCGACAACCGCCGACAACCCAACGGCCGCCGCCCCTTCTGGCCGCCCCACCAGGAAGATACGGTGACGCTCGCCTGCCGTATCGAGAAGAAAGGCGGCGACTGGACCCGGAGCTATATCCTCGCCGCCCACGACGTGCCCATCGAACGCATCGAAGCAGAGGGCGCGCCCTACGGGGTCAAGGACTGGCGCAACCTGCTCCAGCAGGCGGGCCTCACCCCGGCGCTCGCCAAGGTGCTTTCCCTGGAGCAGGGGCAGACGGACAAGCTGTGCGAGCTTTCGCCCAAGGAACTGCTCGACCTCGTCTTCCAGGTCTTCGGCGACAAGGAAACCCTGGATCGGTATGCGGAAGCGCGCACCCACCAGGAGGCGGTGGCGCGGGAACTTCGGGCCATGGAAGGGGAACTCGCCCGCGTCGAGAACCTGCTGGAGCGGCAGGAAGCCAAGGTCAACCGCTATCTGGAATGGCGCGCCCTGAAGGACGAGCAAGTGTCCCTCGTTTCGGAAATCAAGCCGCGGCTCGAATACCATCTTCTGGGCGAATCCATCCGGGGCGCCCGTAACACGCTGACCGCAACCCGCAGGCAATGGCGCAGCAGGCGCCTGGAGAAGGCCCACAAGCAGGAGCGCGAGACGCAACTGGCCGCCGCCGTGGCCCAGGCCGAGGCGCGCATGGCCGCGGCCGAGGAGGCCGAACGCGCCGCCTACAGGGCGGCTTCGGATGCGTTGCAGCGCAAGACCCGTCTGGAAACGCGCCTGGAGGCACGGGACCGCCTAATCCAGGCCGCACGCCAGGCCGGCGCCGACCCGGCCGCCGACGTGCGCGCCCTGGAGGCCGCCGAGCGCGAGCGCGACGAGCTGCGCCCCCGCCTGGGCCGAATCGAGGTTGAACTCTCGCAGACGCGGGAAATGCTGGAGCTGCTGGCGAGCGGCAGGCGCGCCGAACCGAAGGACGTGGCCGACTTCCGCCGCGCCCTGGAGGAAGCGGGCATCGCCCACGATGTGCTCGCCGAGCTGGTGGAAGTCGCCGACCCGAGTTGGCAGACGGCCGTGGAGGCGGTGCTGGCACCCTTCGCCCACGTGGTGCTGCTCGAACGGGAGCGGGATGCGGAAGCCGCCTTCGCCCTGGGCGAGAAGCTGCGCTACCGCCATTTCGTCGTGCCCGAACGTGCGTTTCCCATGCAGGCCAGCGCCAGCTCCCTGCTGGAGGTGGTGAGGCTCGCGCGCCCCGTGCCCGAGTGGGTTCTGCGACTACTGGACCGCACTAGGCGTGTCGAGGACGCCCACGCCGGGGCGCGGCTGCCCCGCGGACAGGACTGGGTCACCCGCGAGGGTTACCTGCGCGAGCGGCGCGGCGGGCGCTTCGCCGCCGGCGGCACCCCCCAGTTCGGCGCGGCGCGGCTCGATGCCCTGCGGGAGCGGAAACTGGCACTGGAAGAGGAAGCCCGCCCCCTGCGCCGGCGACTCGGCGAACTGGAGGACACCCTCGCCACCCTGCGCCTGAAGCTGCATGGCGTCGATGCCGGGCGGGAACTGGCGGCCCGGGCGGAGGAGTTCGCCCGCGCGGAAGCCGAACTCGCCGAGGCCAGCGCTGCCCATGACGATGCCATTGCCGCCGTCAACGCCGCCATCGGGCGGCGCAAATCCGCCGAGGCCGCCTTCAACGAAGCCAGGCGCGCCGGGGAAGAGAACGGCCGCGCCATCGAAGCGCTCACGAGGGAAATCGCCGAACTGGAAAACCGCGAAGCGCGTCGCGACCAGTGCGAACGGCTGCGGGCCTACCGCCGCTTGAGGCGAGAGCTGCCGCCCGCTTGGCGGGATGCCCAGGCCAACCAACCACTGGCGGCGCAATGGGAGAGCGTCCAGGCCATCGAGCGCCGCATCCGCGAAATCGAGCGCCGCTTCGAGACGGAATCCTGGGAAACCGACGAAGCGGTGGTGCTCCTGCGCGACAAGCTGAAGGAGGACTGCGCCCGCCAGGAAGCCGAGGTGGCCGAGCGGCGCCGCGACAACGACATGGCCCGCGAGCAGACGGACAAGGCGCGCCAGGAATACGTCAAGGTGCTGCGCCACACGGCCAGCCGCTATGCGAAAAACCTGCGCCAGCTGGGCGAGATGGCCGGCGTGCGGGTGGAAGCGGAGCCTCCGCCGCTCGCGGCCGACGATGCGAGCCTCGCCCAGGCGGGCCTCACGGTGCGTTTCGACTTCGACGAGAAGGGCTTCACCGGCATGAACGATTCGGACGCCTCCGGCGGCCAGCAGGTGGTGAAGTCCCTCATCCTGCTCGTCGCCCTCATGATGGAGGAATCGCGTCCGGGCGGCTTCGTGTTCGTGGACGAGCCCTTCGCGCACCTGGACATCGTCAACATCGAGCGCGTCTCCGCCTTCCTCAAGGCCACCCGCGCGCAGTACCTGCTCACCACGCCCGTGACCCACAATGCGGCGGTCTATGACCCTGCCTTCGTCACCCTGGTCACGTCCAAGAAGCGCCCGGGCGATCCCTGGGCGCCGCGCATCGGCGTCGTGGTGCGGCAGGCCGCCGCCGACTGAACCGGGCGTCGCGATGCTCTTGGTCGAACCCCTGGACGGCTCGCCCCTGCCGAAGAAGCGCCGGCGCCGGCGCGAGGGACGGGATCCCATCGACAGCCTGCCCGCCGAGTGGAAAGCTTTGGCCGCCCGCTGGGTGCGGCGAGGCGCGAAGGCCGCCAGCGGTAGCCGGTGGGAAACCCTTGCCGCGGAAGCGGGGCCGGAAGGCTACCCGCTCGCCACGAGGCTGCTGGACTGGCTGCTCCACGCCGGCTGGATCGCCGTGATCGAAGAGCGCCGCCATGGCGGGTGGCGCCCGATGCGGGTGGAGTTCGTCGATCTCGCCGGCTTGCGTGAGGGTCTCGGGTTGCCCGATCCTGAGGAAGATGTCCGGCGCTGGCGGGAATTGCGCGCCAGCTTCGATCCTGCCGGCCGGCCGGAACTGACGCTCGCCCTGGAGCAGCTCGCGACGCTACCGCCCCGGCGCGCGGCGCAGCGGGCGGAACTGCTCTGGAGCCTCGCCCGCTGGGCCGACGAAGGGCGCAGCGGCACACGCCGGGATTTCGCCCAATTCGCCCGGGGAGAAACCAAGGCCATCACCGAAGCGGAATGGCGCTGGCTGGAAGAGGCTGTGGACTTGGCCGCCTACGCCATCGAGCCCCACACGCCTTTGCTTTTCATCGCCGCCTCCGTGGCGCTGGAACTGCCTGCGGGTATCCTGAACCTGGACGCCGCCCCCGACTTCGCCGCCCTCACCCCTGCCTCCGTCACGCAGACACGCTCCGGCCGCGGCTCCGTCGGACGCTGGCGGCTCGTGGAGAACCGCACCAGCTTCGAACGCCTTGCCCGCGCGCGGGAGCCGGATACCGCGGTCGTCTGGCTGCCGGGCTATCCGCCCGGGTGGTGGCAGGAGGCGATGGCGCGATTGCTCGGCATCTTTCCCGCCCACGCAGGGATCGCCTGCGATCCCGATCCGGCGGGCATCGCCATCGCCCTGGAAGCGGGACGCCTCTGGGAGAAAGCCGGCCTCCCATGGCATCCCTGGCGCATGGACACCGAGTCCCTGTCCACCCTGCCCGTGCGCCGCGCCCTCGACGCGGCCGATCACGCAATTCTCGCGCGTCTGGCCGAGGCGGCGCTTCCCCCAACCCTCCGGATGCTCGTCCAGTGGATGCGGGAACATGGCGAGAAGGGAGAACAAGAGGGGTTGCTGTGAGGCCGCGCGCCTCCTGGCTTATTCCGCGTCGCTGGCGTGAATCCGGATGCGGGCCGGCTCAACGATCCACAGGCGGCCGGTCAGCGGGTGATGGGGCAGGGCCGCGACGAGTTGTTCGATAAGTTGATCGAGGAGACCCGCGGTCATCCGGCCCGGCGCGGACAGAATCACGATACCGGCGGCCCGATCCGGCGGGAAGCGCAGGACATGCGAGAAATCCAGATCCAGCGTGACCAGGACCCGACCCTCTGCAGCGCAAACCCTGAAAAGATCTTCATCGCTCGCGCCGTTGAGCCTTTGCGCACTGACGGTGGAGACATCGTGGCCGGCATCTTCCAGACGCCCGGCGCCGCGTCGGCCGAGATTTTCGTCCAGCTTGAATCTCACGCGGCGGCTTTCGTGTCCGCCGGGATGATGCGTTCCCGCGCCATCTCGGCGCCGTAGGCGATGGCTGCGCGAATGTCCTCAGGTGTCAGCTGCGGGTAATCGGCAAGCAGTTCGGCCTCGGTCTCACCGTCCGCAAGCCGGTCCAGCAGCAAAGACACCCAAATGCGCGTGCCCCGGATGCAGGGCTTGCCGAAGCATACGTTCGGGTCGATGCTGATCCTGCTCAATAGGGGATGCATAAGAGCTCCATCTCCGCTTGGTCTGCCCGCCGCCTATTGTACGCCCAAGCATCTGGAGCACGGCCGCCTTATGCCCCAAAGCTGCCGCTACCTACACAAGGAGTCATTTACAAGAGCCCGCCCCCCGGAGCGGGGGCGGGCTGCTGCTTCCGACGTCAGCCCCGGCTGCGCACCAGCTGATGGGCGCGCGCCAGGTAGCCGACGGAGGCGAAGCCGCTCCACACATGCACCAGGCGCGAGAAGGGGAAGATCACGAACAGGGTCATGCCGAAGAACAGGTGGGTCTTGTACACCGGCGGCACATCCACCAGGAACTCGGGCGCGTCGGCCTGGAGGGTGACGATGTGCTGGGCCCAGTGGGACAGGGCCACCATGACGCTGCCGTCGGGATGGCCGGCAGACACGGCGATGGTGACCAGCCCCAGGATGAGGGTCGCCAGCAGCCAGAACAGCAGCAGGAAGTCCATGCGCGTGGTGACGGCCCGGATGCGCGGCTCGGTGAGGCGGCGGTGGATCAGGATCAGCATGCCGGCGAGGCACAGGGCGCCGAAGATGCCGCCGGCGGTCATGGCCAGGGTCTGCTTGGCGGCGGCGCTGAGGCCCAGGGCGTGGTACACCGCCTTGGGCGTGAGCAGCCCCACCAGGTGGCCGAAGAACAGCAGGATGATGCCGCCGTGGAACAGGGTGTTACCCAGGCGCAGCTGGCCGCGGCGCAGCAGTTGCGAGGAGTCGCTCTTCCAGGTGTATTGCTCCCGGTCGAAGCGCACCAGGCTGCCCAGCAGGAAGATGGCCAGGGCGATGTAGGGGTAGATTCCGAACACGAATTTGTGGGTGAGGGTCATGATGCGGCTCCCGGGTAGAACTGGATGACGCTGGCTTGGGGTTTCTGGGGGCTGCAGCCGCCCATGAAGGTGACCGGGTCCTCGGCCCAGGCGCGGTCCAGGGCTTCGGGCGTGGAGTCGTCCGCCACCTCCGTGTCGGCGATCAGCCGCTCGGGCCGCTGCTCCCCGGCCAGGCGCAGCAGCGCCCGCAGCACTGCGGCATAGGGGCTGCGGCGGCGCATGAGCGCCGCACCGATGGCCTGGAGGATGTGGCCGCAGTCGGACAGCATGTCCCGGGCCTGCCCGGGCTCGCTCAAGGAGAGGTACTCCAGCATGGCCGGCAGATAGTCGGGCAGCTGCTTGGACGTCAGGCGCAGGCCGGCCCGCTCGTACACCTGCCGGAGATCCACCATCGCCTGGCCCCGGTCGCGGGACTCGCCATGCACGTGCTCGAACAGGTTGAGACAGGTGGCGCGGCCCCGGTCGAAGGTATTGACGTAGTCCTCCTGCAGCTCGTACAAATCCTCGCCGGCGAGGCGCTCGACGAGGGTCTGCAGCGCCTCGACATCGGCGCACGGCAGCAGCCTCTCGGTCTCCACGACGGCGAGGATCTCGGGCAGCGCCGCCACCAGTTCCTCGGTCGGGTACTCCAGCAGCGCCCCCAGGGCTTTGTAGGTTCTCATGTGGTCTCCTTGATCCTGATGACCTTGCGCTTCTTGCCGCCGAACAGGCTGGGCTCCGAATGGCCGTCGGAACAGCCGTTGCCGAAGGAGAAGCCGCAGCCGCCGCGCAGGTCGAAGGCGTCCTCGGCGTATTCCCGATGGGTGGTGGGGATGACGAAGCGGTCCTCGTAGTTGGCGATGGCCATGATCTTGTACATGTCCTCCACCATGGCTTCGGACAGTCCCACCTGGCGGATGGCTTCCAGGTTGGGGGCGCCGTCCACGTGCTTGCCGCGCATGTAGGCGCGCATGGCCAGCATGCGCTCCAGGGCGTCGATCACCGGCTGCTCGTCGCCGGCGGTGAGCAGGTTGGCGAGATATTTCACTGGAATGCGCAGGCTATGCACGTCCGGCAGCACACCGTTGACGCCGATGTTGCCGGAATTGGCCGCCGACTGGATGGGCGACAGGGGCGGGATGTACCACACCATGGGTAGCGTCCGGTATTCCGGATGCAGGGGCAGGGCCACTTTCCAGTCCATGGCCATCTTGTACACCGGCGAGTTCTGGGCCGCCTTGAGCCAGGCCTCGGGCACGCCGTCGCGCCGGGCCTGCTCCTGCACCTTGGGCGAGTGGGGATCGAGGAAGATGGACAGCTGCGCCTTGTACAGGCTCTTCTCGTCGGCGACGGAGGCCGCTTCCTCGATGCGGTCGGCGTCATAGAGCAGCACGCCCAGGTAGCGGATGCGGCCGACGCAGGTCTCGGAACAGACCGTGGGCTGGCCCGACTCGATGCGCGGGTAGCAGAAGATGCACTTCTCGGCTTTGCCGCTCTGCCAGTTGAAGTAGATCTTCTTGTAGGGGCAGCCGGACACGCACATGCGCCAGCCGCGGCACTTGTCCTGGTCGATGAGGACGATGCCGTCCTCCTCCCGCTTGTAGATGGAGCCCGACGGGCAGGAGGCGACGCAGGCCGGGTTCAGGCAGTGCTCGCACAGGCGCGGCAGGTACATCATGAAGGTGTTCTCGAACTGGCCGTAGATCTCCTTCTGCACACCGTCGAAGTTCTTATCCTGCGAACGCTTAGAGAACTCGCCGCCGAGGATTTCCTCCCAGTTCGGCCCCCACTCGATCTTCTCCATGCGGCGTCCCGTAATGAGCGAGCGCGGCCGGGCCGTGGGCTGGTGCTGCATGTCCGGTGCCTGGTGCAGGTGTTCATAATCGAAGGTAAACGGCTCATAGTAGTCGTCGATCTCGGGCAGGTTGGGGTTGGCGAACATGTTGGCCAGGATCTTGAGCTTGCCGCCCTGGCGCGGCTCGATCTTGCCGTCCGCCCGGCGCTTCCAGCCGCCCTGCCACTTGTCCTGGTTCTCCCACTGCTTCGGATAGCCGATGCCCGGCTTGGATTCCACGTTGTTGAACCAGGCGTATTCCATGCCGGGGCGCGAGGTCCACACGTTCTTGCAGGTGACGGAGCAGGTGTGGCACCCGATGCACTTGTCCAGGTTCAGCACCATGCCGATTTGCGCACGAACTTTCATCTCTGTTGCTCCTTAAGCCTTGACGGTCTCGGCCGGCTGCTCGAGCCAATCCACGTTCTTCATCTTGCGCACGATGACGAACTCGTCCCGGTTCGAGCCCACCGTGCCGTAATAGTTGAAGCCGTAGCTTTGCTGGGCGTAGCCGCCGATCATGTGGGTGGGCTTGACCACGGCGCGGGTGACCGAGTTGTGCATGCCGCCGCGGGTCGCCGTGGTCTCAGCGCCCGGCACGTTAATGATGCGCTCCTGGGCGTGGTACATGAGCGCCATGCCTTCGTTCACCCGCTGGGAGACCACAGCCCGCGCGGCGATGGCGCCGTTCACGTTGAACACCTCGATCCAGTCGTTGTCCTCGATGCCGGCCTTCCTGGCGTCGGTCTCGGAGATCCACACGATGGGCCCGCCCCGGGACAGGGTCAGCATGTGCAGGTTGTCCGAATAGGTGGAATGGATGCCCCACTTCTGGTGGGGCGTGATCCAGTTGAGCACGATCTCCGGATGGCCGTTGCCCTTCTTGCCCAGCAGGGGCGCGATGGTGCGGGTGGAGATGGGCGGCTTGTAGACGCACAGGGCCTCGCCGAAGCCCAGCATCCACTTGTGGTCCTGGTAGAACTGCTGGCGGCCGGTGAGGGTGCGCCAGGGAATCAGTTCATGCACGTTGGTGTAGCCGGCGTTATAGGACACCTTCTCGCTCTCCAGCCCGGACCAGGTGGGCGCCGAGATGATCTTGCGCGGCTGGGCCTGGATGTCGCGGAAGCGGATCTTCTCATCCTCCCGGTGCAGGGCCAGGTGGGCGTGGCTGCGCCCGGTGTTCCTGGACAGCGCCTCCCAGGCCTTCACCGCCACGTGGCCGTTGGTTTCGGGGGCGAGCATCATCACCACCTCGGCGGCGTCGATGTCGCTCTCGATCCTCGGCCGGCCCCGGGTCGGACCGTCCTCGCGCACCACGCCGTTCAACTCGGCCAGCTGCTCGATCTCGCTGTGAGTGTTCCAGGCGATGCCCTTGCCGCCGATGCCCAGCTTGTCCAGCAGCGGCCCCAGGGCGGTGAAGCGCTTGTAGGTGTTGGGGTAGTCGCGCTCCACCACGGTCATGGTGGGCGCGGTCTTGCCCGGAACGAGATCGCACTCGCCGCGCGCCCAGTCCTTCACGTCCAGCGCCTGGGCGAGCTCGGTGGGCGTGTCGTGCAGCAGGGGCGTCAGCACCAGCTCCTGCTCCACGCCCAGATGGCCGACGCACACCTCCGAGAACTTGCGCGCGAAGCCCTTGTAAATCTCCCAGTCGCTGCGCGCCTCCCACACCGGATCGATGGCCGCGGACAGGGGATGGATGAAGGGATGCATGTCCGAGGTGTTGAGGTCGTTCTTCTCGTACCAGGAGGCGGTGGGCAGCACGATATCCGAATAGAGGCAGGTGGTGGACATGCGGAAGTCCAGGGTCACCACCAGGTCCAGCTTGCCCTGGGGCGCCTCCTCTCGCCATACCACTTCCTCCGGCTTTTCCAGGCCCATCTCGCCCAGGTCCTTGCCCTGCACGCCGTTCCTGGTGCCCAGCAGGTGCTTGAGGAAGTACTCGTGGCCCTTGCCCGAGGAGCCGAGGATGTTGGAGCGCCACACGAACATGTTGCGCGGGAAATTGTTCGGGTTGTCCGGGTCGTGGCAGGAGAGCCGGAGGCTGCCGGCCTTGAGCGCCTTCACCGCGTAATCCTTGGGGTCGAGCCCTGCGGCCGCGGCCTGCTTCACCACTTCCAGCGGATTGGTCTCCAGCTGGGGCGCCGAGGGCAGCCAGCCCATGCGCTCGGCGCGCACGTTGAAGTCGATGAGGCTGCCGGTGAACTCCTTGGGGTCGGCGAGCGGCGACAGGATCTCTTTCACCGCCAGCTTCTCGTAGCGCCACTGGTCGGTGTGGGCGTAGAAGAAGGAAGTGGAATTCTGCAGGCGCGCCGGACGCACCCAGTCCTGGGCGAAGGCGAGCGCCGCCCAGCCGATCTGGGGCCGCAGCTTCTCCTGGCCCACGTAATGGGCCCAGCCGCCGCCCGACTGGCCGACGCAGCCGCACATGATCAGCATGTTGATCACGCCCCGGTAGTTCATGTCCATGTGATACCAGTGGTTCATCGCCGCGCCGATGATGATCATGGACTTGCCGTGGGTCTTGTCGGCCGTCTCGGCGAACTGGCGCGCCACGTTGATCACCTTGTCGGCGGCCACGCCGGTGATGGCTTCCTGCCACTTGGGCGTGTAGGGAATGTCCTGGTCGTAGGAGGAGGCCACGTTGCCCCCGCCGAAGCCCCGGTCCACGCCGTAGTTGGCGGCCAGCAGATCATAGGCGGAGGCCACCAGCACCTCGCCTTCGGCCAGCTGCAGCCTCTTCACCGGCACGTGGCGCACCAGCACGTCCTGCTGCTCGTTCTCCCGGAAGTAGGCCAGCTCGTGCTTGATGCCGCCGAAATAGGGGAAGGCCACGCCGACGACGTCGTCGCGGATGTCGGCCAGGGTCAGGCGCAGCCGCGTCTGCCGGCCGCCGCACTCCTTCTCCTCGATGTTCCACTTGCCGCTCTCGCCCCAGCGGAAGCCGATGGAACCGTTGGGCACGACGATGCCGCCGGAGATCTCGTCGAAGGCGACCGTCTTCCACTCGGGGTTGTTGTCCTGGGCGAGCCGGTCGGAGAAGTCGGCGGCGCGCAGGAAGCGGTCCGGCACCAGGCGGCCGTTGCGCTCCACCAGGCGCACCAGCATGGGCCCGTCCGAGTACTGGCGGCAGTAGTCTTCGAAGTACCGGCTCTTGCGGCTGCCGAAGTGGAATTCCTTGAGGATCACGTGGCCCATGGCCATGGCCAGCGCCGCGTCCGTGCCCTGGCGCGGGTTGAGCCACAGGTCGCACAGCTTGGCCACTTCCGAGTAGTCGGGGGTGACGGCCACGGTCTTGGCGCCCTTGTAGCGCACCTCGGTGAAGAAGTGGGCGTCGGGGGTGCGCGTCTGGGGCACGTTGGAGCCCCAGGCGATGATGAAGTTGGAGTTGTACCAGTCGGCCGACTCGGGCACGTCGGTCTGCTCGCCCCAGATCTGCGGGCTGGAGGGCGGCAGGTCGCAATACCAGTCGTAGAAGCTCATGCACACGCCGCCGATGAGGGACAGATAGCGCGAGCCCGCCGCATAGGAAATCATCGACATGGCGGGAATGGGCGAGAAGCCGATGATACGGTCCGGGCCGTAGCGCTTGATGGTGTAGACGTTGGCCGCGGCGACGATCTCGTTGGCCTCGTCCCAGCTCGCGCGCACGAAACCGCCCAGGCCCCGGCGCGACTGCCAGGACTTGCGCTTGGCCTCGTCGGAGACGATGGATTCCCACGCCGCCACCGGATCGAGGGTCCTGCGCGCCTCCCGGTAGAGCCTGAGCAGCGCACCGCGCACCATCGGGTACTTCACCCGGTTGGCCGAGTAGAGATACCAGGAGTAGGAGGCGCCCCGCTGACAGCCGCGCGGCTCGTGATTGGGCAGCTCCGGCCGGGTGCGCGGATAGTCGGTCTGCTGGGTTTCCCAGGTGACGATGCCGCCCTTCACATAGATCTTCCACGAGCAGGACCCGGTGCAGTTGGTGCCGTGGGTGGAGCGTACGATCTTGTCGTGCTGCCAGCGCTTGCGGTAGCCATCCTCCCAGGAACGATCCTCCCGGGTGACCACGCCGTGGCCGCCGGAAAATTCCTCCCGGGTCTTGCTGAAGAACGTCAGTCGGTCGAGAAAGTGACTCATGTGAAATCTCCGAAAACCTTACCTAGCAGGGCATCTCGGCGTCCTTGCGGCTGTAGAACCACCAGGTCAGCACGATGCAGCTCACATAGAACAGGATGAAGGCATACAGCGCCGCCGCCACGCCACCGGTGAGGGCGATGGAAGTACCGTAGCTCTTGGGAATGAAGAAGCCGCCGTAGGCGCCGATGGCCGAGCTGAAGCCCAGCACCGCCGCCGCTTCCTTGTTGGCCTGGGCGATGGCCGCCGCCTTGGCCTCGCCGCCCTTGCCTTCGGCCGCGCGCTGATGCTGGGTGAGGAAGATCACCGGGATCATGCGGAAGGTGGAGGCGTTGCCGATGCCGCTGCCGGCGAACAGCACCATGAAGCAGGCGAAGAAACCCCAGAAGCTGCCGGCGCTGCCGGTGCCCGGCAGGAAGGCAATGACCCCCACCACCCCGGCGATCATCAGGATGAAGGTCCAGAAGGTGACCACGGCGCCGCCCAGGCGGTCCGACACCCAGCCGCCGGCCACCCGGGCAAGCGCGCCGACCAGGGGGCCAAGGAAGGCGTACTTGGTCGGATCCACGTCCGGGAACTGGGTCTTGGTGAGCATGGGGAAGCCCGCCGAGAAGCCGATGAAGGAGCCGAAGGTGCCGATGTAGAGCCAGCACATGAGCCAGTTGTGCTTGCGCCCGAAGATCACCGCCTGCTCCTTGAAAGAGGCGCGCGCCGAGGCGATGTCGTGCATGCCGAACCAGGCGGCAAGGGACGAGACTATGATGAAGGGCACCCAGAAGAAGCCGGCGTTCTGCAGCCACATGGGCTTGGCTACATCGCCCTTCACCCAGGTCTGGGCCTCGCCGCCCAGGCTGCCGAACGCCGCCAGGGTGATCACCACCGGCACCACGAACTGCACCACCGACACCCCCAGATTGCCCAGGCCGGCGTTTAGCCCCAGGGCCGTGCCCTTCTGGGACTTGGGGAAGAAGAAGCTGATGTTGGCCATGCTGGAGGCGAAGTTGCCGCCGCCGAAGCCGCACAGCAGGGCGAGCACCACGAACACCCAGTAGGGGGTGGCGGGATCCTGCACGGCAAAGCCTATGCCCAGGCAGGGCAGGAGCAGCGAGGCGGTGGACAGGGCCGTCCAGCGCCGCCCGCCGAAGATGGGCACCATGAAGGAGTAGAAGATGCGCAGCGTGGCGCCGCACAGGGCGGGCAGGGCCGTGAGCCAGAACAGCTGGTCGGTGGTGAACTTGAAGCCGATGTTGGGCAGATTCACCACCACCACGCTCCACACCATCCACACGGCGAAGGCCAGCAGCAGGGCCGGGATGGATATCCACAGATTGCGTGTGGCGATGGCCTTGCCATCGCGCTCCCAGAAACTGCGGTCCTCCGGTTCCCAGAAGGTCAGTACCCGTGCAGTCATGTCGCGACTCCCAGATCGATAGGAAAGGGGTTATTCGAGGACGTCGGCGGCGACGCGCTTGCGCGCGTGCATGACGTCCATGGTGCGCACCTCGGTGAGGTACATCCAGACGAGGGACACCCACACCACGCCGTAGAGCAGCATGAAGGCGGAGGAGCGCACGCCGGTGAGATCCACCAGGGCGCCGAACATGATGGGCAACACGAAGCCGCCCAGGCCGCCCACCAGGCCGACGATGCCCGACACCACGCCGATGTTGTGGGGATACTCGTCGGAGATGTACTTGAACACCGACGCCTTGCCGAAGGCCCAGGCGACGCCGACGACGAACATGAGGGCGGTGAACGTCCAGGCGTTGAGGCCGATGTTGAAGGTCTTGGGTCCCGTGACGGTCTTCACCGTGAACTCGGTCTGGGGATAGGACAGCAGGAACAGGCAGATCCAGGACACCCACATCACCCACCAGGTCACCTTGTGGGCGCCGTACTTGTCCGACAGCCAGCCGCCGATGGCGCGCAGCACCCCGCCCGGCAGGGAGAAACAGGCGGCCAGCAGTGCGGCCAGCTTGATGTCGAAGCCGTATTCCTGCACGTAGTACTTGGTCATCCACAGGGACAGGGCCACGTAGCCGCCGAACACGATGGAGTAGTACTGGCACAGCTTCCACACCTGCGGGTCCTTCAGGGCCTGGAGCTGGTCCCAGACGGTGACGCGGTCGCCGACCCGGTGCCCCGGATCCGAGTAGGTGAACAACCAGAAGGCGACGGCGGTGACCAGCATGGCTATGGCATAGACCTTGGGCACCATGGTCCAGCCGAAGGCGACCACCAGCACCGGCGCGATGAACTTGGTCACGGCAGCGCCCGAGTTGCCGGCGCCGAAGATGCCCATGGCGAAGCCCTGCTGGTTCTTGGGGAACCAGCGCGCACAGTAGGCGATGCCCACGGAGAAGGAGCCGCCGGCCAGACCGACAAACAGGCCGGCCACCAGGAACTGCCAGTACTCCTTCGCCTCGCCGATGAGCCAGATCGGCGCGACGGTGGAGAGCATCAGCAGGAAGAAGACGATGCGCCCCCCGAACTTGTCGGTCCACATGCCCAGAGGCAGGCGGATCAGGGAGCCGGTCAGCACCGGTGTGGCCACCAGCAGGCCGAACTGGGTCTCGTTGAGGGCCAGCGTCTCCTTGATGGGGATGCCGACCACCGCAAACATCATCCACACGGCGAAGCACACGATGAACGCCAGGGTGCTCATCGTGACCACCGCCAACTGCTTCGTCCTATGACTCGCCATGTCGCCCTCCTGCAGACAAACGCGTCTCTACGGCGCGCAGTCTAGGGCGGACAAAAACGAAAACAATTGACCTAATCGGTACCGAAAATGGCCCTGTTACCTCTAAAGTGGTAACCGTGAAATGGTCGGGAATGCGGGATAAGCCTTTGACCGGAAATGGCTCTTGTCGGAAACCCGGGGGCGCGGCGAGTCCCCGCGGGAAAGGCGCGCCTCTTTGGAGGTATTACCAAATCCCCCGCCCTTTTGTAACGTGTAACCGGGCCGGCAAGGCCGGGAGCAAGCCATGAACGTTCCGAACCACATGACCCCCAAATCGATCCTCGGCCGCCTGGGGATCCTGATGGGCACCATCGTGATCTTCGCCATCGTGTCGATCATGATCTCCACCATCTTCACCGAGATGTCGGCTGGCAAGGCCCGGGCCATCAACATCGCCGGCAGCCTGCGCATGCACTCCTATCTGCTGGCGAGCCAGCTCACCGAGCCAGGCCAGGACGAGGCGCAGCGGGTCCAGACCATCGCCCGCAGCGTGCAGGCCTACGAGACGCGCCTGAACAATCCCCTGCTGCTGGCGGGCCTCAACGTGGAAACCGAGAAGCCCCTGTACGAGCGCTACCGGCGCATCCACCTGCGCTGGGAGCAGACCTTCAAACCCCTGGCCCTGGCCGCGGCCCACGAGGAGGACAAGCGGCTGGCGTTCGTGCAGACCGTCGGCAACTTCGTGACGGAGATTGACGAGCTGGTGCAGCTCATGGAGCAGGAACTGGAGACCAAGATCCAGTGGCTGCGCCTGGTGCAAGGCATCTCCCTGTTTGCCATTGTCGTGGTGGTGCTGGTCACCATGTACCTCATGCACATGCAGGTGCTCATCCCCCTCAACAACCTGCTCGACTGCGCGCGCGCCGTGCGCAAGGGCGATTTCCGCGTCAGCGCCGAGCACACGGGACAGGACGAACTGGGCCAGCTGGGGGACGCCTTCAACGTCATGGTGAAGGACTTGTCCCACATGTACGCCAACCTGGAGGCGCGGGTGGAGGAAAAGACCCAGGAGCTGGCGCGCACCAACCAGTCCCTGGAGCTGCTCTACGACACCACCCGCACCCTGTCGGCCCGGGAGATCACCAACGAAGCCCTGATGCAGGTGCTGCGCCAGGTGGAGCAGGTGGTGGGCGCGGCCTCGGGCGCCGTCTGCGCCTGCAACGCCGAGCAGCAGCGCGGCCTGCCGCTCGCCGCCGACATCTCCCGCGACGCCAACGGGCCCACCATCTGCAGCCAGTCGGACTGCGCCCGCTGCATCGGCGACGGGGCCGTGGCGGTGCGCGCCGCCGCCACGGCGGACAGCGCCCACATCGTCTCCATCCCCCTCACCGACCAGGGCCGCAGCTACGGCGTCATGCCCCTGGCCATCCCGCGCGACCGCGAGCTGGCCCCCTGGCAGCTGCAGCTGCTGGAGGCGGTGGGACGCCACATCGGTGCCGCCCTGGCCATGGCCCAGCGCAACGAGGAACGCCACCGCCTGGCCCTGTTCGAGGAGCGTTCGGTGATCGCCCGGGAGCTGCACGACTCCCTGGCCCAGTCCCTGTCCTACCTCAAGATCCAGGTGGCGCGGCTGCAGTCCCTGCTGGACAAGGCCGCCCCTGCCGAGCAGACCCGCGGCGTGGTGGGCGAGCTAAAGACGGGGCTCAACAACGCCTACCGCCAGCTGCGCGAGCTGCTCACCACCTTCCGCCTGCGCATGGACGGGCGCGGCCTGCAGGCCGCCCTGGAGGACACGGTGCGCGAGTTCCGCAGCCGCACCGGTCTTGCCATCACCCTGCGCAACCGCCTGATCGGCGTAGAGCTGGCCTCCAACGAGGAAATCCACGTGCTGCAGGTGATCCGCGAGGCCCTGTCCAACGTGGAGCACCACGCCCACGCGCGCCAGGCGGACATCGTCCTGGAACGGCTGCCCGACCACCGGGTGCGCGTGCGCGTGGACGACGACGGCGTGGGCATCAAGAGCCAGGGGGCGCCCACCCACCACTACGGGCTGGTGATCATGCGCGACCGCGCCCACAGCCTCAAGGGCGAGCTCAGCGTCCATGCCCGGGAAGGCGGCGGCACCCGGGTGGAGCTGGAGTTCGCCCCCGCCACACCCTTCCGCGAACTGCCGCAAACCGCTTGCTGAGCTTTGGATAATTGGATGACAGCCAGCAAAGCTCAGCCCTCACCCCCAGCCCCTCTCCCGCCAATCCTCTCTCCCGGCCTCTCTCCCGGAGGGAGAGAGGAGGGTCGAGCCTCCCTTCCCCCTCAGGGGGAAGGGTCGGGGATGAGGGATTGCGGGCGAGGGGAGCGTTGTGACGAAAATGGCCGTCGGCCATTTTCGTAATTTTCGGTACGATAGCCCCATGGACCGCAGCGACAACAGCATCATCGTCATCGACGACCATCCCCTGTTCCGCAAGGGCGTGTCCCAGCTGATCGCCATGGATGCCGAACTGCGCTTCGCCGGCGAAGCCTCCTCGGGCAGGGAGGGTCTGGAGCTCGCCCGGCGCGTGCAGCCCGACCTGATCCTGCTGGACCTGCACATGCGCGACATGGACGGCATCGCCACCCTGCGGGCGCTGCGGGAAGCAGGCCTGGACTCGCGCATCGTCATGCTCACCGTCTCGGACAACGCGGAAGACCTGATCGCCGCCATCCGCGCCGGCGCCGACGGCTACCTGCTCAAGGACATGGAGCCCGAGGATTTGCTGGCGCGCATCCGCGACGCCCTGTTCGGCCGCATGGTGATCAGCGACAGCCTGACCGGCCTGCTGGCCCAGGCCCTGCGCGAAGAGGCGGTGGCCGCCAGCCGCAGCACCGCCTCCCTCACCGACCGGGAGAAAGCCATCCTGCGCTGCCTGGCCCAGGGCCTGTCCAACAAGCTGATCGGCCGCGAGCTCAACATCGCCGAAGGCACCGTCAAGGTGCACGTGAAGAACCTGCTCAAGAAGCTGAGCTTCCGCTCGAGGGTGGAAGCGGCGGTGTGGGCGGTGGAGCAGGGGCTAAGGTAGTTCGGGCTGAAGCCCGACCTACTTCTCGGGCGGCACGTAGCCGCTGACCTGATCCGCCCCCACGCCGAAAAAGTGCTTCTCCATCTGCTCGGCGAGATACTTCCGGGCTTTGGCATCCGCCAGGTTCAACCGATTCTCATTGATCAGCATGGTCTGGTAGCGGATCCACTGCTGCCAGGCTTCCTTAGAGACGTTTTCGAAAATGCGCTTGCCCAGCTCGCCGGGAACAGGGGGGAAATCGAGGCCTTCGGCTTCCCGGCCGAGCTTGATGCATTTGACCATGCGTGCCATAGCTTGAATCCTTCGTCTAGAGCGGCCCGGGGCCGCCGATTCGTGGGAACGGGGCAATTGTAGCCCAGCTCAGTAGGGCACCGGAACGCCCGGATACACCGCCCAGCGGTTCTTGCCCGAGAGCTTGGCCCGGTACATGGCATGATCGGCGCGGGCGATCATTTCCTCGCCGCTGGCGGCATGATCGGGGTAGAGGGCGATGCCTATGCTCGCGGTGATGGTCGCCCCACGCCCTGGGAAGGCGAAGCGCATCTCGGCAATCTTGCCGCCCACGCGCCGGGCCAGGCTCACCATCTGCTCCTCGCTGGTATCGGGCGCCAGGATGGCGAACTCGTCACCGCCGATGCGGAAGAACATCTCGTTGCGCCGGACCACCGCGGCGATCTCGTCGGCCAGGGTCACCAGAACCATGTCGCCCGACTGGTGGCCGAATTCGTCGTTGATGGGCTTGAAACCGTCCAGGTCCAGGGCCAGCAGCCCCGCCTGGGCACCGCGCCGCGCCGCGTCGGCGATGACCCGGTCCAGCTCTTCCTGGAAGCGGCGCCGGTTGAACAGATTGGTGAGCGGATCGCGCTCGGCCAGCTGTATCAGTTGCTCGGCGATGCGCTTCTGCTCGGTGACGTCCTCGTAGATCCACACGCGGCCGATGTACTTTCCCGGCCCGGCACCGGGGACCAGGGCCGAGGTCTCGGCGATGATGCGCCCGTCCTTCAGGCGGATCTCGAAATTGGTGCTGGGCTCGCGGCGGCTCAGCACGTCGGCGAGATGCTCGCGATAGGCCTCGTAGTC
>JBMOQT010000024.1:0-10427 GCA_049320945.1 Pseudomonadota bacterium
CCACGGCGACGATGGCCGCCAGTTGCAGCCCGCTCAGGCGATGCTCGGCCCGCACGAACGGCTGCCACAGGATGAACAGGCCGAAGTGCCCGAGCAGCAGCATGCGTCCGACGCCGGTGAAGATCCCCTGCAGCAGCGCCAAGTGGAGGCAGGCCAGAACGGCAAGCAGTATCCAGCGGCGGCGGCGGTTTACGAAGTCGATGACTTTGGCGGGTGTGAGGAACATCGAATGAGCGGGGTCTTGGTTACGGCCATGAGGATAGCCGAAAACGATTGGGGACTCGGCAGGGGACTCGGCTCTTAAGCGATCAAATCAGGACAGTTTTGTCGAGATATCGACGATTTTTGGTTTAGGAATCCTCGATACCTCCCATAAGACTATGATTTCAAATAATTCTGAGATGGCACTTTTTTTGCAAAAAAGCCAGCAAATCCAATAAGGAGAGGCTCATGAAATATAAACAAGGCGGTTTCACGCTGGTCGAGATTGCGATCGTTCTGGTGATTATTGGTCTTTTGCTGGGTGGTGTTCTAAAGGGTCAAGAGTTGATTAACAGCGCGAAGGTCAAGAATTTTGCCAACGACTTTCGCACTATTCCTCTTTTTATCTACGGCTACCAAGACAAGTTCCGCGCCCTACCCGGAGACGATCCAAACCCTACCGCGCATGTTGGTAGTTCGGCCGTAAAGGCGACGACGTCCGGTCAGACGCAAGGTAATGCAACAATCGAAGGCAATTACAACTCAACGACGGCAACCGACGAGTCTGCCTTGTTCTGGCAGCACGTGCGGCTCGCGAACTTGGCGGCTGGCCCCACGAGCACTTCCGATGCAAACTACTACCCTACCAACGCTGATGGAGGTCGCATCGGTATCCAAAGCGCTGCCCCGATCACGGGAATGACTGGCAGCTATTTCGTTTGCTCGGAGGGAATCGCCGGTAGGTTCGCAAAGCAACTAGATACGACGATGGATGATGGAAACACGGCAGCCGGGTCAATGCGCGTCGCGACCGGGCCCTATTCTGGAACTGCTCTATCGGCAGTGGCAACTGCTTCGGTTGTAGACTCAACCACCTACATCATTTGCGTTGCGTTCTAGCCCCCTTTTCCCATAATGTCGCAGCCCGCTGCTTCGGCGGGCTCTTTCTTCTTCACCCCTTCAACAACCTCCCCTCCGCCGCCGCCAGCCCGTCCGGCACGCCCAGCAGCACCAGCACATCCCCCACTTCCAGCCGCGTCTCCGGCCCCGGGCTGACGCCGCGGATGTTGCGCCGGCGCACGGCCGAGACGGTGACGCCGAAGCGCTCGAGGCCGAGCTCCCCGAGGGTGCGGCCGATGGCGTAGGCGCCGGCGTTCAGGGCGATCGAATGCAGGCGCGGCTGCTGCGCCTCGGCGAGATCCTCGGCGGCGTCGGACAAGCCGTGGAAGAAGCCCCTGAGCAGGCCGTACCGGGTCTCGCGGATTTCACGGATGCGCTTCACCACCCGGTGAATGGGCACGCCCAGCAGCACCAGGGCGTGGGAGGCGAGCATGATGCTCGACTCCAGGGTGTCGGGGACCACCTCGGTGGCGCCGGCGGCAGCGAGCCGTTCCAGGTCGCCTTCGTCGCTGGCCCGCACCACGACGGACAACTCCGGGCGCAGCTCCCGGGCGTGGTGCAGCACCTTCATGGCGGCACCGACATCGGCGAAGGAAATGATCAGCACCCGCGCGCGCGTGATGCCCGCGGCGACCAGGGTTTCGCGGCGGCCGGCGTCGCCGTAGACCACCGTATCGCCGGCGGCGGCCGCCTCCCGCACCCGTTCCGGATCGAGATCGAGGGCCACGTAGGACACCCCTTCCTGCTCCAGAAAGCGCGCCAGGTATTGCCCGCTGCGGCCGTAGCCGCAGATGATGGCGTGCTTTTCCGTGGCCATGGACTGGGCGGCGATGCGCGTCAGCTCCATGGAACGCATCAGCCATTCCGAAGCGACGAAGCGCATCACGATGCGGTCGCTGTAGTGCACGATGAGGGGCGCCAGCAACATGGACAGCACCAGGGTCGCCACCACCACCTGCATCACCGGCCCGGGCAGCAGGCCCAGCCCGCCGATTTGCGCCAGCAGCACGAAGCCAAACTCGCCCCCGGCGCATAGCCACAGGCCCGAGCGCATGGCCGTTCCCGGCGGCGAGCCGAAGATGCGCGACAGGCCGGCGACCAGGGCGAACTTGCCCGCCAGCAGCAGCACCAGCAGCGCCAGCACATAGGGAAAGCTGGCGACGATGGCGCGCACGTCCAGCAGCATGCCCACGGTGATGAAGAACAGTCCCAGAAGCACGTCGCGGAAGGGCTTGATGTCCTCCTCCACCTGGTAGCGGTATTCCGTTTCAGAGATCAGCATGCCGGCGAGAAACGCGCCCAGGGCCAGGGACAGGCCGGCGAGCTCGGTGAGATAGGCCAGGCCCAGGGTGATCAGCAGCACGTTCAGCACGAACAGCTCAGCCGAGCGGCGCCGCGCCACCACGAAGAACCAGGTGCCCATGAGGCGCTGGCCGAAGAACAGGATCAGGGCGAGCACGATGGCCGCCTTCACGCCAGCCTCGAGGAGGCGCAGGGGCAAATCCTCCGCCTGCAGCGCCAGCGCCGGCAGCACGATCAGCAGCGGCACCACCGCCAGGTCCTGGAACAGCAGCACGCCCATGATCTCCCGCCCGTGGCGCGAATCCAGCTCCAGCCGGTCCGCCAGCAGCTTGGACAGCAGCGCCGTGGACGACATGGCCAGGATGCCGCCCAGGGCCACGCCCGCCTGCCACGGCAGCCCGGCCAGCAGCGCCAGGGGCACGGCCAGGAGCAGGGTCGCAGCCACCTGGGCCAGGCCCAGGCCGAACACGATGCGCTTCATGCTGTAGAGGCGCGGCAGGGAAAACTCCAGGCCTATGGAGAACATCAGGAACACCACGCCGAACTCGGCCAGGTACCTTGTCCCCTTCACATCCGGCACGATGCCCAGGGCGTAGGGGCCGATCGCCGCCCCGACCAGGAGGTAGCCGAGCACGGGAGGCAGGTTGAGGAACCGGCACAGCGCCACCACCACCACGGCAGCGGCAAGCAGGACGAGTACCAGTTCCAGCGTCGTGGTCACGGTGTGGGAAGTCCGCTCGGTAGCGGTCTGTTATACTTTTGCGTTTAGTTTAAACGCTTTGAATTCATGGACCAACTGCGCGCTACGCCCAAGGCTCTGGAACTGGCCCGGCGCGTGTTGCACATCGAGGCGCAGGCCGTGCTCAGCCTTGCCGACCGGCTCGACCAGAACTTCGTGCGCGCGCTCGATCTCATCCTGGCGTGCCATGGCCGCGTCATCGTCTCGGGCATCGGCAAGTCCGGCCATATCGCGCGCAAGATAGCCGCCACCATGGCCAGCACCGGCACCCCCGCCTACTTCGTCCACGCCGCCGAAGCGGTGCATGGCGACCTGGGCATGATCACCCGCGAGGACGTGCTGATCGCCATCTCCAACTCCGGCGAGAACGACGAGCTGCTCACCATCGTGCCGGTGGTCAAGCGCCAGGGCGGCAAGCTGGTGGCGATCACGGGCAACGGCGAATCCTCCCTGGCCCGGGAAGCCGACGTGCACCTGGACGCGCGCGTCGCCGAGGAGGCCTGCCCCCTGAACCTGGCTCCCACCGCCAGCACTACCGCCGCGCTTGCCCTGGGCGACGCCCTGGCCGTCGCCCTGCTCGATGCCCGCGGCTTCGGCGCCGAGGATTTCGCCCGCTCCCATCCGGGCGGCGCCCTGGGGCGGCGCCTGCTCACCCACGTGCGCGACGTCATGCGCCCCATCGACCGGGTGCCCATGATCACGGAAGAAGCGACCCTGGCGGAAACCGTTCTCGCGATCACCCGGGGCGGCATGGGCATGGCCGCCGTGGTGGCGCCGCCGCGCCGGGTGATCGGCATATTCACCGACGGCGACCTGCGCCGTGCCCTGGACAAGATCAGCGACTTCCGCTCGACGCCCGTGGCGGCGGTCATGTCGCGCCACCCGCGCACCATCGGCCCCGAGCGGCTCGCCGTGGAGGCGGCGCAGATGATGGAGGAATTCAAGATCAACCAGATCCTGGTGGTGGAGAACGACCAGCTGGTGGGGGCGCTGAACACCCACGACCTGTTCCAGGCGAAGGTGATCTGATGGCCGCCGCCGAACGGGCCCGCGCCTTGCGCCTCATGGGATTCGACGTGGACGGCGTGCTCACCGACGGCCTGCTCTACTACACCTCCGCCGGCGACGAGATGAAGACCTTCTCGGTGCGCGACGGCCACGGCCTGAAAATGCTGCGCGAATCCGGCGTCGAGCCCGTGATCATCACCGGCCGCGGCTCCCGCGCCCTGGAGCTGCGCGCCGAGAACCTGGGCATCGCCGTCCTGCTCCAGGGCGTGGAAGACAAGCGCGGCGCCATGGCGCAACTGCTGGCGGCGCGGGGCCTGGAATGGGAGCAGTGCGGCTACATGGGCGACGACGTGGTGGATCTGCCCCTGCTGCGCGCCTGCGGCTTCGCCGCAACGGTTCCCGACGGTCATGCCCTGGTGAAGCAGCACGTACAGTACGTGGCGCAGCAGCCCGCCGGGCGCGGCGCCGTGCGCGAGGTGTGCGAGTTCATCCTGCGCGCCCGGGGCGCCCTGGATGCCGCGCTGGAGGCCTACCTGGCATGAGGACGCGCAGCCAGACCCTGTTTCCCCTGGGCGTGCTCACCCTGCTCGCCGCCCTGACCTTCTGGCTGCAGTACGCCATCCAGCCGCCCGAGGCAGCCCGGGACGGCAAGAACCGCCACGACCCGGACTTCATCATCAAGAACTTCACCCTCAAGCGCTTCGACCAGAAGGGCGAGCTGCAACACACCCTGACGGCAGAGAAGATGGTGCATTTCCCCGATGACGACTCGACCGTGGTGACTCATCCCTACGTCATCTTCACCGGGCGGGAAGAACCGACTCGAGTGCGCGCCAACCAGGCGCTGGTGAGCGCCGACGGCGAGGAAGTGGTCCTGGTGGGCGATGTTCTCGTCACGCGCGAGGCCAGCGCCCAGCGCGAGGAAATGAGCCTGGCCACCTCGGTGCTGACGGTCTATCCGGACGACGAGATCTCGCGCACCACGGCGCCGGTCACCCTGAGACGGGGGAAGTCCGTGGTGAACGGGGTGGGCCTCGAGGCCAACAACATCACCGGCATCGCCAGCCTGCACAGCCAGGTGCGCGGCGTCATCGAACCCAAGAAGGCGACCCAATAGCCCGGCCACAACAATCATGACAGCAAAAATCACGGCACCGATCCTCATCGCGCTCCTGCTGGCGGCGGCTCCCGCCCGCGCCGAGCGCGCCGACCGGGAAAAACCGGTGCACATCGAAGCGGACCGGGTCACGGTTGACGACATCAAGAAGGTTCATATCTTCGACGGGCGCGTCACCCTGACCCAGGGCACGACCGTGATCCGGGGCGACAAGATCGTCGTCACCCAGGACGCGGAGGGATTCCAGAAGGGTGTGGTGACCGGCAACCTCGCCTATTTCCGCACCAAGCGCGACGGCCAGGACAGTTACGTGGAAGGCCAGGCCGAGCGCATCGAGCACGACAACAAGACCGAGGTGACGCAGTTCTTCAACCGCGCCTGGGTCAAGAGCGGCGAGGACGAAGTGCGCGGCCAGTACATCCGCTACGACGGCCGCACGGAGAACTACGAGGTGACCGGCGGCCCGAACGCCCAGCCGGGCCGCGACACGCGCGTGCGCGCCGTCATTCAGCCCAAGGCCAAGGGCGGCGCCAAGGACGCGGGTGCCAAGGGCGGCGCTGCGCCGCCGCTCAAGCCCGCAACGAATATTGCCAACCCAAGAGAGGAGTAGCCATGGCTTACGAGAACATCCTGGTGGAAGTGCGCGGCAAGGTGGGTCTCATCACCCTCAACCGCCCCAAGCAGCTCAACGCCCTCAACGACCAGCTCATGGACGAGGTGGCCGATGCCCTGGCCAAGTTCGAAGCCGACGAGAACATCGGTGCGGTGGTCATCACCGGCTCGGACAAGGCCTTCGCCGCCGGCGCCGACATCGCCGCCATGAAGGAATGGGGCTATATGGACGTCTATAAGCCCGACTACATCAGCCGCAACTGGGACAAGGTCAAGACCTGCCGCAAGCCCGTGATCGCCGCGGTGGCCGGCTACGCCCTGGGCGGCGGCTGCGAGCTGGCCATGATGTGCGACTTCATCCTGGCGGCGGAGAACGCCCAGTTCGGCCAGCCGGAAATCAAGCTGGGCATCCTGCCCGGCGCCGGCGGCACCCAGCGCCTGCCGCGCGCGGTAGGCAAGGCCAAGGCCATGGAGATGTGCCTCACCGCGCGCATGATGGACGCCCAGGAGGCGGAGCGCGCCGGCCTGGTATCGCGCATCGTTCCCAACGACAAGCTGGTGGAGGAAGCGGTGGCCACCGCCGAAAAGATCGCCGGCTTCTCCCTGCCGGTGGTGATGATGGTCAAGGAATGCGTCAACCGCGCCTTCGAAGGCCCGCTCAACGAGGGCCTGCTGTTCGAGCGGCGCACCTTCCATGCCGCCTTCGCGCTGGCCGACAAGCAGGAAGGCATGGCGGCCTTCCTGGACAAGCGCAAGCCCGAATTCAAGAACCGCTGAACCCGAAAACCCCGTTCAACCTAACCGCAGTTGACGCAAAGGACGCAAAGTATCGCAAAGACCGCAAAGGAAATTTCCCAGGCGGTTGCGCCCGCCGCCGGGTGAGCCGTCGATCTTCTTTGCGCCCTTGGCGTCTTTGCGATCTTTGCGTTCAAAGCGGTTTCGACTGAGGTTTCTGGGTTCATCTTCGCGCCACCGCCAGGGCCACGCCCGCGGCGGTGACCGCCATGCCCAGCACCGCCAGTGGCGACAGCCGCTCGCCGAACACCAGGAAGGCCATCACCGCCGTCGTCGGCGGCGTCAGATAGAACAAGGCTGATACACGCGTTGCGGCGCCGCGGCGGATGAGGATGTGCAGGAGCGAAATCGCGCCTATGGACAGCACCAGCACCAGCCAACCCAGGGCAAACAGGAAGGATCCGGTCCAACGGATGTCCATGGTCTCGAACAACAGGGCGAAGGGCAGCACCACGGCGGCGGCGGCGGTGAACTGCACCACCGAGCCGGTCCACAGATCCAGGTCGGGGCAAAAGCGCTTCTGATACAGGGTGCCCAGGGTGATGCTGAGCAGGGCCAGGACGGCGAAAGCCAGGCTGGCGAGCCCCAGGCCGGTCCAGTCCAGCTTCTGCCACACCACCAGCGCCACGCCGCCGAAACCCAGTACCAGGCCCAGCCATTGGCGCCGGCTCACCCGCTCGCCCACCAACATGCCGCCGAGGAGTGCCGTCAGCAGGGGCTGCACGCCCACGATCAAGGCCACCACCCCCGCCGACATGCCCTGGCCGATGGCGCAGAACACGCCGGACAGATACCCCCCGTGCAGTAACGTCCCGGCAACAGCCATGTGCAAGTATTGCCGGGGATGACGTGGCCAGGGGCGCGCCAAGGCAAGGGCCATGGCCAGCAGCAGGGCAATCACGACGGCGAACCGGACCAGCAGGAAGGTCAAGGGCTCGGCATAGGGCAGACCCAGCTTGGCGCCGATGAATCCCGTGCTCCACAGCAGCACGAAGAACCCGGGGATGATTTTCAGCAGCGCAAAAGATTTGCCCATCAAAAACCCTTTGAAGGAAATGGTTTTGTAAAGATTGCACTGCGAAAATTTACTCTTCCGCCAAAGTCGTTTGACATGACTATCATGTTTTATGTATTGTTTTTCATGCATTTATTTTCAGGCCAGAGAATTTGTGCGTTGCACAAAAAATACTTGACAGCATTCTCTGGGCAGTTATAATGCAATCGTATCGCACTGCAGCAAACATGAGGTCAGTTTGCTGCCGTGTTTTGTGTCCTTACCGCAAGCCTTGATCATAAGGAGAGAGAGATGTTTGCCACCCCCGAGCAACTGGCCAACGCCAACAAGGCCAACGTCGAAGCCATGCTGTCCCTGGCCAACACGGCCTTCGCCAGCGCCGAGCGCTTCGCCGCCCTCAACCTCAACACCGCCCGCGCCGTCCTCGAGGACAGCGTGAGCAACGCCAAGGCTCTGCTTGGCGCCAAGGACATGCAGGAGATCCTCTCCCTGCAGTCCAACTTCGCGCAACCCGCGGTTGAAAAAGTCGTCTCTTACTCCCGCAGCGTGTACGAGATCACCTCCCAGACTCAAGACGAGTTCTCCAAAGTGATCGAAGCCCAGTTCGGCGAGCTGAACAAGAACCTGGCCGCGCTGCTCGACAAGGCTGCCAAGTCCGCGCCGGCCGGTTCCGACGTGGCGGTCGCCGCGGTCAAGTCCGCCATCGCCGCCGCCAACTCCGCCTATGACAGCATCAACAAGGCTGCCAAGCAGGTCGCCGAGATCGCGGAAGCCAACGTCGCTGCCGCCACCAACGCCACGGTGAAGGCCGTCGGCGCCGCCGCGGCCAGCGCGCCCAAGGCGAAAAAAGCCGCTTAAGCAGTAGTATCAGCCTCCTCCGGCCCGAAGCCATTCGGGCCATTGAAGCCCCGGCCACGGCCGGGGTTTTTTATTCCTTCGCCTCGACCCACTCGAAGCCGAGCCGGCCCACCTCGGCGCAGATCTCCACCATGGCCGGCGCCACTTGCGCCGGATCGCCGCGCACGCCCAGCTCCAGATGACGCCGGCCGCCGGCCTCGCCGAAGGACGGCAGGCTGAACACGGTCAGCCCCGGGTAGCGGGCGGTGACGTCCTCCATGAGATTGAGCAGCGCTCCCTCGTTGCCCTCCCAGACGATGATGGAGCGCTCGGCGCGGGGCAGCGCGTGGTGCAATTCCCGGTAGCGGGTGTCCAGCACCCATTCCAGCATGGGCCAGGCCATGATCGGAAAGCCCGGAAAGAAATGGTGGCGCCCGATGGAGAAGCCGGGAATGCGGTTGTAGGGATTGGGGATGATCTCGGCTCCTACCGGGAATTCGCCCAGGCGCAGGCGCTGGGGCGTGACCTGGTCGCCGAAGCGGGCGCGGATCTCGGCTTCCGCGTCGGGATGAACCCGCAGCGCCACACCCAGGGCCGCAGCCGCCGCCTGGCGCGTATGGTCGTCGGGGGTGACGCCGATGCCGCCGAAGCTGAACACGATGTCATGGCCGGCCAGGGTGCGGCGCAGGGTCTCGATCAGGCGCGCCCGATCGTCGCCCAGGTACTGGCACCAGTCCAGGCGCAGGCCGCGCGCGCCGAGCAGCTCGACCACCTTGGCGAAGTGCTTGTCCTGGCGCTTGCCCAGGAGGATCTCGTCGCCGATGATGAGCGCGCCGAAGCCCATGATCAGACTCTCCTCGCCTCGCCCTCGACGACCACCGGCGCCCGCCCTCTCGCGCGATGGCGCCGCAGCGCCTCCAGGCAGAAATGGATGAAGGCCAGGCCGGCGTAGGCGGGCACGATCAGGTTGATCACGGGCACGTAGGCCAGCAGGCCGGCGACGATGCCCACCAGGTAGAGCTGGCCCTTCTCGCGCTCCACCACGGTGCGCAGCTCCTCGGCATCGGCATGCAGCGCCAGGGCGTCGTAGCGGTAGGCGCGCTGGTTGGCATAGGCCGACAGCAGCACCGGCAGAACGACCGCCACACCGGGGATGAGCCACAGGGGCAGGGTCACCAGCCAGGCGACCACGAAGCCCAGCACCGCCACCAGGGCGTTGCCCAGGCTGCCGAGGAAAGTACCGCCGCGGCGCTTGTCCAGGTCCGCGTAATCGGCGGCGGCAATGCGCTCCAGCATGAGCGGCAGGGTGAAGGCAGCGACGATGAACATGGCCGTGCCGTAGATCAGGGGCAGGAGCAGCAGCAACAGCAGGGCCTTGACGAAAAAGGCGGTCGCCAGGGCGGAAGCCTCCCAGCGCTCGGCGATCCAGCGCAGCCAGCTCACCTCCTGGAACCATCCCGTCACGGCGGCGCCCACGTCGTCCCAGGTGGCCCAGGCGATGCCGCCCCACAGGGCGATGGCCGCCAGGGTGGGCCACAGGAGGTGCCACAGCACCGCCGGCCGGGTCAGACTCTTGGCGGCGCGCAGATACGCGGTGAGAACCTGGTTCATCCTAGAAACCTCGGTTGAAACCGCTTTAAACGCAAAGATCGCAAAGACGCCAAGAGCGCAAAGAAGATCGACAGCTCACCCGGCGGGTGGGCGAAACCGCTTGGGAAATTTCCTTTGCGATCTTTGCGATACTTTGCGTCCTTTGCGTTAACTGCGGTTTTTAGGTTCATGGCTCAATCATAACCGGCTGCGGCTCTCCCAGGCTTTCTGCAGGCGCTTGACCGACACGGGCACGGGCGTCTTCAGCTCCTGGGCGAACAGGGCCACGCGCAGCTCCTCCAGCAGCCAGC
>JBMOQT010000024.1:10527-21570 GCA_049320945.1 Pseudomonadota bacterium
GGTTCATGGCTCAATCATAACCGGCTGCGGCTCTCCCAGGCTTTCTGCAGGCGCTTGACCGACACGGGCACGGGCGTCTTCAGCTCCTGGGCGAACAGGGCCACGCGCAGCTCCTCCAGCAGCCAGCGGAATTCCTCCAGCTGGGGATCGCGCGCACCGCTCCTGGCCTGGCCCGCGCGCTCGCGCTCGAAGGGCTTGGCGAGCAGGGCCAGCTCCCTTGCCTGGCGCTCGTCGCGCCCGGGATCGGCGCGCAGCTTGTCGATGCGCAGCATCGCTGCCTTGAGGTAGCGCGGGAAGTGCTGCAGGCGCTCGAAGGGCGTGGCGCTGATGAAGGCCCCGGGCAGCAGCTGGGCCAGCTGGCCCTTGATGTCCTCGACCACGGCCGGAAAGGCTTTCAGAGTCGCCAGCTTCCTCTGCAGGGCCTGGTGTTCCGCCAGGATCGCCGCCACCAGGCGCGCGATCTCCTGGGCCACCAGGGCGATGCGCGCTCGCGCCTCCTCCTTGCGCCGCGCGAACTGGCCGGCATCGGTGGGCAGCGGCGACCTCATGCAACTGCGCTCCAGGGCGGCGGCGACGATCTGTGCCTTCAGTTCCGCTTCCGTGCCCCAGGGCATGAACTGCAGCGCCAGCTCCCGCGGCAGGCTCTTCTCCACGTACTTCACCTGCTCGCGCAGCTCCAGGGCGAACAGGCGGCGCAGCCCCTTGCGATGCACCTCGGCCGCCTTCTCCGGCGTGTCAAAGACGCGCAGGGCGACGGACTCGCCCTCGTCCACCAGGGCAGGGAAGCCCACGACGCTGCGGCCGGCGATCTTCACTTCCATGATCTCCGGCAGCTCGCCGAACGACCAGGCGGTGAGCCCGGCGAGCTCGCCCTCGGCGACGGCTTCGGCGCGGGCGAAGGTCTGCTCTATGCGGTGCGCGTGCTGGCTGCGCAGCTCCGCCAGGCTGCGCGACTGGCCCAGCATGCGGCCGTGCTCGTCGATGACGCGGAAATTCATGGCCAGGTGCGGCGGCAGCATTTCCGGCCGAAAGGCATCCAGGGGCAGCTTCATTTGCAGCTTCTCCTCCACGGCGCGGGTGAGCGCCCGCAGCAGCGGCTCGTCCGGGTCGTGCCCGGCGGCGGCGAATTCTTCGGCGAAGGCGTCGATGGGCTGCAGGCGGTGGCGGTATTTCTGGGGCAGGGTCTTGGCGAGCTGGGCCACCTTCTGGGGCAGCAGGCCCGGCACCAGCCATTCGCAGCGCACGGCGGGGATCTGGTTGAGGGCCGCCACCGGCACCGTCAGGGTGACGCCGTCGTCGTCGGCGCCCGGATCGAAGTGGTAGGCCAGGTCGTAGCGTTTGCCGTGGATTTCCATGAAGGGGGGAAAACGCTCGGTGGTCACGCCCGCCGCCTCGTGGCGCATGAGCTGCTCGCGCTCCAGGAACAGCAGCCTGGGCTTGGCGCGCTCCGCCTCCTTGCGCCAGGCCTCGAAGGAGGCGACGTCGCATACCTCGGCCGGGATCAGGCTGTCGTAGAAGCCGTAGATCAGTTCCTCGTCCACCAGCACGTCGGGCCGGCGCGACTTGTGCTCCAGCTGCTCGATGTCGCGCACCAGGCGGCGGTTGTGCTGGAAGAATCTGGCGTGGCGCGCCACTTCGTCGGGCAACTCGCCGTGCACCAGCGCCTCGCGGATGAAGATCTCCCGCGACAGCCTGGGATCGATGCGGCCGTAGCTCACCGGCCGGCGCCCGTACAGCACCAGGCCATACAGGGTGGCGCGCTCCCAGGCGCGCACCTGGCCGGAACGCTTCTCCCAGTGGGGCTCGTACACATGGCGCTTCACCAGGTGGGCACCCACCTGCTCCAGCCACTCCGGCTCGATGCGCGCCAGGCAGCGGGCGAACAGGCGCGTAGTCTCCACCAGCTCGGCGGCGACGATCCACCTGCCCGCCTTCTTCGCCAGGGCGGAACCGGGATGGGGCCAGAACCTGATGCCGCGCGCGCCCAGGTAATGGCCTTCCTCCTCGCTCTTCACGCCGATGTTGCCCAGCAGGCCGGCGAGCAGCGCCCGATGCACGGCGTCATAGGGCGCCGGCAGCTGGTTCTCGCGCCAGCCGTGCTCGGTGGCCAGCGTGTGCAGCTGGCCGTGGATGTCGCGCCATTCGCGCATGCGCAGGTAGCTGAGGAAGTTCTGCCGGCACCAGGCGCGCTGCTTGTTGCTGGACTCGTGGCGCCACACCTGGTCGAAGGCCTGCCACAGCTTGAGCCAGGCCAGGAACTCGCTCTTCTCGTCCTTCCATTTGGCATGGGCCTGGTCGGCCGTGCCCGCCTGCTCCTGGGGACGCTCGCGCGGATCCTGCACCGACAGGGCGGCGGCGATGACCAGCATTTCCTTCAGACAGCCCTCGTCCCGGGCGGCGAGGATCATGCGGCCGATGCGCGGGTCCAGGGGCAGCCTGGCCAGCTCCCGGCCCACCTGGGTCAGCTCCCGGTCATCCTCCACCGCGCCCAGCTCGGCCAGCAGCTGGTAGCCGTCGGCGATGGCCCGGGGCAGCGGCTTGTCGATGAAGGGAAAGTCCTCCACCGCGCCCAGGTTGAGGGACTTCATGCGCAGGATGACACCGGCAAGCGAGGAGCGCAGGATCTCGGGATCGGTGTAGGCGGGGCGCTTGGCGAACTCCTCCTCGTCATAAAGGCGGATGCATACCCCCGCCGCCACCCGACCGCATCGCCCGGCCCGCTGTTTGGCGGCGGCCTGGGCGATGTCCTCGATCTGCAGCTGCTCCACCTTGTTGCGGTAGGAGTAGCGCTTGACCCGCGCCAGGCCGGAGTCGATGACATAGCGGATGCCCGGCACGGTGAGCGAGGTCTCGGCCACGTTGGTGGCCAGCACCACGCGCCGGCCGCTGGAGGGGGCGAACACCCTTTGCTGCTCCTGGGCCGACTGGCGCGCGAACAGGGGCAGGATCTCCAGGGCGCGGGCGCCGGCGAAGTGGTGCTTGCGCAGCGCCTCCTGGGCCTCGCGGATCTCCCGCTCGCCCGGCAGGAACACCAGGACGTCGCCGGGGCCGCTGCGCTGGCACTCGTCCACCGCATCGGCGATGGCCTCCGGCAGGCCGCGCTCCCGGTCGCTGTCGTCTTTTTCCAGGGGGCGGTAGCGCAGCTCGATGGGATAGAGCCGGCCCGACACCTCGATCACCGGCGCGCCGCCGAAGTGGCAGCTGAAGCGCTCGGCGTCCAGGGTGGCGGAGGTGACGATCACCTTCAGGTCCGGCCGCCGGGGCAGCAGCTGCTTGAGATAGCCCAGCAGGAAGTCGATGTTGAGGCTGCGCTCGTGGGCCTCGTCGATGATGATGGTGTCGTAGTGGGACAGCAGCGGGTCGCCCTGGGTTTCGGCCAGCAGGATGCCGTCGGTCATGAGCTTGATGTAGCTCTCCGGGCTGACCCGGTCGGTGAAGCGGATTTTGAAGCCGACGATGCGCCCCAGCTCGCTCTTCAGCTCCTGGGCGATACGCGCGGCGGTGGCGCGGGCAGCGATGCGCCGCGGCTGGGTGTGGCCGATCAGGCCGCCGGCGCCGCGGCCCAGCTCCAGGCAGATCTTGGGCAGCTGGGTGGTCTTGCCCGAGCCCGTTTCCCCGGCGACGATCACCACCTGGTGGCGCGCAATGGCGGCGGCGATCTCGGCGCGGCGCTGGGTGACCGGCAGCTCCTCGGGGAATTCGGGGCGCGGGGCCAGCGCCAGGCGCTCGGCGCGCTTGGCGGCCGAGGCGGCCAGGCGGCGGCGCAGCTCCTCGGGCGGATTGCTGCGCAGCCCGGGCGCCAGCCGCTCCAGGGCGCGCGCCAGGGCAGGCTGGTCGCTGCACAGGCAATCGGCGAGGGAAGGAATGTCTTGAGTCACTACCCGTTCAGGACGCCCGCCTCGGCGGGCAGCTTGACGTAGAAGGCGTGGACGCCCTCGGCGCGCACCCGTTCAATCAGGCGCGCCGCTTCCGCGTCGCCGACCACGAATTCCACCACCACGGGCAGGTCGCCCGCCAGCTCGAAAAAACGATCCTCGTGCAGCACACCGTGCCTGCCGAAGCCGGCGATGGCACGAAACGCCGTGCCGCCGGCGATACCCTGGCGCCGCGCCTCCTCCAGCAGCCACTCGTAACCGAGCCGGCCGTGCAGGCGCAGGTTTTCGTGAACGTAGATACGCAGGCAAAACATGTTCAGGCCCTAAGCCAGTTGAAGGTCAGCACGCCCAGCACGGTCATGGCCACCGAGCCCAGCAGGTGGGCGCCCGCGGCCGCCGCCGCCCACAAGTACTGGGAGCGCATCATCAAGGCCACCACTTCGGCAGAAAAAGTGGAGAAGGTGGTGAGCCCGCCGAGAAAGCCCGTGATGGCGAACAGCCGCGCCTCCGGCGGCAGCCCGCCATGGGCCGAGAAATAGGCCACGGCCAGCCCCACCAGATAGCCCCCCGCCAGGTTGGCGGCGAGGGTGCCGAAGGGAACAGTGGGGAACAGGGGATTGAGCAGCACGCCCAGTCCCCAGCGCAACCAGGCGCCCAGGGCTGCGCCCACCCCTACCGCCGTAAAGCCGGCCAGGTACATTTCCCGTCGCCATTTGCCAATTGATTGAAATGCCGAGATTTTACAGGAGCGGCGAAAAATTTCGGGCAGCCCTGTAAGGCTTGCCCGCCCGTCCTGGTCTATTCCGTCGACAAGCGCGCCTGTCACCCCCAACCTCAACACGGAGACTTTGTCATGAAACACACCGATCTCGCCCTGCGCAGCGCCATCGCCGGCGTGCTCGCCCTGGGTCTTGCCGCCACCAGCCAGACGGCCCTGGCCGCCAAGGGCGACATGGAAAAATGCGCCGGCATCGTCAAGGCCGGCAAGAACGACTGCGGCACCTCCAAGAGCGCCTGCGCCGGCACCTCCAAGGTGGACGGCGACAAGAACGCCTGGATCCTGGTGCCCAAGGGCACGTGCGAGAAGATCGTTGGCGGCGCCATCACCACCGATCCGAACGCCAGGCCGGGCGGCGCCAAGGGCTGAGACCGGCGCCAGGCGACGGGCCCATCATGTCACCAAAACAGCTGACATCGCACCCGGCGCCGGCAATCGCCGGCGTCGGGGTGGGCCTGCGCACGCCCCACCTGCGCGAGATCCTGGACACCCGCCCGGCCGTCGCCTGGCTGGAAGCCCATAGCGAGAATTTCCTGTGCCCGGGCGGCCGGCCGCAGCAGCTGCTGGCGCGCCTCCGCGCCGACTACCCCTTGAGCCTGCACGGCGTCGGGCTGTCCGTGGGGTCGGTGGAGACGGAATTCTTCCACGCCCATCTGGCCCGCCTCAGGCAGTTGATCGAGGCGGTCGAGCCGCAGCTGGTATCGGAGCACCTGTCCTGGGGCGCCGTTCCCGGGCGGCATCTCAACGACCTGCTGCCCCTGCCCTACACGGAAGAGGCCCTGGACCACGTCTGCCGGCGCATCCAGGTGGCCCAGGAATTCCTGGGCCGGCGCCTGCTGATCGAGAACATTTCCAGCTATGTGCGGCTGCGCCACGACACCATGCCCGAGTGGGAGTTCGTGGCCCAGGTGGCGCGGCGCACCGGCTGCGCCCTGCTGCTGGACATCAACAACATCCATGTCAGCAGCCAGAACCATGGCTTCGACCCCTACGCCTATCTCGCGGCGATTCCCGTGGCGGCGGTGGGCGAGATGCACCTGGCCGGCTTCGACGAAGGCGCCGGCTGCCTCATCGACACCCATGGCAAGCCGGTGGCGGAGCCGGTGTGGGCCTTGTACCGCGCGGCGGTCGCCCGTTTTGGCGCGGTACCGACGCTGATCGAGTGGGACACGGACATTCCGCCGCTGGCGGTCCTGCTGGCCGAGCGGGACAAGGCCGCGGCCATCCTGGAGGAGCACGCCCTTGACTGCGCTGCATGAGTTCCAGGCAGGTTTCGCCGCCGCCTTGATGGGCGGCGAGGAGGCGATCGCCGCCCAGCTTGCCGGCGCCCGGGGTCAGAGCGGCGCGGCGGGGCTGGCCGTGTATCGCAACAACGTGCGCGCCAATTACCGCCGGGCGCTGAAGGAAAGCTATCCGGTCATCCTGGCCCTGATCGGCGAGGACTGTTTCGACCAGGCGGCTGACCAGTACTGCCGCGCCGTGCCTTCGCTGAGCGGCGATCTGTACGACTTCGGCGCCGGCTTCGGCGACTTCCTGGCCAGCCATGGGCCGACCCGCGCCCTGCCCTACCTGCGCCATGTGGCGGCCCTGGAATGGGCCCTGGAAATGGCCGGCCGCGCGCCGGAGGCAAAGCCCCTGGAGGTGTCGCGTCTGGCCGCCGTCGCCCCGGAGCGCCTGCCCGGGCTGCGCTTCCTGCTCCATCCCGCGGCGCGCCTGCTGGCCTCGCCCTACCCGGTGCTGCACATCTGGCAGGTGAACCAGCCGGGCTACGAGGGTGACCCGACCGTGGACCTGAGCAAAGGCGGCGACCACCTGCTGGTCACGCGCCACGGCGCGCAAGTGGTCATCGAACGGCTGGGCGCCGCCGAGCATGCCTGGCTGTCGTCCCTGGCCGCGGGCGACACCCTGGTGTGCGCCGTGGAGAGGGCCTTGGTGCTGGACCAGGCCTTCCCTGTGGAGCACCTGCTGCGGCGGCACGTGGCCGCCGGCACCCTGTGGGATTTCGCTGTCGATTGAGGACGTCCATGACCACTCTGTCCCTCCTGGCCAAGCCGTACAGCCTCGCCGTCGCCGGGCTCAACCTGCTGGCGCCGGTGTTCGACCTGGCCCTGCGCCTTTACGTCGCCCAGGTGTTCTTCCGCTCGGGACTGATCAAGGTGCACGGCTGGGACTCGACCCTGTTCCTGTTCGAGAACGAATACGAAGTGCCCCTGTTGCCGCCCGACGTCGCCGCCTATCTGGGCACGGCGGCGGAGCTGGTGCTGCCGGTGTTTCTCGCCCTGGGCCTGGGCACGCGCTTCTTCGCCCTGGCGCTGTTCGTGTTCAACGCCGTGGCGGTCATCTCCTACCCGGGCTTGAGCGACGCCGGGCTGAAGGACCACATCCTCTGGGGCGCGCTGATGCTGGTAATCTTGTTCCACGGACCGGGCAAGCTGTCCCTGGACCAGCTCGTGTGCCGTTACTTGAGCCCAAGGACCACGCCATGATCTTGCGACTGGGCGCCCAGAGGGAATTCGACCAGACGGTGCGCGCCTACAGCGCGGACCTCTACCGTTATGCTTACTGGCTGTGCCGCGACCGCTTCGTGGCCGAGGAACTGGTGCAGGAGACTTTCGAGCGCGCCTGGAAGAACTGGGACAACCTGGAGAATCCCGCATCGGTCAAGGCGTGGCTCATCACCATCCTGCGCCACGAGCATGCGCGCCTGTATGAGCGCAGGCACCTCGACTACACGGACGAGCAGCCCGAGGAACTGGAGCTGCCTTCGCATCTTGACACCGGCTCGCAACTGGAGCTGGAGCAACTGATGGAAGAGCTGCCCCTCACCTACCGCGAACCGCTGCTGCTGCAAGTGCTGGGCGGCTACAGCTGCGGCGAGATCGCCGAGATGCTCGCCACCACCGAGGGCGCCGTCATGACCCGGCTCACCCGCGCACGGCAGATGCTGCGGGCTTATCTGTCTTCACTGGAAAAGAACAAGGTGTCAGCATGAACTGCCTCGAATTCCGCCGCCACAAACTGGCCGACCCGCCACGCCTGCCGCCCGAAGCGGCCGCCCATATGGACGAATGCGCCCACTGCCGCGACTTCGCCGCGGAGGTGGACCGGAACGAGGAGCGGCTGGCCGCCGCCCTTGCCGTTGCCGTGCCCGAAGGCCTGGCCGAGCGCGTCATCCTCAACCGCAAGATGCGCCGGCGCGTCTTGCAGCGATACTCGCCGCGCCTGCTGGCCCTGGCCGCCGCCGTGCTGTTGACCCTGGGCATCGGCTTCTCCTGGTGGGGTGATTTCGCCTCCGAGGAATACGCCAGGGAGGCCATCAAGCACGTCATGCACGAGCCGGAGTCGTTCACCACGGCGCGCATCGCCGACGAGGAGGCATTCAGGAAAGTGATGCACAACTTCGGCGCCGACCTCCAGGCCCCCATCGGGCGTGTGCGCTACATGAAGCTGTGCCCGGTGCCCGAGGGCACCGGCTGGCACGTCGTGTTCGAGACGGAGCACGGCCTGGCCACCCTGATCCTGGTGCCCGGCAAGAGCATGAAAGTGCAGCAGGCGGAGGCCGCCCTGGGTGGCTGGAACGCCCGGGCCCAGCCGGGCGGCCAGGGCTACTATGCCATCGTCACGACTTCGCCGGATTCCCTGGAAGCGGTGAGCCGCATGCTGCGGCAGCGGGTGCGCTGGCGCGGTTAGGGCGCCCTAATCCGGTCCGGGCTGGTCGGCTGCATCGATCTTTGCACCGCCGGCCCGCAGTATCTCCGCGGCCGGCCACAAATGCACGATCTGCCCGCGATAGGACTGGGCATATTCGTCCCGGACGGGCACAGGCGGCTCGTGCGCCCGGGTATATGCGATCACCATGCCCTGGGGATGGTGCCGGGCCCAGGAACCGACCGACGCGCTGTCGATCACCTCGAGCGGAAGCGTGAGCCGGCCCGCGAACTGGAACTGCCCGTGGTATTTTCCCACGTGGGCGATCGGCACTCCCTGGCTTTGCAGCGCGGCGAGACGCTGGGCGACGGGGGCGACGTCATAGGCTCCGGAGATCATATGCACCAGTCCGATGTGCAGGGCCGCAACGACCCACACCGTGACGCTGCCCAGGAGCACTACCGCGGACCCGGGTGACGCGGGCCGCAAGACGAGCAGAGCCACGCCCGCGGCGGCCACCAGCGCGGCGCTGACGGCGATCAGCGGATGCAGCTGTCCCCCGGCACCAGGCAGGCTGCGGACCTGGGGCAGAAAGGCGAGCGCCACGGCGACGGCCAGGAGGACGAGGGCGGCCGGCGACTGTGCGGCGCGCGTCAGCGCCGGCCGGGAATCATCGAGGGCCTTGGCGACCAGCAGCCCGACCGCCGGGAAGACGGGCAGCAGGTAATGCCATTGCTTGCCGCTGATCAGGGAAAAGGCGATGAAGACGGGAACCGCCCAGGCCAGCACGAAGCGCCTGCCGTGATCCCGCGGGCCCCTGATCGACGCCGCCAGGCTGCGCCACAACGGCAGCCAGAACAGCCAGGGAAACAGGATCAGCGGCAGCTGGGGCAGGTACCACCAAAACGGCTGCTGGTGGGCGAAGGACTTCACCATGCGGTTGGCCGACTGCCCCCAGAAGATCTCGTCGCGAAACGCTGCGCCGCCGGCGATCGCCGCAGGAACGGCCCAGGCGAGGGCAATGGCGGCGCCCACCAGAACGGCGACGCCGACGCGGCAGTACCAGCGCCCCCAGCCCGGATAGGGCCGGTGCTCGACCCACCACGGCGCCAGCAGGGCGACGGGAAGCACATGGACCACCACCACCGGCCCCTTTGCCAGCACACCCAATCCGATTCCCGCCCCGCACCACAGCCAGCCATGCCAGCCGCCGGCGCGGCCGGCCAGCAGCACGCCCATGATCGCCAGAAGCACAAAGAAGCTCAGCATCAGGTCGAACATGACCATGGTGTTGAAGCCGACCCACAACAGACTGCCGCCGGCGATGAGCGGCGCCATTGCTGCCACGGCGGGGCGATCGGGCCATAGCATCCGTGCCATGCGGCCGGCGAGCGCCAGGGTGGCCAGTCCGAACGAGGACAGGGCAATCCGCGGCCACCAGTCGCTGACCCCGAAGACCGCCCAGCCGAGATGGATCAGCCAGAACATCATGGGCGGCTTGTGGCTGTAGAGCTGTCCGTTCAGATGGGGGACGAGGTAATCGCCGCGCAGCCACATTTCCCAGGCCACGGCGAGGTAGCGTGTCTCGTCCATGGGAAACGGCGCGCGCGTGGCGAGGGAGACGGCGACCACGGCGAGCCACCACATCGCCGTCACGCGCATGGGATGTCCGCTGCTGCCGCCCATGGCGAGCCCCTTACGCGGGCCTCGTCCCCCGTTGCTCGCGCATGATGAAGTAGAGGTTGCGCAGATAGATGAAAAGGCCCGCGGCCTGGCCGACGATGAACACCGGATCCGTGCGATGAATGGCATAAGCGAGGAGCACGCCGCCCCCCGCGATGCTCAAGTACCAGAAGGCAACCGGGATCACGCTGCGCTTGAGCCGCTCGCTCTTGAGCCACTGGAGAATGAAGCGGGCCGAGAACAGCGCCTGGCCGAGAAAGCCGACGATGAGCCAGAACTTGTCATGTTCCACTGGGATTTCCTCCATTCTGCAGCGGCAGGTCGACCACCGGCACCCGGGCGCGTCGCTTCAGCCAGATAACGCCCAGAAGATCGACCAACCCGACCCACAGGCGGTTGTGAATTCCATAGTGGGATTTGCCCCGCTCGCGCGGGCGATGCCGTACGGGCACCGAGAAGACCCGACCGCCCATGCGCTGAAACAGGGCTGGGAGAAAGCGGTGCATGTGATCGAAGTAGGGCAGGGCCAGGAAATCCTCCCGCGCGAACAGCTTCAGGCCGCAACCGGTATCGGGTGTGTTGTCGCCCAGCAGGCGGCTGCGAACGCCGTTGGCGATGCGCGAGGACAGCCGCCGCACCCAGGTGTCCTGGCGCCGCGTGCGCTGCCCGGCGATGAGCAGGGGTGTCCCCGCCGACTGCGCCTGCTGCCAGCGCTGCAACAGCACGGGAATGTCGGCCGGGTCGTTCTGGCCGTCCCCGTCCAGGGTCGCGACCAGCGGTGCGCGGGCAAGCCGCACGCCCGTGCGGATCGCGGTGCTCTGGCCACAGTTGTGGCGATGCCTGACGATGACCAGGGCGGGATACTGGTGCGTGCAGCGCGACAGTTCAGCCAGGGTGTCATCGTCGCTGCCGTCGTCCACGAATACCGCTTCGAAGTCGATGCGGCCGGTGAGGGCGGCGCTTATTTCCGCCAGCAGCGGTTCGATGTTTGCAGCTTCGTTATGGACGGGTACGACGACGGCGAGAGCCGGGATTGCCCGGGATGGCATGATCGATCCT
>JBMOQT010000025.1:0-21508 GCA_049320945.1 Pseudomonadota bacterium
CGACGATCAGCACGTCGAAATGAAGGGGTGGAACCACCGGGATGCGGGACAATGGCAAACCATACATTGTGGGGTCAGAGCCTTGTCTTGACAAGGCTTCCCCTCCGGCCGGATAATGCGCGCCCTTGCGCCTGGTGATGTAGCTCAGCCGGTTAGAGCGACGGATTCATAATCCGTAGGTCGAGGGTTCGAGTCCCCCCATCACCACCATTTCCCTCAGTTGCACCCCCTGCACAATGCCATCGCCATGGCCCGCAATGGCGTCCGACAAGACGGCCGTTCGAAGCGCCGCGTTTATTCCGTCGTGAGGGCTCGTCACTCGACCATGGACTTTCCCGCCAGGCCGGCACAGGGCATTGCAGCCACCGACAAGCGCTGGTCGATCCGTACCCAGTCCGAGGATGGGTGCCTGCACAAGGAGGACAGCGAGTACGGCGGCACGGGGGGCGGGCTGGCCATCGTCGAGCGCCACGGCGGCCGGGTGTGGGCGCAATCGGCCCCCGGGCAGGGCGCCGTGTTCTATACTTCGGCCACCGGCGGCGACCGTGCCGCTGCCGGTGGCCTTCCCGGGAGCACGTCGCCCTGACCTTTCGACTATAATTTCAGCCAGCTCCATAGCGCGTGGGGGCGCCATGAACCTGCTGATTCCCGCCCTGGTAGAAGGCCTGATCGATGCGATGATCAATTCGCAGGGCGGTACGCCGGCACCCGGCACCCCGCCCTCGCCCATCGCCACCCCGGCCGGCCTCGTGCGCACCATTCCGGCCAACGCCGAGAAGGCGACGATGAACCCGCCCTACCAGGGCATGGTCCAAATGGACGACAAGGCGCTGCGGCTGTCGCCCGCCTCCCAGATCCGCGACGAGTTCAACCGCATCGTGCTGCCCGGCATGCTGCAGAAGCCGGTGTTGGTGCGCTATACCACCGACAGTTACGGCAACGTGCATAACGTCTGGATATTGACCCAAGCAGAGGCTCGGCAGCCCGTTCCCAAACCGCAGTGAAGAAGCTCTATATCAAGACCTTCGGCTGCCAGATGAACGAGTACGATTCCGACCGCATGGCGGACGTGCTCGCGGCGGCGGAAGGGGTCGTGAAGACCGATAATCCCGAGGAAGCCGACGTCATCCTGTTCAACACCTGCTCGGTGCGCGAGAAGGCGCAGGAGAAGGTGTTCCACGACCTGGGCCGCGTCAAGCACCTGAAGCGCGTCAGGCCCGGGCTGGTGATCGGCGTGGGCGGCTGCGTGGCGAGCCAGGAGGGAGCGTCCATCGTCGAGCGCGCGCCCTACGTGGACGTGGTGTTCGGTCCCCAGACCCTGCACCGCCTGCCCCAGCTCATCCGCGCCCGGCGCGAGTCGGGCAGACCCCAGGTGGACACCTCCTTCCCGGAGATCGAGAAGTTCGACAACCTGCCGCCCGCCCGCGTCGAAGGCGGCTGCGCCTTCGTGTCGGTGATGGAGGGTTGCAGCAAATATTGCACCTTCTGCGTCGTACCCTATACGCGCGGCGACGAGGTGTCGCGACCCCTGGAGGACGTGCTGGCGGAGATCGCCGCTCTGGTACGGCAGGGCGTCAGGGAAGTGACCCTGCTGGGCCAGAACGTCAATGCCTATCGCGGTCAGATGGCGGACGGCGAAGCCGCCGACTTCGCCCTGCTGCTGGACTGCGTGCACGACATCCCGGGCATCGAGCGGGTGCGCTTCACCACCTCGCACCCGCGCGAATTCACCCAGCGCCTGATCGACGCCTACGCTCGCCTGCCCAAGCTGGTGAGCCATCTGCACCTGCCGGTGCAGTCCGGCTCCGACCGCATCCTGGCGGCCATGAAGCGCGGCTACACGGCGCTGGAGTACAAATCCATCGTGCGGCGGCTGCGCGCCGTGCGCCCGGACATTTCCCTGTCCACGGATTTCATCGTCGGTTTCCCCGGGGAGACGGAACGGGATTTCGAACTGACCATGAAGCTGATCGAGGACGTGGGCTTCGACGCCTCTTTCAGCTTCATCTATAGCCCGCGCCCCGGCACGCCCGCGGCGGAGCTGCCCGATGACACGCCCCACGAGCTCAAGGTGCAGCGCCTCATGCGCCTGCAGCGGCGCATCGAGGAGCAGGCGCGCGCGATCAGCGAGAAGATGGTGGGCAGCGTACAGCGCGTGCTGGTGGAAGGCCTGTCCAAGAAGGATCCGGGCGAACTGGCGGGGCGCACCGACAATAACCGGGTGGTGAATTTCGCCGGCCATCCCCGTCTGGTGAACCAGTTCGTGGACGTCACCATCACCGCCGCCCTGCCCCATTCCCTGCGCGGCGAAATCGTGGCGCGCGAGTCGTGAAGCGCGATCGGACTCCCATCTTGCGCAACCGTCCGCTGGAACTCCTCCTGCAGCCCGTCGACAACCAGCAGCTCGCCAACCTGTGCGGGGCGCTGGACGAGAACCTGCGCCAGATCGAGGCCGCCTATGACGTGGCGATCGCGCGGCGCGGCGAGCGCTTCACGCTGCACGGCCACCCGGCGCAGACCGCGCAGGCGGCCCAGGCGCTGCAGCATTTCTACGGCCAGGCGAAGGACCACCTGTCGGTCGACGACATCCAGCTCGGCCTGGTGGAGCTGAAGAACCGCGGCCAGGCGGGCCAGTCGGCGCCCGGGCTGCTCACGCGCAAGACCGATCTGCACGGGCGCACGCCGCGCCAGGTGCAGTACCTGCGCCAGATCCAGGAGCACGACATCACCTTCGGCGTCGGCCCGGCGGGCACCGGCAAGACCTATCTCGCGGTGGCCTCGGCGGTGGATGCCTTCGAGCGCGAGACCGTGGCGCGCATCGTGCTGACGCGCCCGGCGGTGGAGGCGGGCGAGCGCCTCGGTTTCCTGCCGGGTGACCTGGCGCAGAAGGTGGACCCCTACCTGCGGCCCCTGTACGACGCCCTGTACGACCTCATGGGTTTCGACAAGGTGGCCAAGCTGTTCGAGCGCAATGCCATCGAGATCGCGCCGCTGGCCTACATGCGCGGGCGCACCCTCAACCATGCCTTCATCATTCTCGACGAGGCCCAGAACACCACCCCCGAGCAGATGAAGATGTTCCTTACGCGCATAGGCATCGGCGCCAAGGCAGTGATCACCGGCGACGTCACCCAGATCGACCTGGCGCGCGGCTCCAAGAGCGGCCTCATCGAGGCGCGCCAGATTCTCAGGGAGGTGCGCGGCATCGCCTTCACGGAATTCCTGGCCGAGGACGTGGTGCGTCATCCCCTGGTGGCGCGCATCGTGAACGCCTATGAAAAACACGAAAAAGAACGGGACGGGGAGGCTTAACCTATCGGTGCAATGCGCCGTGCGCGACGGCGCCCTGCCCACCCGCACGCAGATCAGGAAATGGCTGAAGGCCGCCTACGACGGTGCGGCGGAGGTCACCGTGCGCTTCGTGGACGCGGAGGAGGGGCGCAGCCTCAACAAGGCCTACCGCGGCAAGGACTACGCCACCAACGTGCTGTCCTTCCCCTACGCGCCGCCGCCCCGGCTGGCGGGCGACCTGGTGCTGTGCGTGCCGGTGGTGCTGCGCGAGGCCGAGGAGCGCCGCCGCCCGGTCGGAGCCCATTTCGCCCACCTGATCGTGCATGGTATGCTGCACCTGCAGGGATACGACCACGAGCAGGACCGCGATGCGGAAATCATGGAGCAAAAAGAACGGGATATTCTCGCCGCCCTGGGTTATCCGGATCCTTATGGAGACAGTGAGGAGTAAGGAGTGAGGGGTGAGGCAGTCTCGTCACCCCTCACTCCTCACTCCTCACGCCGTACGCTTTATGGAACCTTCCCCTAGTAGACGCTCTTTGTTTGAACGCCTGTCCGCGCTGATCATGCGCGAGCCCGAAGACCGCGAGCAGCTTCTGGCGCTGCTGCATTCCGCCTTTGAAAGAAACCTGCTGGACGCCGATGCCCTGTCCATCATCGAGGGGGCGCTGTCCGTGTCCGACATGCAGGTGCGCGACATCATGGTGCCGCGCGCCCAGATGGAAACCATCTCCATCCACGAGAAGCCCGAGGAGTTCATCGATCGCGTCATCGAGGTGGCCCACTCGCGCTTTCCCGTCACGGGCGAGAGCAAGGACGACGTGCTCGGCATCCTGCTGGCCAAGGACCTGCTGCGCTACTACGCCGGCAAGGAATTCGACATCCGCGACATGCTGCGCCCGGCGGTGTTCATCCCCGAGTCCAAGCGCCTCAACGTGCTGCTGCGCGAGTTCCGCGCCAGCCGCAACCACATGGCCATCGTGGTGGACGAGTACGGCGGCGTGGCGGGCCTGGTCACTATCGAGGACGTGCTGGAGCAGATCGTCGGCGATATCGAGGACGAGTACGATTTCGACGAGGCCTCGGACAACATCCTGCTCGACTCGGCGGGGCGCTACCGCGTCAAGGCCACCACCGAGATCGAGGACTTCAACGCCGCCTTCGGCACCCATTTCAGCGACGAGGAATTCGACACCGTGGGCGGCCTGGTGATCCATCAGCTGGGCCGCATGCCCAAGCGCGGCGAGACCCTGGTGCTGGACGGCCTGCGCATCCAGGTGCTGCGCGCCGACAGCCGGCGCGTGCACACTCTGCTGGTGGACAGCGGCGCCCGCGAACGCGCCTCGGCCAGCGTCTCCTGAACGCTCCCTGCCATGACACTCGATTGGCGGCGCAGCGACCGCCTTCAGCTGCTCGCCGCATTGAGCGCCGGCGCCGCCACGGTGCTGGGCTTCGCCCCCTTTGGCCTGTTCCCCGTGCCGCTGCTCACCGTGGCCCTGCTGATCGGGCTGTGGCAGGGCGCCGCGTCGCCCGGGCGGGCGGCGCGCAGCGGCTTCCTGTTCGGCCTGGGCTATTTCCTGGCGGGGGTGTCCTGGGTCTATGTCAGCCTGCACCAGTTCGGGGGCATGGCGGCGCCCCTGGCGGTCATCGCCACGGTGCTGTTCTGCGCCTATCTGGCGCTGTTCCCGGCCCTTGCCGGCTGGCTCTACCGGCGCCTGCGCGCCGGCCATTGGCTGGCCGACGCTCTTCTCGCCGCCGCCGCCTGGACCGGGGCGGAGTGGCTGCGCGGCTGGCTGCTCACAGGTTTCCCCTGGCTGGCCCTGGGCTATGCCCAGACGCCGCCCAGCCCCCTGGCCGGGCTGGCGCCCCTGGCCGGCGTGTTCGGCGTCGGCTTCGCCAGCGTCCTGATCGCCGCGCTGATCGCCGCCGCCTGGGAGGCGCGGCGCCAGCTGCCCGGGAGCACCGCCGCCATCGCCGTCGTGGCCGCCCTGGGCTTCGCCCTGGGGCGGGTGGAATGGACGCGGCCCGTGGGCGAGCCGCTGGAGGTGAGCCTGCTGCAGGGCAATATCGAGCAGAGCCTGAAGTGGAAGCCGGAGCGCCTGCGCCAGTCCATGGAAGCCTATCTGCGCCTGGCCCAGGCCCATCCGGCGCGGCTCGTGGTGCTGCCGGAGACCGCCCTGCCGCTGCTGTTCGACCAGGTGCCGCCCGATTACCTGCAGGCGCTGCGCCAGGCCGCGGACGGGGGCCGGGGCGATGTGCTCCTGGGCAGCGTCATGCGCGACGGGTCGGAGCGCTACTACAACAGCGCCGTGGGCCTGGGCGCCAGCCCGGTCCAGACCTACAGCAAGCGCCACCTGGTGCCCTTCGGCGAATTCACGCCGCCGGCCTTCCAGTGGACCCTGGCGCTGCTGCACATCCCCATGTCCAATTTCAGCCGCGGCGCCCCGGAGCAGCCGGTACTGGAACTGGCCGGCCAGCGGGTGGCGGTAAACATCTGCTACGAGGACTTGTTCGGCGAGGAGATCATCCGCGCCCTGCCGGAGGCCACCGTGCTGGTGAACCTGTCCAACACCGCCTGGTTCGGCGATTCCCTGGCCCAGCCCCAGCACCTGCAGATCGCCCGCATGCGCAGCCTGGAAACCGGCCGCCCCATGCTGCGCGCCACCAACACCGGCATGACCGCCATCGTCGGCGCACGCGGCGAGGTCGCCGCGGTGCTGGAGCCATTCACGGAAGACGCGCTGACCGGCACCGTGACCGGCTACAGCGGCACCACGCCCTTCGTGCGCTGGGGCAACGGGCCAATGGTGGCCTTGTCCCTGGGCGGCCTGCTCGGCGCCGCCCTCAGGCGCAGGCGGGAGAGACGGACTACAGCGAGTAGCGCGCCGTATCGATGGTGAGGGCCGGCCGGCCCATGGCGCGGGCCGCGGCGCAGACGAACTGCTTCACCCACTGGCTGCGCTGCTCCCATTCGGATTTGCTGCGGCTGCCCGCCAGCAGCAGGATGCGGTCCACCAGCAGCACCTTGCCCACCGGGTTGGTGGGCTCGCAGCCGGCGGCCTCGAACTCCCGCGCCAGCCAGCCCTGGGCCGACTCGGGGGAAAACATGGACAACTCGGACTCGGTGAGATGAAAGTCGTAGCTTTCGCCGTCTTTGAGGATCGCGGTAACGTGGCAGTCCATGGGTGTCTCCGGGTGGTTTTGGCGAATGTTACTCCAAGCGTTTCGGGCGCGCGGCGATTGTCGCCTCCTGGACAAAGGCCGCCCTGGACGCGCTCTGCCCGGGCAAAAACCCAGTAAAATCACGCTTTTTGCCGTTTCCGCGGCGCTCCGTTCTCGAACATGCCGACTTTCCAGGAAGTGATCCTGCGGCTGCAGGATTTTTGGGACAAACAAGGCTGCGTGCTGCTCCAGCCCTACGACATCGAAGTGGGCGCGGGCACCTTCCACACCGCCACTTTTCTGCGCGCCATCGGCCCCGAGCCGTGGAACGCCGCCTACGTGCAGCCCTCGCGCCGCCCCAAGGACGGCCGCTACGGCGAGAACCCCAACCGCCTGCAGCATTACTACCAGTACCAGGTAGTGCTGAAGCCGTCCCCCGACCACATCCAGGAGCTCTATCTCGACAGCCTGCGCGCGCTGGGGATAGACACCCACCAGCACGACATCCGTTTCGTCGAGGACGACTGGGAATCGCCCACCCTGGGTGCCTGGGGCCTGGGCTGGGAAGTATGGCTGGACGGCATGGAGGTGACGCAATTCACCTACTTCCAGGAAGTGGGCTCGCTGCCCTGCCGCCCCGTCCTGGGCGAGATCACTTACGGCCTGGAGCGCCTGGCCATGTACCTGCAGGGGGTGGAGAACGTGTTCGACCTGGTGTGGGCGCCCGGGGTGACCTACGGCGACGTCTATCACCAGAACGAAGTGGAGCAGTCCAGGTACAACTTCGAGCACGCGGATGTGGACTGGCTGTTCGCCCAGTTCTCCAAGTACGAAGCCGAGGCCAAGCGCCTCATGGGCCTGGAGCTGCCCCTGCCCGCCTACGAAATGGTCATGAAGTGCTCCCACACCTTCAACCTGCTGGACGCCCGGGGCGCCATTTCCGTCACCGAGCGCGCCGCCTACATCGCCCGGGTGCGGGCGCTGGCGCGGGAGGTGGCCCAGGCCTATTACGCCTCGCGCGAGGCCCTGGGCTTTCCCATGTGCAAGCGGGAGGTGGCCCGATGAGCGCTCCCCTGCTGGTCGAACTGCTCACGGAGGAACTGCCGCCCAAGGCGCTGCGCCTGCTGTCCGAGGCCTTCAAGGAATACCTGGTGGACGGCCTGATGAGCGCAGACCTGGTGCAGAGCAAAGAAGGTGTGCGCGCCTTCGCCACGCCGCGCCGGCTTGCCGTGCTGTGCCCCCAGGTGCGCGAAGCCGCGCCCGACAAGCTGCTGGAGCGCAAGGGGCCGGCGGTGTCCGCCGGTCTGGACGGCGCAGGCAGGCCCACCAAGGCGCTGGAGGGGTTCATGCGTTCCGCCGGCGTCGAGTTCGGGCAGCTGCAGCGCCTGCAGGACGGCAAGGGCGAATACTTCGTCGCCCTGATCCAGAAAAAGGGCGAAGCCCTGGACGTCCTGCTGCCCGACCTGATCGACGCGGCGCTGAAGAAGCTGCCGGTGCCCAAGGTGATGCGCTGGGGCGACTCGGACCATCAGTTCGTGCGGCCGGTCCATGGCCTGGTGGTGATGCACGGCAAGCGCGTCCTGGGCGACACGGTGGTGCTGGGCCTGCACGCCGGCAACCGCACGCGCGGACACCGTTTCCTGAGCGCCGGCGACATCTTCCTGGAGTCCGCCGAGGACTACGAAGCCCAGCTGGAGCACGAGGGCCGGGTGATCGCCTCCTTCGAGCGGCGCCGGGCCCTGATCGCGGACAAGCTGGCCGCCCAGGCGCGCTCCCTGGGGGCGCATCTGAAGGATACGGAAGCCCTGCTGGACGAGGTGACCGCCCTGGTGGAGTGGCCCGAGGTCTATGTGGGCGAGTTCGAACGGGAATTCCTGGAAGTGCCCCAGGAATGCCTGATCCTCACCATGCAGCAGAACCAGAAGTACTTTCCCCTGTTCGACGAGGCCGGCCGGCTGCAGCACCGCTTCCTCATCGTGGCCAACATGGTGGTGGCGAACCCCCGGCACATCATCGGCGGCAACCAGCGCGTGGTGCGCCCGCGCCTGGCCGATGCCCGCTTCTTCTTCGACCAGGACCGCAAGCAGCGCCTGGAAACGCGCGTGCCCAAGCTGGCCCAGGTGGTGTATCACAACAAGCTGGGCAGCCAGCTCGAACGCGTCGAGCGCCTGCAGAAGCTGGCCGACGCCATCGCCCGGCGCCTGCACGCCGACCGGACGGCGGCCGAGCGCGCCGCCTATCTGGCCAAGGCGGACCTGCTCACGGGCATGGTGGGCGAGTTCCCCGAGCTGCAGGGCATCATGGGGCGCTATTACGCGCGCCACGACGGCGAGAGCCCGGTGGTGGCCGACGCCATCGAAGCCCATTACCGGCCGCGCTTCGCCGGCGATGCGCTGCCCGAGGGCAACGTGGCCTGCGCCGTGGCCCTGGCCGATAAGCTGGACGCCCTCATCGGCTTTTTCGGCATCGGCCAGGTGCCCTCGGGCGACAAGGATCCCTTCGGCCTGCGCCGGGCGGCCCTGGGGGTGCTGCGCATCCTGATCGAGAAGCCCCTGCCCCTGGACCTGGGCGAGCTGATCACCGAAGGCGCCGCCGGCTTCCCCGCCGGCATCCTGCAACCGGGTTCCCAGGCGGCCTTGTACGACTTCATGCTGGAGCGCTTGCGCGGCTATCTGCGGGAGGCCGGCCATGCCCTGGAGGCGGTGGAGGCGGTGCTCGCCCTCAGGCCCACCCGCATCGACCTGGTGCTGCCCAAGCTGGAGGCGGTGCGCGAGTTTGTGCGCCTGCCCGAGGCTCAGTCCCTGGCCGCCGCCAACAAGCGCATCGTCAATATCCTCAAGAAGGCGCCGCCGGTGGCCGGCGAGCCGGACGTGCTGCTGCTCCAGGAGAGTGCCGAGAAGGCTTTGTTCCAGCGCATGAATGCCGTCGCGCCCCTGGTGAAGTCCCATATGGCGGGCGAAGACTATACCGAAGCGCTCAAGGCCCTGGCTCAGTTGCGCGAGACCGTCGATACCTTTTTCGACCGGGTGATGGTCATGGTGGACGAGCCCCTCACGCGCCAGAACCGCCTGGCGCTGCTGTCTCAGCTTGCCGGCTTGATGAACCAGGTGGCGGACATCTCGCGCCTGTCGGTATGAGGCGGTGCATAGCATGAAGCTGATCATTCTCGACCGGGACGGGGTCATCAATTACGACAGCGACCAGTTCATCAAGTCGCCGGACGAGTGGAAGCCCCTGCCGGGCAGCCTGGAGGCCATCGCACGGCTGAACCAGTGGGGCTACCGGGTGGTGGTGGCCACTAACCAGTCGGGCATCGGGCGCGGGCTGTTCGACATGGGCACGCTCAATGCCATCCACGACAAGATGATCAAGGCCGCCGCCCAGGTGGGCGGGCGCATCGAGGCGGTGTTCTTCTGCCCCCATGCGGCGGACGCCGCCTGCGAGTGCCGCAAGCCCAAGGCCGGCATGCTGCGGGAGATCGCCGAGCGCTACAACATCGAGCTCACCGGGGTGCCCGCGGTCGGCGACTCGCTGCGCGACCTGGAGGCGGCCGCGGCCGTGGGCGCCACGCCCATCCTGGTGCTGACCGGCAAGGGGGAAAGGACGCGCGGCGGCCCGCCCATGCCCGAGAACACGCTGATCTTCCCCGATCTCGCCGCCGTCGCCGCCCATCTCACCCCATGATCTTCCTGCGCTCCCTGCTGTTCATGGTGGCGCTGGTCTTCTACACGCCGCCCTTCGCCCTGTTCTTCCTGCTGATGCGGCCGCTGCCGGGCATGACGCGCTATCGCATCGTGCAGGGCTGGACGCGCGTCGCCCTGTGGCTCGTCAAGCATCTGCTGGGCATCAAGTACCGGGTGGAGGGGCGCGAGAACCTGCCTGCCGGGCCCGCGGTGATCCTGTGCAAGCACCAGTCGGCCTGGGAGACGATGGCCTTGCAGGAGATCTTCCCGCCCGTGTCCTTCGTCCTGAAGCGGGAACTGCTGCGCATCCCCTTCTTCGGCTGGGGGCTGGCTTCGATTCCCAGCATCGCCATCGACCGCAGCGCCGGGCGCGACGCCCTGGAGCAGGTGCTGGAGCAGGGCCGGCAGCGGCTGCAGGAAGGCTTCTGGGTGGTGATCTTCCCGGAGGGCACGCGCACCGCGCCCGGCACGACGCGGCGCTACAAGCCTGGCGGCGCCTACCTGGCCGCCAAGACGGGAGCGCCGGTGGTGCCGGTGGCCCACAACGCCGGCGAGTTCTGGCGGCGCCAGGCGTTTTTGAAGTATCCTGGCACGGTCACCGTGAGCATAGGACCGGCCATCGACACGCGCGGGCTGACGCCGGACGAGATCAACGCCCGCACCGAGGCCTGGATCGAGGCCGAGATGCGGCGCATCAGCCCCCACCGCTATGGGGTCAGGAAAGACCGAGTCGCAGCTTGAATTGCCCCTGGCCGGCGCGGCCGCTGCCGCGCCGGAAGGGCAGCGCTGGCATGACGGTGTGCGTTTTCCGTATCTCGGCCGGGTGATCACCCTGCGCCTGGAAGCCCACGGCCGCGACGCGCAGCTGCGCGGCGACGAGCTGTTGCTGCCCCTGCCGCCCGAGGCCGACGGCAGGCAGATCCGCGATGGCGCCCACGCCTGGCTGCAGACGCAGGCGCGGCGCGTGCTGGAGCAGCGCGTGCATGAGTGCGCGCGTCGCCTGGGCTTGGTGCCGCCGCCGTGGCAGCTGTCCTTCGCCACGGCGAGCTGGGGTGAGGTGGACCAGGCATGCCGCCTGCGCCTGGCCTGGCGCCTGATCCATCTGTCGCTGGCGGAAATCGATGGCGTGGTGGTCAGGCAGCTGTCCCGGCTGCCGCGCCAGGCGGCCATGAGCGATCTGTGGAGCCATGTCGAACTTCCAGCTTGAACTGCCGTTTCGCCTGCCGCCCGCGCCCGAGGCGCGCGAGCGTCATATTCTCCTCGGGCGCCGCATCGTCGCCTACCAGTTGACCCGCTCCTCCCGTCGCACCCTTGGCCTGACTATCGACCAGCGTGGCTTGCGCGTCGGTGCGCCGCGCCACGCCGCCATCGCCGAGATCGAGGGCTTCATCGCCAAGAACGCCGCCTGGGTGCTGAAGAAGCTGGACGAGTGGCAGTCGGCGGCGCAGCCGGCGCAGCTCGTGGTGCGCGACGGCGCCTGGCTGCCGGTCCTGGGCGAGGAGCACCAGGTGCGCGTGGTGCCCGGCGCCAACCGCAGCCGCTGGGAAGAGCGCCGCCTGGTGCTGGAGGCGCGGATTGATGCGGATCTGCGCCTGCTGGCGCGCCGCGCCCTGCAGCGGCGGGCGCTGGAGTGCTTCACGGCGCGCGTGGCCGCCTATGCGCCGCGCATTGGCCGTCCCTTGCCCCCCGTGGCCTTGTCCAACGCCCAGACGCGCTGGGGCAGCTGCAGCCTGCAAAGCGGCATCCGCCTCAACTGGCGCCTGATCCATTTCCGCCTGGAACTGATCGACTACGTGGCAGTGCACGAGCTGGCCCACCTGGTGCACATGAACCACAGCCCGCGCTTCTGGTCCGTGGTGGAGGGCGTCTTCCCCGCCTATCGCCAGGCGCGGGAGGAGTTGAAGCAGCTGGCGGCGACCTGTCCCCAACTCTAGGAGAAACGACAATGCGTATCCTTCACACCATGCTGCGCGTGGGCGACCTGGAGCGCTCCCTCAAGTTCTACACGGAAGTGCTGGGCATGAGGCTGCTGCGCCGCCAGGACTATCCCGACGGCAAGTTCACCCTGGCCTTCGTCGGCTATCAGGACGAATCCGAGGGTGCAGTGCTGGAACTCACCTACAACTGGGGCGTGGACCGCTACGACCTGGGCACGGGCTACGGCCATGTGGCGGTGGAAGTGGACGACGCCTATGCCGCCTGCGAGGAGATCAAGCGCCGCGGCGGCGTGGTGACGCGCGAAGCCGGGCCGATGAAGCACGGCACCACGGTCATCGCCTTCATCCAGGATCCGGACGGCTACAAGATCGAGCTGATCCAGCGCAAGCGGACTTGACCATTTTTGGCAAGGGGTTATTCGCTATAATTGCCCCTTAGGCGGCATCTCGCCGCCGCGATGGCGAAGTGCGGGAAGGAAAAAATGCGCTTGGAGCGGGCGCCCCGATGGGCGACATGGCTGGAACTGGCGGCGGCGGCACAACGGGACGGCGGCCTGCCGGTCGAAATCCGGCCGCTGCGTCGGCGCCGCGACCCGTGCTACGCCGTGTGCCTGGGAGGCCGTCCGGTGCGCGGCATCGAGGGCTGGACGGTGTTTCGCGATGTGCCCGCCGCCAGCCGCTTCCTGCACAGGCTGAACATTGTCGCCTTCTCCCTGGCCAAGGACATCCTCCCAGGCGTCGCCGACGACCGCTGCCGGCGCGAATGCTGGTGCCTGGCCGGCGATACGCTCCAGCGCTGCCAGCGCTGCCCTCGTTCCGGCCGCCGCGTCTGATTCCCTCCGGCTCTGTGAGCCGCGCGGCCGACGGCCTCAGGCGGCCTCGGCGAGCACTTCGGTCGGCCCGGAGAAGCTGAAGCCCGCCGCCACCCGCGTCCAGATTTCGTCGAACAGCGGCCGCACCTTCAGGCGCGGATCGTCCAGTACCTCCGGCACGTTCACCATGGCCGGCACGCGCGTACCGCGGTGCTCCACGGGGCTGCCGATAAGCCTGGGGCGCATGCCCACCAGCATGCCCAACTGACGTGCCAGGCGCGGTTCCACCAGCATGAACAGTTTTTCGATGCCGTGCAGGCGCGCCACGGCGAGCATCCCCAGATACAGCCCCACCTGCACGCAGGGCACCACGCCGCTGTTGGCGCTCCACAAGGCAGGTTCGTCGGGCGAAGCGCCGGCCTCGGGCCGCCGGCGCAGGGCCGGGATCAGGGCCAGGCGGGACGCCTCGGCGATGGTGCAGCGCGGCAGGTGGCGCGGGTCCACCTCCGCGCGGTCGATGGAGACGGCGCATATGCGCTCGAAAGGCAAGGGCGTGTCGGGTGCCTCCGCCGGCGGCATGACCAGGCGCATGCATCCCAGGAACTCGCCGCTGGCCACGCTCTGCACCAGGCAGTGGATGCTGTTGGTATCCCAGCAGTCAGTCTCGCGGTGGTCGCTGCGCACCGGCTCGAAGCCGAACTCCTCGCAATAGACGGCATGCCGTATACGGAAGCACGCATCCCGCAATTCCGGCGTAAACGCCGGCACCACACGAAAATGACGCCGAAAGGCGCCGGGCAGGTCGAAAAAGGAGGAAATATTCACTTCGTGCTCCCTGAGGCTGCTGGTGGAGGAGTGGTCGGAGCATGAAACGTCCATCATAGGTTCCGGCCACGGGCGCAGGCGGGTGCAATCGCCGTGCCCGGTGGCCGAACCCTTTTCCTATCATGGGTTTACGATGAAAAACGAAGTCGGATCGTGAAATAAGTCACGAAAACCGCATCAACCTGTCTGTTCCAGGCGACAGGGGCCGCTGGCTCCGAGGAAAGTCTTGTAGGACAAAGGATTACAAAGCATGTCCGGGACAAACGGAATTAGTCCAAACGTTCAATGGGTTGCCTGCTGGCGCGAAGGTCGATCGGGAGATCCGTGCACTGTCGCTCCGCGGGGGTGCCAACCAAGCGCATTTCTGCTGGCGCGCGAACCGGCTTCTGGCCCAAGAGCGAGTATCCACGGGCAGAAAGGCTATTGCACCATGATCTGCATGGCATAAACAGTTTTGTCGCCAAAAGACGACAATATCTTCGACGATTGTCAGCAGAATGTTAGAGCAACTGGAAGCGCACGGGCAGAAGGGTCTGCGTGCCGGCAAGGCCGGGCAGGCTGCCGATATGCCGCGCGGCGGCGAGGGCCGCGCGGTCGAGGATCGGGTGGCCGGAACTGCTTGCCACCTCTACCCGCACGATATTCCCCTGTCCGTCCAGGTGCAGGAGGAGGATGGCCTCGCCTTCCAGCCCCTGATCGACGGCCTCCTGGGGGTACAGCAGGCGATCGGCGAGGATTTTCTGGGCGCGGGCGAGCGCCGTTCCTTCCAGCATGCGCGGGCGCGGCCTGGGCGCGAGAACCTTGGTCGGCGCCGCATGCCGCGCCCCGGCGGTCGCCGGCGGGAGCACTTGAACTGTCGGGGGCGTTTGCTTGTCTGCCGAATCTTCGATAGTGTTTTTCAGCACCAGTGGCGCCAGGCGCGCCTCAATGGCCGGCGCGCCTTTCGGTAACATCGGCACTTCCTCCGCGCTGCCAGAATAGGGCAGCGGCCGCGCCGCCAGCAACAGGGCGTGCAGGGTCAGTGACGCGGCAAAGCCGAAAACCAGCGGCGGGGAGGGAGACGTCATGGGGCAAGGCACGACGGGGATGGGCAGGCAGGCTGAGATGCAGTTTACTGGATTAAGATGACGCGATGCATTACTTGTTGCTGAACCGACTTGGCACCGGGCTGCGCCGCGGTGCGGCCGCGCTCCTGTGCGCCCTGGCGCTGGCCGGGAGTGCCGCCGCCCAGGGCCCGCTGCCCGATCCCACGCGCTTTGCCGTGGCCATGGAGTTGGGGGACATGGCGTCCGCCCAACGCTGGCTCGATGCCGGGCTGGATCCCGATTTCATGGGCAGCCGCATCGGCACCGGCCTCATGATCGCCGCCTGGGAGGGCAACATCCCCCTGATGGAACTCTTTTTCAGCCGCGGTGCGCAGATCGACAAGACCAATCGCCTGGGCGAGCAGGCTCTCATGCATGCGGCATGGAAGGGGCACGTGCAGGCGGTGCGGTGGCTGCTCGACCGGGGCGCCCGCGTCAATCGCCAGGGCAAGGAATGGTCGGCCCTGCACTACGCCGTCTTCGCCGGCCACGAACAGGTGGCGCGGCTGCTGATCGAGCGGGGCGCCGACATCAACGCCCGCAGCGTGAACGGCTCGACGCCGCTGATGATGGCGGCACGCGAAGGGCGCGAGAGCATCGCCCGCCTGTTGCTCGAGGGCGGCGCGGACGCCGGCGTGGTGAATGACAACGGTGAAGACGCATTGGCATGGGCCATGCGCTACCAGCACGTGAGCATCGCGAAACTGGTGTCCACGCCCGAGCAGTTCGGTGACGCCGTGCGCAAGCCGCCCGAGGCCTTCGGGCTGGCGGTGAAGTCCGTGCCGGTGCCGGATCGTATCGAGCAATTGCTCAAGGACATCCGTTTTGCCGAGTTTGCCGGCAAGCCGACAGAAGAGTTGCGCAAGGCGTTCTGGGAGGCGGTGGAGCAGTTGAAGCGGGAAGTGCCGCCCTCGGTGATCGCCGATAAGGCGCGCCCTTCGGCCCTGGTGATCCGCGCCAAGCGCGGGACGCGCGGCCAGGAAAGCGCCGAGCTGATCTACGACGCACCCGGGGGCGACGCGGCGCCGGCCAAGCCTGCTGCCCAATGGCAGTGCCGCGTGGTCAATGGCGAGGAACGGTGCGTGCTGCGCTAGGACCGCGCCTAACGACTCCGGCCGCGGCCGGCGCCGCTTAACTTGCTGGCGCAAGTTGGCCTCCGCCGGTAGACGGCTGCGCCCGTCTAATCCCCGTCCGGCACAGGGTTGATTTGCCCCGGGCGGCTGCCTAGAAAGAAAATACAAGGAGGCGATGATGAGGCGACGCTTGTATTTTGTTGTGCCCAACCTGGACAGTGCGCGCCGGATCGCCAATGATCTGCTGCTGGCGCGCATCGAGGACCGGCGCATGCGTTTTCTCGCCAAGCGCGGCACCGATCTGGGCGAGCTGCACCAGGCGGGCGTGGCACACAAGAGCGACCTGGTGCATGGTGGCGAACTGGGCGCTGCGGTGGGCGGCGGCCTGGGGCTGCTCGCCGGTGTACTGCTCCTGCTGTCGCCGCCTGGCGACTTCCAACCCCAGCTGGCGGTCATTCTTGCCACGACCCTGGGCGGCGTGCTGCTCGGCTTCTGGATCGGCAGCCTGGTCGGCGCGTCTGTCCCCAATTCCCGCCTGGCACAGTTTGCCCAGGACATGGAACGCGGCGCAATCCTGCTCATGGTCGACGTGCCGCGCCAGCGCATCGAGGAGATCCGAGAACTGGTTGCCAAGCGCCATCCGGAAGCCGTGGCGCGCGGCATGGAGCCGACGGTCCCGGCTTTCCCCTGATTCCCCTCGCCTTCCACCCGGCGGCGGGGGCTTGCTCCGCCGTTGTCGTTTAGCGGCCAGGCGTCAGCCGCTTGTTTTGCGGCGTAGGCTAACCTGCGGAGCAGGTTAAGGCCGCGCAGCGGCACCGGCCGTGGTCACAAGACGCGGCGTCAGCCGCTTCTTGCGGCGTAGGCTAACCTGCGGAGCAGGTTAAGGCCGCGCAGCGGCCGGCCGTAGCCAAAAAAAAGCCGCCTTTTAGGAGGGGGCGGCTTAAAAATACGACACCGGCTCAAAGTGTCGGTCCCAGTAGTGCACAGGGAGGTCTGGGACGGGTTCACAATGCCATAGTCATCGGTTCAGGTCAACCTTTTTTATCTGTGCCACAAAATATGTCAGTCACCCTCGTGGCGTGCTCGCTGCTTCACGCGTAAGAATTGCAAACTTGGCCGAGTGTCAGGGCAGGCCGCGCAGGCGCGACGGGAGCAGCAGCGCCGCCAGCGCGCCGACCAGGGCCCAGGCTGTGCCTTCGAGGGCGATCCAGCCCCAGGAAATCCAGCCGTCGGCGGGTTCCAGGCTGAGAGTCCATTGTGCATTGGGTACATCGAATTGATGGTCCACCGGTGCGCGCAGCACGTGATTGCTGGAGGAGGCGAAAACCTGGCGCGTGCCGCTATCCGGATGGATGCGCCATAACTCGAAGCGATAGCCTTGCGTGGTCAGTTCCTGCAGCCGCGCCCGCTTCAGCAGATCGGGGATGCGGATGAGGGCCGTGGAGAATCCCCAGAACCGTTCCATGCCGCTGTCGTCGGTGAGGAAGATGGGCAGGCGCCCGATGACCGCCGTGCCGCCCTGCAGCAGCTCGAAAGGTCCGGCCAGCGTCAGCTTGCGGGTCTGCAGCGCCGCGCGCGCTTCCTTGTTGCGCTTCTCGTCCTTCAGCAGGTCGTGGCCGAGGGCTTTCTCGTTGCCGGCCAGGGGCACCACATAGGTGATGACGCCGTTGGGCGCCAATTGCAGGCTGCCCACATCGCCGTACAGCTTGAGCATGTCGCCGGCGATGGCGTCGAAGTTCTCCACCTTGCCCTTGCCCACGCGCACCAGGCTGGCCAGGGCATAGGTGCCCGAGAGGGCACGGTTGATGATGCTGGTAAGTTGCTGCGCATAGCCGGCGGCCGCCGCCGTCGCCTCGGCCTTGCGCGCCGCGACGCGCATGCGCTCGGTCAACACGATCTGGACTGCCCCCAGCAAGAGCACCGCGACGAGCGCCAGGGCGCCGTACAGGCGGTTGGCGTGGGATGGAAAGAATGATGGCATGGGTTGGCGCCAGGATCAGTCCTGCAGGAACTCCAGCCTGATGTCGGCGACCTCGATCACATCGTGGCTGCGCAAGGGGTGCGGCTCCGCGCCGATGGGCCGCTTGTTGACGCGCGGATACCGTCGTCCTTCCACGTGGCTGAGGAAATAACCGTGGGGCCGGCGGGCGATGACGGCGAGCTGTTCGCCCGGGGTGCCGAAAGTGGCGACGACGCGGTCGAGCTCGACACTGGCGCCCGCGCCTGGCCCGCCGATGATCTTCACCCGGCCACGGGGGAAATGAATCCTGCCGGTGCGTGCGGCCGGCCCCGCCGTTCCCTCCGGCGCTGATACCCTGCCACCACGCAGCTCCCGCAACTCCTTCGGCAGCGAGGTGATCAGCATGGTCTGCTCGAGATTGATTTCGGTCGAGCCCTTGGGATTGACGTAGCGCAGGTGGTAGCGGCCGAAGTGCATCACGTCCCCGTGCTGCAGGATCCGCCGCGATACGCGTGCGCCGTTGATGAAGGTGCCGTTGCTGCTGTCCAGGTCCTCGATGATCCGGTCGTTGCCCACCGTGATGATGACGGCATGGTCTCGGCTCACCGCCGCATCTTCTATCACCACGTCATTGTGGGCCTCGCGGCCGATGGTGAAGCGCTCCTTGTCTATGAAGTACTGGCGCACCAGCGACCCGCCCAAGCTCACTACCAGTTTTGCCATGGAGCCTCTGCCTATCTCATCCAGCCGAACAAGCGGTCGGCCCATCCCTTGTGCGCGACGGCCGGCGCCGCGTCCTCCACTTTCACCAGGATGACCGAGACGTTGTCCAGTCCGCCGTTGTCGTTGGCCGCCTGCACCAGGTGCCGGGCAGCCAGCGGCAGATTGGCGCGCAGGGACGAGACGATGAGCTCGATGTCGGCGTCGTCCACCAGGTCGTTCAGGCCGTCGGTGCATAGCACATAGACGTCACCCGGCCTGACCTGCTCCTCGCGCAGGTGGGCGGGGACGGTTTCCTGGATGCCCAGGGCGCGCGTCACCAGATGGCGGTTGCGCGATTCCCCCGCGTCGGCCGCCGCGACCAGGCCCGCCTCGACCTGGTCCTGGAGCAGCGAATCGTCCCGGGTCAAGAGCTGCAGACGGCCTTCGCGCAGGCGATAGACGCGCGAATCGCCCACATGGCCCAGCACCACGCGGTCTTCATGAAACAGGGCGAGCGCGAGGGTGGTGCCCATGCCCTGGTAGCCCGGGTGGCTGCGCGCCGCCTGGAAAATGGTCCTGTTGGTTTCGGCCAGCACTTCACCCACCGATTGCAGGGGCGGATGGGGGCTGGCTCCCGCCTGCAGGTCCGCCAGCTTGCGCTTCAGGCCCGCAGCGATCAGCTCGGTGGCCATGCGGCTGGCGACTTCCCCCGCGCGGTGTCCGCCCATGCCGTCGGCCAGCACGGCGACGCCGTTGCCGGCGTCGGCGGCGAGACTGTCTTCGTTGTAAGTGCGCACCCGGCCCACATCGGTGAGGCTGGCCACCTCCAGGGAATAGCGCGGCATGGGAATTGTTCGTATCGTTAAAGTTTTGGACAATTTCGTCCGAAAACAAAAATATAACACGCTGTTCCGACCCAAACCGCCATGGGATGTGTGCCTTGACAGGCTCCGAGGGGGACTCTATGGTTTCAGCTCCCCAGCCGCCGCCCGCCATGACCGAAGCCCGATCAGCCAACGCACCACCCGCCGCTGCCGTGGAACGCCTGGGACGCTACGAAATCCTGGGCAAGCTGGGCCAGGGCGCCATGGGCGTCGTCTACAAGGCCCGCGACCCGCTGATCGAGCGCATCGTGGCCATCAAGACGGTCAACCTCGCCGGACTGTCGCGGGACGAGGCCGATTCCTACGAGCAGCGCTTCTATCGCGAAGCCAAGTCCGCCGGCCGGCTCAATCATCCCAACATCGTCACCATCCACGATGTCGGCCGCAGCGACGGCCTGGCCTACATCGCCATGGAGTTCCTGGAAGGCCGGTCCCTGCGCCAGATGCTTGACTCCGGCGTGGTGCTGCCCCCCGACAAGGCGGTCAGGATCGCCTACCAGATCGCCAAAGGGCTGGCCTTCGCCCATAAGAACGGCGTGGTGCACCGGGACGTCAAGCCGGCCAACATCATGGTGCTCAGGAACGGCACGGTGAAAATCATGGACTTCGGCGTGGCGCTGCTGCCCGCCGGCTCCCTCACCCTGGCCGGCACCGCCTTCGGCTCGCCCAAGTACATGTCGCCGGAGCAGGTGGTGGGGCGCCCGGTGGACGGGCGCTCCGACATCTTCTCCCTGGGGGCGGTGCTGTATGAGCTGCTCACGGGCGTGCCGCCCTTCTGCGGAGAGGATGTCAACGCCATCCTGTACCAGGTCATCAACGACATGCCGCCGGCCCCTTCCAGCCGCAACCCGGAGGTGCCGGCCGCCCTCGACGCCATCGTCCTCAAGGCCATGGCCAAGCACCCGGACGAGCGCCATCAGAATGCGCGCGATCTGGCCAAGGATCTGTGCAATTTCCGGGAGCCGGCGCCGGCCCGGCTGCCTACCGGGCCTGGACGCACCCTGGAGCGGCGGCATGGCCGGCGCCCGGCCGGCGAAGCCACCGTCCAGGTCGAGGTGATTCCGGCGCCGGCACCGGTTGCCGAGGCCCGTACCAGACCCGCCGCCGTGTTCTGGCAGCGGCGCAGCGTACTTGTCTCCGGCGGCCTGGCGGCCCTGACAGCGCTGGCCGTCGCCTGGGGGCTGTTACGCCCCGGCGCTCGCGGGCCGGCGATGCCCGCGCCGGCCGCCGTGGCCCCGGTCGAGGCGGTGCAGCCGGTGGCGGCGCCTGCGCCGCCACCACCGCCGGCAGCCGCCGCCGAAGAGAGGGCCGCCCCGGCCCCGTCGCCGCCGGCCGCACCCCAGCCCTCGGGCCGCATCCTGCTGGCCGTGGTGCCCTGGGGCGACGTGTATGTGAACGGCAGGAAGCGCGGGGTGACGCCACCCCTGAAGCAGCTCAAGCTGCCGCCGGGGCGGCACGTCATCGAGATCCGCAACGGCGATTTCCCCGAGCATCGACAAACCGTGGACCTGGCGCCCGATGCCAGCGTGAAGATCAAGCACCGATTCAAGTAGACGAAACCACCCTATGATGTCCGTGATCCCCCTGCCCAGGCCTGTCGCCCTGTTCCTGATCGGCATCCTGGCCGGCTGCGCCCAGCAGGCTGCCAAGGAGCCGCCCCAAGGGGCGGACACGCCGCCGAAGACCGTGTCCGAGCCGACCAAGCCGTCCGCGGTCGTCGGCGCAACCCGCGGCAAGGGCGAGCAGGAGCTGGAGAGCGGCATCAGGAGCTACGAGGACGGGGCTTACCGGCTGGCCGCCCGGCAGCTGCAGGCGGCTCTGGAGCAGGGGCTGGAGGGCGCGAGCGAGCGGGCGCGGGCCCACAAGTACCTGGCCTTCATCCATTGCATTTCCGGGCAGCAGAAGGCTTGCCGCGACGAATTCCGCAAGGCCTTCGGTGCCGATCCCAGGTTCGACCTCGGGCCGGCCGAGATCGGCCACCCCATGTGGGGGCCGGTGTTCCGTAGCGTCAAGGCCGAACTCGCCGGCAAGGCCAGGCGCTAGCGCCTCCGCGGCGCCCCGAGTCGCTACGCTTGATCGCTCCCTGCGCAGATC
>JBMOQT010000026.1:0-21368 GCA_049320945.1 Pseudomonadota bacterium
GACATCGCCGCCCCCGCCTGGCGCGGCTTCGCCCAGGACTACAACGGCTTTCTGGCGCGCGTGCGCGAGTCCGTGACGCAGATCCGCAAGATGGCGGTGGGCATCGCGCGCGAGGCCGCGGTGGTGACGAAGCAGGTGTCGGCCACGGCCCAGGGCGCGTCGGCCCAGGCCAAGGTCACCGAGGCGGTGTTCAGCGCCAGCGAGGAAGCCACCCAGGCGCTGCACGAGCTGGCGCGCAGCACCCACTCGGTGTCCCACTCCACCAGCGAGCACCTGGAGCGGGTGAAGCGCTCCCTGGCGGAGCTGGAAGCGGTATCGCGCCGGGTCGACGCCCTCACCGGGCGCCTGGACGGCTTCGCCGCCACGGTGGAGCAGCTCACCGCCCAGTCCCTGAGCATCCAGGAGATCGTCAAGCTGATCAAGGAGGTGGCGGACCAGACCAACCTGCTGGCGCTCAACGCCGCCATCGAGGCCGCCCGCGCCGGCGAGCACGGACGCGGCTTCGCCGTGGTCGCCGACGAGGTGCGCAAGCTGGCGGAAAAGACCGCCACGGCCACCGGCCAGATCACCACCAACATCCAGTCCATCATCGAGCTGGTGGGCGCCACGGGCGCGGAGACCCGGCACATCCGCGCCGAGATCGTCGGCACGCGCGAAGTGACGACGCGCGCCGCCGCCGAGTTCAACGAAATGGCCCAGGACTACGAGAAGACCAACGCCAGCCTGCTCAACGTCGCCGCCGCCACGGAGCAGCTGTCCACCAGCAACGCCCAGGTCCATGACAGCGTGCAGGCGATCCACCGGCGCAACGCCGCCGTGGTGGAGCAGATGGAGACCTCGCGCCAGGCAACCGAGGCTCTCACGCGCAACACCGAGGCGATCCAGGCGCTGTCGTTCGGCTTCCGCGTCGGCAGCAGCGATTCTTTCGAGGCCAACATCGCGCGCATGCGCCGCTTCCGCGACGAGGCCCAGGCGCGCATCGAGGCCTTGTACCGGCGCGGCGTGAACGTGTTCGACACCGACTACCGGCCCATTCCCGGCACCAATCCCCAGAAATACGAGGTGAGCTACGGCGCCGAGTTCGAGCGCGAGCTGCAGCAGGTATACGAGGACGCCCTGGGCGACCTCAAGGGCGGCATGTATGCCGCCACTTCCGACAGGAACGGCTACGCGCCCATCCACAACCTGAGATATTCCCAGCCGCTGACCGGCGACTACCAGAAGGACCTGGCGGGCAACCGCACCAAGCGCATCTACAACACCACGCCCATCGAGCAGCGCATCAACGCCAACACCGAACCGCTGCTGATCCAGACCTACACGCGCGACACCGGCGAGGTGGTGTTCGACGTGGTCATGCCCATCACCGTTGCCGGCCGCCCCTGGGGCGGGGCGCGCTGCGGCTTCGACGCGGCGGCGGTGCTGTAGCGTCCATCCCATTCGGTTGACAAAACGCAACGGCTGAGCCCGCCGATCCGGTTAGGGTAAGCGGGCAACTGCTTGCCTCAACCCCTGGCGAGGGCTCGCTGATGAAGGAATTGCTGGTGGCGCTGCTCACCTGGATCGCCGCCGAGATGGGCACGGACTGTCCCGAGCCGCCGCGCGTCGTGTTCGTTTCTGCCGAGGAGATCGCCGAGCGCGCCTACGGCCCGCGCCGGCCGGAAGGCGCGCGCGCCACGGCGCTGTACGACCGGGAGCAGGGGATCATTTATCTCAACCGGGACTGGAACGCAGCGACATTGCGCGACCGCAGCACCCTGCTGCACGAGCTGGTGCACCACGTGCAGCAGCGCACCCAGGTGACAGCGCCCTGCCTGGCCGCCTACGAGCGCCAGGCCTACCACCTGCAGATCGAGTGGCTGAGGCAGCAGGGCGTAAGCAACCCGTACGCCCTGCTGGAGATCGACGAGTTCACCATCAGCGTCCGCTCGCTGTGCCCCGGCACCGAATAGCCCTGGCGGCACCGGAAATCTGTATGTCATTATGGCGGCGCGTCAATACCCTCTTTCACCTAGCCCGCTACCACCCTGCCCCGATATCGTCGCGCCGGCCGTCGGGCTAGAGTGCAATCGGGAAAGCAATCTTGCGGAGGCAATCATGACGAGGCTTGCGGTGACGACCATGCTCCTGGCGGGGCTGACCCTGGGCGGCACCGCGCCGGCCCAGGCGGCGGACTGGGCGGTGCCGGATGTAGACCGGCTGCCCGACGACAAGTATGGCAGGCTGGTGCGCGCGGGCAAGGCCCTGGTGGAGAAGACCCACCAGTACATCGGCCCCGAAGTCGCCGATCCGGCCAAGCGCTATGCCGGCAACAACCTGTCGTGCTCCAGCTGCCACGTGGACGGGGGCACCAAGAAGTTCGGCAATCCCTTCGTCGGTACCTTCGCCGACTATCCCCAGTACCGGCCGCGCGAGGACGACATCCAGACCATCGAGGAGCGCATCAACGGCTGTATGGAGCGTTCGATGAACGGCCGGCCGCTGCCCCTGGACAGCCGCGAGATGAAGGCCATGACCGCCTACATGAAGTTCATGTCGAGCGGCGTGCCGGTGGGCAAGGAAGTGGCGGGGCGCGGCATGCCGAAAATCGACCTGATCGAGCGCGCCGCCGATCCGGCCAAGGGCAGGGAGGTCTATGCCCAGACTTGCGCCGCCTGCCACGGCGCCGACGGCCAGGGCGTGCGCGCCGGCAAGCCGGGTGACGCCGCCGGCTACACCTTCCCGCCCCTGTGGGGTGCCGACAGCTACAACAACGGCGCGGGCATGGCGCGCGTGATCATGGCGGCGCGCTTCATCAAGTACAACATGCCCAAGGGCATCAGCCATGACGCCCCGGTGCTGAGCGACCAGCAGGCCTTCGACGTGGCAGCCTACATCAACAGCCAGCCGCGCCCGGAGAAGGCCAACCTCATGGCCGACTTCCCGGCGCGCAAGAACAAGCCGGCGGACGCCCCCTTCCCGCCCTACCGCCCGGGCTTCAGCGCCGAGCAGCACAAATACGGACCGTTCAAGCCCATCGTGCAGGCGCGGGAGAAGGAGTTGGCGGCGAAATAGGCCTCAATAGTTCTCCCCCGGCTCCTCCGCGCGCATCAGTATCTGCGCCAGTTCCGCCGCGGAATGCACCCCCATCTTGTCCATCAGGTTGGCCCGGTGCACCTGCACCGTCTTGTCGCTGATGTCCAGCTCGCGCGCGATCAGCTTGTTGGACAGACCGCGCGCCACCAGGGCTGCCACCTCGCGCTCGCGCTGGGTGAGCTGGCACAGCAGGCGCCGGTACTCGGCCTGCCGGGAGGCCTGCTCCTGACGCTTGGCCGACACGCGCATGGCGCGGGCGATGGCGTCCAGCAGCTGCTGGTCCTTGAACGGCTTCTCGATGAAATCGAGCGCCCCGTCCTTCATCGCCTGCACCGCCATGGCGATGTCGCCGTGGCCGGTGATGAACACGATGGGCAGCTCGATGCGCCGCGCCTGCAGCTCGCGCTGCAGCTCCAGGCCGCTCATGCCCGGCATGCGCACGTCCAGCACCAGGCAGCCGCCGCCGGCCAGGTCCGGCAGGAACTCCTGCGGGTCGGCGAAGGCGCGCACCCGCCAGCCCACCGACTCGGCAAGAAAGGCGATGGAGCGGCGCAGCGCGGCGTCATCATCCACCACGAAAACCGTTGCCTCAGACATGCTTTGACTCCTCATCCAGGGCGGGCAGGGTGAAACACAGGCGCAGACCGCGCCCCGCCGGATTGGGCTCGGCCCACAGGCGCCCGCCGTGAGCTTCGACGATGGTCTTGCAGATCGCCAGCCCCAGCCCCAGGCCCTCAGGCTTGGTGGTGAAGAAGGGTTCGAACAGGCGCACCCGCGTCGCCTCGTCCAGCCCGATGCCGTTGTCCTGCACCCAGAGGCGCCAGGCGTCGCCCTGGCGCGCGCCGCCCACCTCGATCTGCCGCTCGCCGGGCGGCAGATCGTGCATCGCATCCAGGGCGTTCTTGAGCAGGTTCAGCAGCACTTCCTCGATCTGCAGCCGGTCGGCCAGCGCCCATGCCTGCGGGTCCACGTGCACCCGCACGGAGGGCGCCTGGGCGCCGATGCCGCGGAACAGCGCCACGGCGCCGTCCACCGCCCGGGCCAGGCGCAGCGGCCGGCGCTCGCCCTGGCGCTTGCGCGCGAAGCCGCGGATGCGCTGCATGATGTCGCGCGCCCGCTCCGCCTGCTCGGCGATCTCGCGGCTGCCTTGCAGCAGGGCAGCGCCGTCGAGGCGGCCGGCCTCGATGCGCCGCTCCATGCCGCGGGCGAAATTGCCGATGGCCGACAGGGGCTGGTTCAGCTCGTGGGCCAACATGCTGGACAGCTCCCCGAGCACGCCCAGGCGCGCCAGGTGGTCCAGCTGCTCCTGCTGCCGGCGCGCCTCGCCCTCGGCCGCCTGGCGCGCCTGCAGCGCCGCGCGCAGCTCGCGCGTGCGCCGCTGCACCAGCTGCTCCACGCGCACCGCATGCACTACGGCGCCCAGCGCCAGCAGCGCCGCCAGCGCCAGCCACCAGCGGTAGCGCGCCACCAGGGCGGCGAACGACAAATCCCCCAGATGGGCATAGGGCCCGATCTGCAGGGTGCGGAACAGCTCATGCACCGGCTGGTAGTCCGTGGGCACGGTCCACGCCGCTTCGCCCGGCGCCGCCGGCAGGGTGAGCAGGGCGGTGGCCACGCGCTTGGACAGGGCATGGGGCGTGTGCGCCAGCGCCGCGAACGGCCAGTCGGGGTACAGGCGCGTCGAGCGCAGGCAGGGGTAGCGGTCGCCCGGCACGGCCCCCAGCACGCGGAATTCGTCGAGCCGCACCTGTCCGCGCCGCGCCATGGCCTCCAGCAGGCAGGTGCGCACGATGCCCGCATCGGTGCGCCCGGCGCGCACGGCGAGGACGATGTCCTGCAGCGGAAAGCCGGCGAAGTCCAGGGCCGCGAAGTCGCGCCGCGGGTCGATGCCGCGCAGCCATAGCTCATGCCAGGCGATCTGGTAGCCGCCGAACGCGTTCTCCGCCACGGCGGTCACGCGCCGGCCGCGCAGATTCTCCAGGGTGCGCAGATCGGTCCGGTCGGCGCGCACCACCACGGCCGAGGCCAGCGCCTCGGTGGGCGAGAGAGCCTCGGGCCGCTCCAGGGTGGCGATGCGATGGGCGCCGAAGGCCGCCTCCAGCTCCACGTAATGGCCGCTGTTGGTCACCACGAAATCCACCTGGCGCGCCCGCACCGCCGCGCTCAGGGCCGGCAGGTCGAGGTACTGCCAGCGCCACTGGGCGTCGGGCAGCGCCCGCGCCAGATGGGCGGCCACCCGTTGCCAGTCGCGCAGCGCCTCCTCGGCGCCTTCCGGCGCCAGCACCCCCACGGTCACGGCGGCGGTGCACGGCAGCGCCGCCAGCGCGGCACAAACGAGCGCGGCGCGGCGCAGGAAGCGGAACAGGGTGCAAGCCATGGTCGGGTTGGGATGGAATCGTGCCCCACTGTAGCAAGCCCGGCGCGGCACGACACCGGATTAGATCAAAGGAGGTCCGCAAACCGGCGGGGCGCGCGATTGACAAAGCGGCAGCGGCTGGCTACCTTGGCTCACCCACTTCAGAACAATCCCGGGAGGAGACACGATGAAGGTCAAGAGGTTGATCGGAGCATTGGTGGCGGGTGCGGCGATCTCCTGTTCGGCGCTGGCCCAGGAGACGACGCTGCGGCTGGTGTCCGCTTTCCCCGAGAACGGGGTGTACGTCAAGCACCTGCTGCAGTGGGTGCAGAAGGTGAACGCCGAGGGCAAGGGCAACGTGCAGATCAACTTCATCGGCGGACCCAAGGCGGTGCCCACTTTCGAGGTGGGCAACGCGGTGAAGACCGGCGTGGTGGACATGGCCATGGCCACCGGCGCCTTCTACACCAACGTGATGCCGGAAGCCGATTTCCTCAAGCTGACGGAAATCCCCATCGCCGAGCAGCGCAAGAACGGGGCGTTCGACTACATCAACAAGGTGTGGAACGAGAAGGGCAACATGGTGTATCTCGCCCGCATGGTCGAACACCAACCCTTCCATCTCTACCTCAACAAGAAGATCGACAAGCCGGACCTGGGCGGGCTGAAGATCCGCATCACGCCCGTGTATCGGGATTTCTTCCAGGCTCTCGGGGCGAACGTGATCACCACGGCGCCGGGGGAGTTGTATACGGCGCTGGAGCGGGGCGTGGTGGACGGCTACGGCTGGCCCATAGGCGGCATCTTCGACCTGAACTGGCATGAGAAGACCAAGTTCCGGGTCGATCCGGGTTTCTATGACGCCGAGGTGTCCATCATCGTGAACCTGGACACCTGGAAGAAGCTGCGCCCGCAGCAGCGCGAGTTCCTGCAGAAGCAGGCCCTGGCCCTGGAAGCCCAGAATGACGCCACCTGGCGCAAGTACGCCGCCGACGAGACGGCGCGCCAGGAGAAGGCCGGCATCCAGACGATCCGCTTCGACGAGGCCCAGGCGCGCGCCTACCGCGCCAAGGCCTACGAGGCGGGCTGGGCCTCCGCCCTCAAGACGAGTCCGGAGCATGCGGCCAAGATGAAGGCGCTGTTCTCCAAGTGAGCGCCGCCGGCATCCGGCGTCTGCCGGAGAGGTTGGCGCGGCTGTCGGCCGCCTACGGGCGGCTGCTCGCCGCCCTGGCGGGACTGGCCTGCGTGCTGCTGTTCGCCATGATGCTGATCATCTGTGCCGACGTGCTGCTGCGCAATGTCGCCGTCGCCGGACTGCCGCGCGGACTGGCGTGGGCCAACGAAGTGTCGGAGATGCTGCTCTACCTGATCACGCTGCTGGTGGCGCCCTGGCTGCTGCGCCAGGGCCAGCACGTACGGGTGGATATCGTACTGCGCGCCATTCCCAGGTCCTGGGCCTGGTATTGCGAATGGATCGCCGACCTGCTGGCGCTGGCCTGCTGCCTGGGCATGGTGCGCTACGGCGCCGCCGCCGCCTGGCGCAGCTACCAGTCCGGCTCCCTGTCGATCAAGACCCTGGTCACGCCCGAGTGGTGGTCCCTGGCGCCCCTGGCGCCGGTGTTCGCGCTGCTGGCCGTCGAACTGGTGTTCCGCATGGCGCGGCTCTACGAGAGCCAGCGCGGGCCCCGGGACGATGCCGTGTCCACCGCCTGAGGGCCCGCCATGAGCTGGCAAGTCGCGGCCTGGCTGATGCTCGGCGGCTCCACCCTGCTGCTGTTCCTGGGACTGCCGGTGGCGTTTTCCTTCCTCGCCATCAACCTGGTCGGCGCGGCGCTCTACATGGGCGGGGAGGCGGGCCTGATGCAGCTGGCCCGCAACGCGGTCAGCTCGGTGATGACCTTCTCCCTGACGCCGATCCCGCTGTTCGTGCTGATGGGCGAGGTGCTGTTCCATACCGGCCTGGCGGTACGCGTCATCGAGGGCATCGAGCGCCTGATCCACCGGGTGCCGGCGCGCCTGGCCGTGGTCGCGGTGGTGGCCGGCACGGTGTTCTCCGCCATCTCCGGGTCCACCATCGCCACCACGGCGATGCTGGGCAGCCTCATGCTGCCCGTGATGCTGGCCCGCGGCTACCACCCCACCATGGCCACGGGACCCATCATGGCCATCGGCGCCGTGGACATGCTGATCCCGCCCTCGGCGCTGACGGTGCTGCTGGGGTCACTGTCGGGCATCTCCATCGCCCAGCTCCTGATCGGCGGCATCGTGCCCGGCATGATCCTGTCGCTGGTGTTCGTCGCCTACGTGACCACGGTGGCGCGCCTGGTGCCGGGGCTCGCTCCCGACGGCGAGGCGGCCCAGCACGCCGGCTGGGAGCGCTGGCGGCCTTTCGTCCGGTACGTGCTGCCCTCCGTGTCCATCTTCGCCGTGGTGGTGGGGGCGATGGCGGCGGGCTGGGCCACCCCGACCGAATCGGCGGCCCTGGGGGCCTTCGCCACCGTGACCCTGGCCGCCGCCTACCGCGCCCTGAGCGTCGCGGCGCTGGCCAAGGCCTTGCGCGGCACGGCGGTGATCTCGGGCATGATCCTGTTCATCATCGTCGGCGCCACCACCTTCGCCCAGATCCTGTCGTTCTCGGGGGCGAGCGACGGCCTGGTGAAGATCATCACCGGGCAGGGACTGCCGGCCTGGGCGATCGTGGCCGGCATGATGCTCATCCTGATCTTCCTGGGCATCTTCGTGGACCAGGTGAGCATGATGATGATCGCCCTGCCCATCTTCATGCCGGTGGTGCAGACCCTGGGCGTCGACCTCATCTGGTTCGGCGTGATGTTCCTGATCTGCATGCAGCTGGGGCTGCTGCTGCCGCCCCACGGCCTGCTGCTCATGACCATGCGCGCGGTGGCGCCGGCCGAGGTGACCATGGCCCACATCTTTCGCGGCGTGGCGCCCTTCGTCCTCATCAGCCTGCTGCTGCTCGGCGCGGTGTTCCTGTGGCCGCCCATCGCCACCTGGCTGCCCCGGTGGCTCGGCTGAAGGGGCGCGCCCGGGTGAAGGAGTGCGCCCTTCAGCGGCTCAGCCGCGCAGGGCCTGGCGCGGGTCGACGTAGTCGTAGCCGAGGGCCTCGGCCACCTGCCGGTGGGTGACCCGGCCGTTGTGCACGTTGAGACCGGCAAGGAGATGGGGGTCTTCCGCCAGGGCGCGCTGGCAGCCCTTGTCCGCCAGGGCCAGCACGTAGGGCAGGGTGGCGTTGTTCAGGGCGAAGGCGGACGTGCGCGGCACGGCGCCGGGCATGTTGGCGACGCAGTAGTGGATGACGTCGTCCACCACGTAGGTGGGCTCGTCGTGGGTGGTGGGGCGCGAGGTTTCGCAGCAGCCGCCCTGGTCGATGGCCACGTCCACGATCACCGAGCCGGGCTTCATGCAGCGCACGATGTCATGGGTGATGAGCCTGGGGGCGGAGGCGCCGGGAATGAGCACGCCGCCGATGACCAGGTCGGCGGAGACGCAGTGCTTCTCGATGGCGTCGCGGGTGGAGAAGACGGTGTTGAGGGGCCGGCCGAACTGGCGCCACAGGCCGCGCAGCACATCCACGTTGCGATCGAGCACCCATACCTCGGCGCCCATGCCCAGGGCGATCGCCGCCGCATGGGTGCCCACCACGCCGCCGCCGATGATCACCACCTTGCCCGGGTCCACCCCCGGCACGCCCCCCAGCAGCACCCCCAGGCCGCCGTGGGCCTTCTCCAGGAAATAGGCGCCCGCCTGGATGGACATGCGCCCCGCCACCTCCGACATGGGGGCGAGCAGGGGTAGCCCGCCGGCGGGGGAGGTAACAGTCTCGTAGGCGATGCAGGTGGCGCCCGATTGCAGCAGGTCGCGCGCCTGCTCGGGATCGGGGGCCAGGTGCAGGTAGGTGAACAGCACCTGGCCCGGCTTCAGCCGCTGGCGCTCGATGGCCTGGGGCTCCTTGACCTTGACGATCATTTCCGCGCGCCCGAATACGTCGGCGGCGCCAGGCACGATGGTGGCGCCGGCCGCCTCGTAGTGGGCGTCGGTGCAGCCGATGCCCAGGCCGGCACCGGTTTCCACCAGCACCCGGTGGCCGCGGTCGGTGAGCTCGCGCACGCTGGCCGGCACCAGGCCGACGCGGTATTCGCGGACTTTGATTTCCTTGGGTACGCCGATGATCATGGGTGTTACCTTTCCGTTATGAAACGATGGTGGGTCGCTACGCCGCTTCTGCCATGTCGCCCAGATAGGCCTCGCGTACCTTGGGGTCGTGCAACAGTTGCTGGCCGGTGCCGCTCACGGTGACGGCGCCGTTCTCCATGACGTAAGCGCGCTCGCTGATCTCCAGGGCCAGGTGGGCGTTCTGCTCCACCAGCAGCACCGCGACGCCGCTCCTGGCGACGTTGTGGATGACCTCCAGGATCTTCTCCACGACAAGGGGCGCCAGTCCCATGGAGGGCTCGTCCAGCAGCAGCACCCGCGGGCGCGACAGCAGCGCGCGGCCGATGGCGAGCATCTGCTGCTCGCCGCCGGACAGGGTGCCGGCCAGCTGGTGTTCCCGCTCCTTGAGGCGGGGGAACATGGTGAACACCCGCTCCAGGTCGGCGGCGATGCCGTCCCGGTCGCGGCGCGTGTAGGCGCCGGTGAGCAGGTTCTCCTCGACCGTGAGGCGGGTGAACACGCCGCGGCCCTCGGGCACCAGGGCGATGCCGGCGCGCAGGCGCTTGTGGGCCGGCAGCGCGGCCACGCTCACCCCCTGGTAGAGGATGTCGCCGCCGGCCAGCTTGAGGGAGCCGGCGATGGCGTTGAGCGTGGTGGTCTTGCCGGCGCCGTTGGCGCCGATGAGGGACACCAGTTCGCCTGCGTTCACCTCCAGGTCGATGCCTTTGACGGCGGTGATGGCGCCGTAGGCGATCTTCACTTGCTGCAAGCGCAGCGTGGCTTCAGTGGCGGGCATGGCGGCCTCCCAGATAGGCTTCGATGACTTGCGCGTCGCGCTGCACGACGGCGGGAGTGTCCTCGGCGATCTTCCTGCCGAAGTTGAGCACCGCCACCCGGTCGCACAGGCCCATCACCAGCTTCACGTCGTGCTCGATGAGCAGCACGGTGATGCCGTCGTCGCGGATGGTTTCGATGAGCTGGCGCAGGGCCTGGGTCTCGGTGGCATTCATGCCGGCGGCGGGCTCGTCCAGGGCCAGCAGCTGCGGTTCGGTGGCGAGCGCCCGGGCGATCTCCAGGCGCCGCTGGTCGCCGTAGGACAGATTCCTGGCCACCGTGTCGGCGTGGCGCTCGATGCCCACGTAGCGCAGCAGCTCCAGGGCGCGCTCGGTGATGAGGCGCTCCTCCTCCACCGTGGCGCGGTTCTGGGTGAGGATACCCCACACGCTGCGGCGGGCGCGGATGTGATGGCCGGCCATGACGTTCTCCAGGGCGGTCAGCTCCCGGAACAGGCGGATGTTCTGGAAGGTGCGCGCCACGCCGCTGGCCACCACCAGGTGGGGCTTGCCGCAGGGCAGCTCGGAACCGTTCATGACGAACTCGCCCCCGTCGATGGGATAGGCGCCGGTGAGCACGTTGAAGAAGGTGGTCTTGCCGGCGCCATTGGGGCCGATCAGGCCGTAGATCTCGCCCTTGCGAATGGTGAGCGAGACGTCGGACAGGGCGGTGAGGCCGCCGAAGCGCTTGGAGACGTTCTTGGCTTCCAGGAGTGTGATCATGGGAGGCTCCTAGCGATGGGCGTAGCGCGCCCGGGCGGGCACCAGGCCGGCGGGCTTGAGCAGCATCATGAGGATCATGGTGAGGGACAGCAGCAGCATGCGCAGCACCTCCGGGTCCAGGATCACCTGGCCGAACAGGGCGGTCTGCACCGGGATGGCCATGTGGCGCAGCACTTCCGGCAGGGCGGTGAGCAGAAGCGCCCCGACGACGACACCGGCGATGTTGCCCATGCCGCCCAGCACGATGATGGTGAGCACGGCGATGGATTCCATCAGGCTGAAGCTCTCGGGGCTGACGAAGCCCTGGAAGGCGGCGAACAGCCCGCCCGACACGCCGCCGAAGGTGGCGCCCAGGGCGAAGGCCAGCAGCTTCATGTTGCGCGTGTTGATGCCGATGGCCTTGGCGGCCAGCTCGTCGTCGCGGATGGCGGCCCAGGCGCGGCCGATGGTGGAGATCTGCAGGCGCGTGATGAGCACCACGGCCAGGGCCACGGCGGCGAGGAAGGCGTAGTAGTACAACACCGTGGACGGGATGGTGGTTCCGAACAGCTCCAGGTTGCGGGTGAGGTCCACGCCGGCGATGCGCAGGCCGTCGATCTGGTCTATGCCCTGGGGGCCGTTGGTGATGTTCACCGGCTGATTCAGGTTGTTCATGAAGATGCGGATGATCTCGCCGAAGCCCAGGGTGACGATGGCCAGGTAGTCGCCGCGCAGCCTCAGGGTGGGAAAGCCGAGGATGATGCCGGCGACGGCGGCGGCGGCGGCGCCCACCGGCAGGATCATCCAGAAAGGCCAGTGCACGTCGAAGTGGGGCGAACCGAGGAAGGCGAAGGTGTAGGCGCCCACGGCATAGAAGGCGATATAGCCCAGGTCCAGCAGGCCGGCATAGCCCACCACCAGGTTGAGGCCCAGGGCCAACAGCACGTAGAGCAGGGCGAAGTCGAGGATGCGCACCCAGCTCTGGCCGAACAGCCCCATGATGAAGGGGGCGGCGAGCGCCAGCACGATCACCAGCTGGCGCGCGAGGCGCGGGTTGCGGCTGCCGAAGTAGGGAATGGAAAGTGCAAGTTCCTGCATGGTCGTCTCCTTCAGGCGCGGTCGGCGACCCGTTCGCCCAGCAGACCCGTGGGGCGGAACACCAGGACGGCGCCGAGGATGACGAAGGCGAAGATGTCCTGGTAGCTGGAGTTGAGGAAGCCGAAGGTGAGGCTCTCGATGTAGCCGGCGCCGATGCTCTCGATCAGCCCCAGCACGATGCCGCCCACCATGGCCCCCGCCAGGTTGCCGATGCCGCCCAGCACCGCGGCGGTGAAGGCCTTCAGTCCCGGCATGAAACCCATGGCGTAGTGGGCGATGGCGTAGTTGGAGGCGTACATGACGCCGGCAATGGCCGCCAGCGCCGAGCCGATGACGAAGGTGACGGCGATGATGGCGTTGGCATCGATGCCCATCAGCCCGGCGACCCGGTGGTTCTCGGCGGTGGCGCGCATGGCACGGCCCAGGCGCGTGCGATGCACCAGCAGCAGCAGGCCCAGCATGAGGGCGGCGGACAGGGCGATGGTGGCAAGCTGCACGCCGTTGATGTACACGCCGTCCACGATCTGGAAGGGCGTAGTGGAAATGAGCTGGGGGAAGGTGTGGTAGTTGCGCCCCCAGATGATCATGGCCAGGGTCTGCAGCAGGAAGGACACGCCGATGGCGGTGATGAGGGGTGCCAGGCGCGGTGCGTTGCGCAGGCGCCGGTAGGCGGTGCGCTCGATGGTGTAGCCGAGCAGCATGCACATGGGCACGGCCACCACCAGGCCTATCCCGAGTGCGGCCAGGGGATGCAGGCCGGGGAAGGCGGTGCCGACGAAGATGATGGTCTGCAGGGCGATGAGCGAGCCCACCATGAGCACGTCGCCATGGGCGAAGTTGATCAGGCCCAGAATGCCGTAGACCATGGTGTAGCCCAGGGCGACCAGCGCGTAGACGCTGCCCGACACCAGGCCGTTGACGATTTGTTGCAGCAGGGTTTCCATTTATGCGCTCCGGGAGCGGGTGCCGTCATGCAGTGGGGTGTTGTTGTGTTCCGGCTATGGACGGCACGTGTTGGAAGAATAACCGGGGAAAAAGTCGGGAACCGCGCGCCTGAAGGTTCGCGGTCCCGAAAAGCGGGAACAACCCGCACTGCTCGGAGTGATGTCGCTTACTGCACCACCTCCACCGGCTCCCACTTGCCGCCCTTGTAGGCGAACACGGTGACCACGCCCTTCTTGAGGTCGCCCTTGTCGTCGAAGGCGATGGGGCCGGTGAGGCCCTGGTAGCTGATCTTCTTCAGGGCCGGCAGATACTTGGCCGGCTCGGTGGAGTCGGCGGCCTTCATGGCCTCGATGAGGGCCCAGGTGGCGTCGTAGCTGTAGGGCGAGTAGATCTGCACTTCGGCGCCGAAGCGCTCCTTGAACTTCTTCTTGAAGGCGTCGCCGCCGGCCAGCTTGTCTGCCGGCAGGCCCGCCTGGGTGCAATAGGCGTTGTCGGAAATGGCGTCGCCCGCCAGCTTGATGATCTCGGGCGTGCAGCCGCCGTCGCCCGTGAGGAACTTGGCGTTGATGGCGAGCTGCTTCATCTGGCGCAGCATCGGCCCGCCCTGGGCGTCCATGCCGCCGTAGAAGATGACATCGGGCTGGGTGGCCTTGATCTTGGTAAGGATGGCGAGGAAGTCGGTGGCCTTGTCGGTGGTGTATTCGCGCGACACGACGGTGGCGCCGATAGCCTTGGCGATATTGGCCACCTGGTCGGCCAGGCCCTGGCCGTAGGCGGTGCGGTCGTCGATGATGGCGATGCGCTTGGCCTTGAGCTTCTCCACGGCGAAGCGGCCGACGGCGGCGCCCTGCTGGATGTCGTTGGCGATGACCCGGAAGGTCACCTTGTAGCCCTGCTGGGTGTACTTGGGATTGGTGGCCGAGGGCGTGATGACCGGGATGCCGGCCTGCTCGTAGATGCGCGAGGCGGGAATGGTGGTGCCCGAGTTGAGGTGCCCGACCACGCCCTTGACGCCGGCGTCGGCCAGGCGCTGGGCCACGGTGGTGCCGGTGCGCGGGTCGGCCTGGTCGTCCTCGGCCATCAGCTCGAACTTCACCTTGGCGCCGCCGATGGTGATGCCTTTGGCATTGGCTTCCTCGATGGCCAGGCGCGCGCCGTATTCGTTGTCCTTGCCCAGGTGGGAAATCGGGCCGGTGAGGGGGGCCACATGGCCGATTTTCACCACCACGTCTTTGGCGTGGGCGGCAGGCAGGCCGAGGGCGAGCAGGGACAGAGCGATCGCAGTGCGTTTCATTGGTACTCCTCCTTGGTTTGGTTGGTGCCTCGTGGGCACGGCGCCGCTCAGGGCAAGCCCTGTGCCAGGGAAACCAAAACCCGCGGGAACAAGGGCTTAGCACCGCCGACGGGGTGGCGGGAGCGGGGCCGCTGTATCGAATCGCTTACGGCCAGGCGCCTCCCGGTAGCGGGAGCGGTACAGAAGCGGCGTTAAAAACAAGACGTTAGGGCAAGCGTAAACTTAGCAGAACGGCGTACATATTTTGTTACATAGTGTCGCCTGCCAGTTTTCGTAGTTTTGTGCAGCGCAATGAAGGAAAAGTCGTCGCCGATACCTGATTTCCGGCTATTGCGCGTATGATTGGGCGTACGCTGTAAAAAATTGAATACATCGCCCATGCGTATTGACGTCCGTTTCGCCGACCGGGTCGGCATCGCCCAGGAGATCCTGGCGGTGGTGGCCAAACGCCGCCTCAACGTGGTCGCCGTGGAGGTGGAGCCGCCGGACATCTATATCGACGTGCCGGAGCTGGACGCAGCACGCCTGGCGGAGCTGCGCCAGGCGCTGCTGCAGGTGGCCGGGGTGGCGGACGCCACCGAGGTGGACATCCTCCCGGGCACGCGCCGGCGCCTGCATCTGGACGCGGTGCTGTCCTCCATGGCCGACCCAGTGCTGACGGTGGATGCCTGGGGCGCCATCATCGTCGCCAACGCCGCGGCGGCGGCCGTGGCGGGCGTGCCGGAGGCAGCCCTCACGGGCGTGACCCTGAGCGAGCTGTTCGGCGACCCGGAGCTGCAGAAGCAGCTGGTGGATGGCGGTTTCCGCGCGCCGCTGCGGGAAGTGATGCTGCACGGCGAGCCCTTCCTGATGGACGTGCGCCCGGTGACCGATCCCGCCAACGCCCTGGAGGGCCAGGCTGCCGGGGGGGTGATCACCTTGCATGCGCCGCGGCGCATCGGCGAGCGCATGCATGCCCTGCTGCACATGGGCGATGCCGGCTTCGAGTCCATTATCGGCGATTCGGCGCCCATGCGCGCCCTGAAGGCGCGCGCGGCGCGCGTGGCGGCGGTGGACGCGCCGCTGCTGATCCAGGGCGAGACCGGCACCGGCAAGGAGCTCATCGCCTACGCCTGCCACCAGACCAGCACGCGCCGCGACGCGCCCTTCCTCGCGCTTAACTGCGCCGCCCTGCCGGAGAACCTGGCCGAGAGCGAGCTGTTCGGCTACATGCCGGGAGCATTCACCGGGGCGCAGCGCGGCGGCAAGCCGGGCCTGCTGGAGATGGCCAACCACGGCACGGTGTTCCTGGACGAGATCGGCGAGATGTCGCCCTACCTGCAGGCCAAGCTGCTGCGCTTCCTCAACGACGGCAGCTTCCGGCGCGTGGGCGGCGACCGGGAGATCAAGGTGGATGTGCGCATCATCAGCGCCACCCATCGCAACCTGGAACAGATGGTGGCCGAGCGCACTTTCCGCGAGGACTTGTTCTACCGCCTCAACGTGCTCAACCTCACCGTGCCGCCCCTGCGTGAGCGCGCCGACGACATCCTGCTGCTGGCGCGCCACTTCATCGAGCGCGCCTGCGCCCAGGCGCAGCGCCCCGCCTGCCGCCTCACCGCCGCGGCCAACGCGGCGCTGCTCACCAATCCCTGGCCCGGCAACGTGCGCCAGCTGGAAAACGTCATCTTCCGCGCCGTCACCATGAGCGACAAGGCGATCCTCGACGTCTCCGACCTGGAATTCGCCGGCTCGCGTGTCGCCAACGGCGACGCCGCCCTGGGCGATGTGCGCAGCTGGGACGAGGCCGTGGCGGAGTTCGAGAAGGCGCTGCTGAAGCGGCTCTATCCCCTCTACCCCTCCAGCCGCAAGCTGGCGGCGCACCTGAAGACCTCCCACACCATGGTGGCAAACAAGCTGCGCAAGTACCGCATCCCCGGTTAGGGCTGCCACTCCTGGCAGTTGCGCGCCGGGTGCAGCGTCCCCGACAATGACCCCGCCCCGAGCGACCCGACAGTCCCGACCATCCGGAGAATCCATGCACACCCCGCCCATTCCCCTGGACCTGGCCGCCCTGCGCGAAGCGGCGGCCAGGCTCGCGCCTTCGGTGCAGCGCACCGCCCTGCTGCAGAACGACGCCCTGTCGCGGGAATTCGGCGCACCCGTGTTCCTGAAACTGGAGAACCTGCAGCGCACCGGCTCGTTCAAGATCCGCGGCGCCACCCACAAGATTGCCCGCCTGCTGGACGGCGGCGCGCCGCCGCCCGGCGTCATCGCCGTGTCGGCGGGCAACCATGCCCAGGGGGTGGCGCGCGCGGCGGCGCTGCGCGGCCTGCCGGCGGTGGTGGTGATGCCCGCGAGCGCCTCCCTGCCCAAGGTCGAGGCGTGCAAGGCCCTGGGGGCGACGGTGGTGCTGCACGGCGACACCCTGGAGGAGGCGGCGGAAGAGGCCAGGCGCATCGCCGCAGCACGCCAGCTGGTGCTGCTCCATCCCTACGACGACTGGGACGTGATCGCAGGCCAGGCCTCGGTGGGCCTGGAGATCCTGGAGGACCTGCCCGACCTCGCCACCGTCGTCGTGCCCCTGGGCGGCGGCGGCCTGCTGTCGGGGGTGGCCCTGGCGCTCAAGCTGCAGCGCCCGGACATCCGCGTGGTCGGCGTGCAGACCGACGCCGTGGCGCCCTACCGCCATTTCCTCCAGGACGGCAAGCTGGAGACGGTGCCGCGCCATGCCCATACCATCGCCGACGGCATCAAGGTGAAGCGGCCGGGCGTGTGCAACCGCCAGGTGATCGCGCGCCATGTGGACGACATCGTCACCGTCGATGACAACGCCATCGCCGAGGCCATCGTCATGCTGCTGGAGCGCACGCGCACCATCGGCGAGGGCGCCGGCGTGGTGGGCCTGGCGGCGCTGATGCGCCGGCGCGTGGTGCTGGCGGCCGAGGACAAGGCGGTGGTGATCGTCAGCGGCGGCAACATCGACATGACCCTGGTGGGCCGTTCGATCGACTACGGGCTCGCCTCCAGCGGCCGCCTGATGAGCCTGGCGGTCACCCTGCAGGACGCGCCCGGGCGCCTGGCGGCGCTGCTCAAGATCGTCGCCGCCCACGGCATGAACGTGCGCCACGTGGAGCACCGCCGCGGCGAACTGCACGTGCCGGTGGGCATGACCGAGGTCATCCTGCAGATCGAGACGCGGGATTTCGATCACCAGCGCGAGCTGCTGGCCCACTTCGCCGAGCAGGGCATGGCAGCACGCAGCCTGCTCGGGCTGCCGACCGGCGGACCCAAGGAACAGGGAAGCAGCTAAACTTGCCCTTTTGCACCCGGCTCTCACCCCATGCATGCACAACGCCGCTACACGCTGAGCGCCTCCTGCCCGGACCGGGTGGGCATCGTCGCCCGCGTCGCCTCTTTCATCGCCGAGCACCAGGGCTGGATCCTGGAGACCAGCCATCACGCCGATTCGGAAGCGGGGCGTTACTTCATGCGCATCGAGATCAAGGCGGACTCGCTGCCCTTCCATCTGGCCGAGTTCCGCCAGCGCTTCCAGCCCATCGCCGAGGAATTCCGCATGGACTGGCGCATCACCGACTCGGCGGTGAAGAAGCGCCTGGTGATCCTGGTGTCGAAGCAGGAGCACTGCCTCTACGACCTGCTCGCCCGCTGGCAGAGCCGGGAGCTGGACGTGGAGATTCCCTGCGTCGTTTCCAACCACGACACCTTCCGCGGTTTCGTCGAGTGGCACGGCATCCCCTTCCACCACGTGCCCGTCACGCCGGACAACAAGCGCGCCGCCTTTGCCGAGATCCAGCGCCTGTTCGAGGAAGTGAAGGGGGACGTGATGGTACTGGCGCGCTACATGCAGATCCTGCCTTCGGACCTGTGCCAGGCCTATACCGGCCGCATCATCAACATCCACCATTCCTTCCTGCCGTCCTTCGTCGGTGCCAAGCCTTACCACCAGGCTTACCAGCGCGGCGTAAAGCTGATCGGCGCCACCTGCCACTACGTCACCGCCGAGCTCGACGCCGGCCCCATCATCGAGCAGGACACGGTGCGCATCGATCACGGCGACTCGGTGGAGGATCTGGTGCGCTACGGCAAGGACATCGAGAAAACTGTGCTGGCGCGCGGCGTGCGCTACCAGGTGGAGGACCGGGTGCTGCTCAACGGCAACCGGACCGTGGTGTTCCGCTAGAGGCGCGAAGGAAAAAGCGGGCCGTAGCCCGCTTGAGGATTTGCTGCATCGTTATTGTTGGTAGGCGCCACTATAGCCGATTTCGGGCGCCGCCGGTGTGATCCAGTTCATGAAAACGGGCGCCCTGCGGCGCCCGTCCGTCCCGAGACACGAGCATTAGTAGTGGTAGGCGGTCTCGCCGTGGGCGGTGACGTCGAGGCCTTCGCGCTCCTCCTCCTCCGGCACGCGCAGGCCGATCACCAGGTCCACCACCTTGTAGGCGATGAAAGACACCACTGCCGACCAGACGATAGCGGTGCCCACGCCCCACAGCTGACTGGTGACCTGGGCGGCCATGTCGAAGTCACCCACCTTGTTGGCCACGTAGTCGTAGACCCCGGTACCCCCCAGCTTGGGATCGGCGAACACGCCGGTGAGGATGGCGCCGAGTATGCCGCCCACCCCATGGACGCCGAACACGTCCAGGGCGTCGTCGGCGCCCAGCATGCGCTTGAGGCCGTTCACCCCCCACAGGCAGACGACGCCGGCGAGCAGGCCGATCACCAGGGCGCCCATGGGGCCGACGAAGCCGCAGGCGGGGGTGATGGCCACCAGCCCGGCGACCGCGCCCGAGGCGGCACCCAGCATGGAGGGCTTGCCCTTCACCAGCCACTCGGCGATGAGCCAGGACAGGGCCGCCGCGGCGGTGGCCAGCAGGGTGTTGACGAACACCAGGCCGGCGACGCCGTTGGCTTCCAGGTTGGAGCCGACGTTGAAGCCGAACCAGCCCACCCACAGCAGCGAGGCGCCGATCATGGTGGTGGTCAGCGAGTGGGGCGCCATGGATTCCTTGCCGTAGCCCACGCGCTTGCCGATGACATAGGCGCCCACCAGGCCGGCGATGCCGGCGTTGATGTGCACCACCGTGCCGCCGGCGAAATCCAGGGCCCCCTTCTGGAACAGGAAGCCGGCCGTGGCGCCCGCTGCCTCGGCGGCCGCGGCGTCGGTGTAGGCGTCGGGGCCGGCCCAATACCACACCATGTGGGCCATGGGCAGGTAGGCGAAGGTGAACCACAGCACGATGAACAGCAGCACGGCGGAGAAGCGCGCGCGCTCGGCGAAGGCGCCGACGATCAGAGCCGGGGTGATGGCGGCGAAGGTGGCCTGGAACACGATGTACAGGTATTCCGGAATCACCACACCCTTGCTGAAGGTGGCCGCCGCCGAGTCCGGCGTCACGCCCATCAGGAACAGCTTGTCGAAGCCGCCGAAGAAGGCGTTGCCCTCGGTGAACGCCAGGCTGTAGCCGTAGATGCACCACAGCACCACCGCCATGGAGAAGATCACGAACACCTGCATCAGCACCGACAGCATGTTCTTGGAGCGCACCAGGCCGCCGTAGAACATGGCCAGGCCGGGGATGGTCATGAGGATCACCAGCACGGTGGCGACGATCATCCAGGCCACGTCGCCCTTGTTGGGCACGGGCGCCGGCGCCTGGGCGGCCGCTGGCGCGGCAGCGGGAGCGGCCTGGGCTGCGGGCGCCGGCTGCGCCGGCTTGTCCTGGGCTTGGGCGGCGCCGCCCAAGGCCACCGCGCAAGTCATCAGCAGGATTGCGAAGAATTTTCTCATGAGCCTTTCTCCCTACAGGGCATCCACGCCGGTCTCGCCGGTGCGGATGCGGATGACTTGTTCGAGGTCGAAGACGAAGATCTTGCCGTCGCCGATCTTGCCGGTGCTGGCCGACTTCTCGATGGCCTCGATCACCTGGTCGAGCAGCTCGCTCTTGATCGCGGCCTCGACCTTGACCTTGGGCAGGAAGTCCACCACATACTCGGCGCCCCGGTAGAGCTCGGTATGCCCCTTCTGCCGTCCGAAGCCTTTGACTTCCGTGACGGTGATGCCCTGCACGCCCACGGCGGCGAGCGCCTCGCGCACCTCGTCGAGCTTGAAGGGCTTGATGATTGCGGTTACCAGTTTCATGGCTGACTCCTTGGAGCAAGTAATTCGGTACCGATTGGCAGGCGCATGCCTGGGCCTAGAACTTGTAGAGAGCCTGCAGGCCGAAGGAATTCTGGGATTTCCTCGCCGTAGCCTCGTCCTTGTCCAGGAAGGAAGCGACGTTGGAACGATCCCCGCGCAGTTCGGCACGCAGTTCCAGGTTCTTGACGGCCGGAGGCACATAGGCCAGGGTCAACGTGGCTTCCTTCCACTTTTGCACCACTCCGGTGCGGTAGCCGTCCTTGTCGTCGAAGTACTCGGCACGGAACGAAAGCTTCCACTGGTCGTTGAACTGGTAGTTGGCGTAGCCTGCCAGGCCGGTCCACTTGGCCTTGCCGGCGCCGCTGGGGGCCACGGTCGAAGCGTTATCCTGGGTACCGTAGTCGTAATTGAAGGTGAAGCTCAGCCTGTCGGTGGCGTTGACGGTGCCGACCAGGTCGATCAGGTTGCGCGTTCCCTTGCTTGAGCTGATGGTCGGATAGTTGAATAGTTGTTCCTTGCCGCTATAGGCTTGGGCGGCCAGGGAGAACATCTTGCTGGGGACCCAGAGCAGTCCGAGTTCGGCGGTCAGATCGTTGTTGGTGTCCTTGAAGGTGTCCCAACCCTCGTTTACGCCGACCATCACGCTTAGCGCGTCGCTGAACACGTAGGTGGCACGAGCTCCCGTATGCGTAAAGGGGATGGCATAGCCGAACAGGATGGAGCGCGAGACGTTAGGGTTGGCCGGGC